>DXDW01000124.1 GCA_019115305.1 Candidatus Anaerofilum excrementigallinarum
AAGCTTTGTACATCCCCTGCGCCATTCTGGGAGGCGTGTGGCTGTTCCATATCCTGTATTTTTCCTTCGGGGTCAAGACTCTGCGCCGCAAAGCAGAGGAATAAGCCAAAATGCACCGGGCCGTTCTTTCGGGAACGGCCCTTTTTTGTCGCCCCTGCGCCTGTACAAGGCGGGATTTTTTCGATATACTATACAAGGAACGCAATTTTTCGACAGGACGGCCCGCCGCCCTGACTTTACGCAAAGGATGGAGAAAGCAGATGGATTACTACAAAATGGCTTTGGAACTGCACAAGCAGCACCAGGGAAAGATCGAGGTCGTCAGCAAGGTTCCGGTAAAGACCCGGGAGGACCTCTCCACCGCCTATACCCCCGGCGTGGCCGAGCCCTGCCGGGAGATCGCCAAGGACCCCGCCGCCGCCTACACCTATACCTCCAAGGGCAACCTGGTGGCTGTGGTGTCCAACGGCACCGCTGTGCTGGGCCTGGGCGACATCGGCGCCGCCGCCTCCCAGCCGGTGATGGAGGGCAAGGCCATTCTGTTCAAGGAATTCGGCGGTGTGGACGCCTTCCCCATCTGCCTGGACACCCACGATCCCGAAGAAGTCATCCAGGCCGTGCGGCTGCTGGCCCCGGTGTTCGGCGGCATCAACCTGGAGGACATCGCCTCTCCTGCCTGCTTTGAGATCGAGCGCCGTCTGGAAGAGGAACTGGATATCCCTGTCTTCCACGACGACCAGCACGGCACCGCCATTGTGGTCACCGCTGCCTTGCTCAGCGCTCTGCGGGTGGTGAACAAGGAGATCGGCTCCATCCGGGTGGTGGTCAACGGCCCCGGCGCCGCCGGCACTGCCATCATCAAAATGCTGCTGGCCGCCGGCGTCAAAGACGTCATCGCCTGCGACGAAAACGGCATCCTCTACAAAGACCGGGGCGTGGGCATCAAAGACCACAAAAAGATGCTCTGCGATATCACCAATCTGGGGGATATGCGGGGCGATCTGGCCGACGCCGTCAAGGGCGCCGACGTCTTTATCGGTGTGTCGGTAGCCGGGGCCCTCAAGCCCGAGATGGCCGCCACCATGGCCAAGGACGCCATCGTCTTTGCCATGGCCAACCCCGCCCCCGAGATCCTGCCCGACGAGGCCAAGGCCGCCGGTGTGCGGGTGGTGGGCACCGGCCGCAGCGACTTTGCCAACCAGATCAACAATGTGCTGGCCTTCCCCGGCGTCTTCAAGGGCGCTTTGCAGGTGCGGGCCCGGGACATCAACACCGCCATGAAGGTGGCCGCCGCCCATGCCATCGCCGACCTGGTGTCGGACGAGGAGCGCAGCGAGGACTACATCATCCCCGGCGCCTTCGATCCCCGGGTGGCCGACGCCGTGGCTGCCGCCGTGGCCAAAGCGGCCCGGGAAACGGGGGTGGCCCGGCTGTGAGAGAAATCGACGCCCGGCTGATCACCGATACCGTGGCCCGGCTCTGCATCGAGGCCAACGCCGCCCTCTCTCCTGATATGGAGAAGGCGGTGCGCACCGCCTGCTGCACCGAGCCCTGGCCCCTGGCCAAAACCACTTTGTCCACCCTCTGCGATAACCTGGACACCGCCAAAGCCACCGGCCTGCCCATCTGCCAGGACACCGGCATGGCCTGCGTGTTCTGCGAGCTGGGCCAGGAGGTGCACATCAACGGCGACTTTGAAGCCGCCGTCCACGCCGGGGTGGCCAAGGGTTATACCGAGGGCTTTCTGCGCAAATCGGTGGTGAAAGACCCCATCCGCCGGGGCAACACCGGCGACAACACCCCTGCCGTCATCCAGCTGCGGCTGGTGCCGGGGGACAAACTGAAGATCACTGTGGCCCCCAAGGGCTTCGGCAGCGAAAACATGAGCCGCCTGGGTATGCTGCGCCCCTCTGACGGGGAGCAGGGGGTCAAGGATTTTGTGGTGGAAACGGTGCGGCTGGCCGGACCCAACCCCTGTCCCCCGGTAGTGGTGGGCGTGGGTGTGGGCGGTACCTTTGAAAAGGCCGCCCTGCTGGCCAAGCAGGCGCTGCTGCGCCCGGTGGGCAGCCACCATGCCGACCCCTACTACGCTGCCATGGAGGACGAGCTGCTGGCGCGCATCAATGCTCTGGGCATCGGACCCCAGGGCTTCGGCGGCGCTACCACCGCCCTGGGTGTGCAGATCGAGACCTACCCCACCCATATCGCGGGGCTGCCGGTGGCGGTGAATATCAGCTGCCACGTCACCCGACACAAGGAGGCGGTGCTGTAATGGAATACAAACTCAAAACCCCCCTCACCGCCGCCGACGCGGCCAGACTCCGGGCAGGGGATACGGTGCTGCTGTCCGGGGTCATCTACACCGCCCGGGACGCCGCCCACAAGCGGCTCTGCGAGTGCCTGGACCGGGGCGAAGAGATGCCCATTGACGTGAAGGACGCGGTGATCTACTACGCTGGGCCCACCCCCGCCCGGCCGGGCCAGGCCATCGGGGCCTGCGGGCCCACCACCAGCTATCGCATGGACGCCTACGCCCCCCGGCTGCTGGAGCTGGGGCTGCGGGGCATGATCGGCAAAGGCCGCCGGGGCGACGAGGTGGTGGACGCCATGAAAAAGACCGGCAGCGTCTACTTTGCCGCCATCGGCGGGGCCGGCGCCCTCATGGCCAGCCGGGTGCGCACGGCCCAGCTGGTCTGCTACGAGGACCTGGGCAGCGAGGCCATCCGCCGGCTGGAAGTGGAGGATATGCCCCTCACGGTGGTCATCGACAGCCAGGGCAACAATTTGTATAAAGAGGGTCCAGGGGCCTATCTGGAAACGATAAAAACAGAATGTCCGTAATATGCGAACACTTTTTTAAAAAAATCGTGTACAGACAGGTCAAAAACCTTCGGGTTGTGCAAAAAACAGACTGCATAAAAACAAATCCGGTTTCCGCCGGCTGAAAACCGGCGGGATCACCGGCAGCATACAGAGAGCCGATTTTCAAAACAGACGAAATATCGGCTCTTTTTTTGCGGTTTTTGGCAATTCCGCCTGTGCTTTTTTGCCAAAAGGCGGCCGCGGCGGCTTGGCGGCGGGGAAAAAGCAGCTCCCGGCAGCCCGGAAGAAAACCGGTGTAAGGCCTTTTGACAGAAAGCGAATTTCATCAAATTGTAACCATCAAAATAGGTAATTTTGGTTGAAATCCCCTTCTTTTTGTAAGTTTGTACATTGACATACAAGCAAATCTGTATTACAATTTGTCACATGAGTTTCACGGATTGTCCGCGGCTCGAAAGCATTTGTTCCGAGGGGCAAAAGAGGGGTACCTGTGGAGCCTTCCAGGGGCAAAATAAATGTGAAGGAGAAAGCACCCATGAAAAAAGCACTTTCTGTGGCTATGGCTGCTACCATGGCTGTGAGCCTGGCGGCCTGTGGCGGAAGCGACAGCAGCAGCGCTACTGCCAGCGGTTCCAACGGCACTGCCAGCAACGTCGGTTCTGACAAGACCCTGGTCATCGCGGTGGAAGCCAACTTCGAGGAGAAGTGGAATCCTCTGATGGCTGAGAGCGCCTACGACCAGATGGTTGTTGAGCAGATCTTCACCGCTCCCCAGCGCGTGGACGCCAACAACGAGATGGCCGACTGGGCCGGCAGCATCGAGACCACCGAGAACGAGGACGGCACCGTTACCTACACCATCAAGTGTAAGGAAGGCATGACCTTCAC
This sequence comes from Candidatus Anaerofilum excrementigallinarum, assembly GCA_019115305.1. GTDB lineage: Bacteria > Bacillota > Clostridia > Oscillospirales > Ruminococcaceae > Anaerofilum > Anaerofilum excrementigallinarum. Next base: position 3,712 of record DXDW01000124.1, read on the forward strand.
CGACGGCGAGCCTGTCACCATCGATGACTATCTGTACAGCCTGTACGTCCTGTCTGATCCCAGCTACACCGGCCCCGCCGCCCTCATCACCGAGGACATCCAGGGCATCAAGGAATACTACTACGACGATCCCGAGTACTCCACCAAGGTTGCTGCCATGGAAGAGGAAGCTGCTGCCAAGTACGCTCCCGACGTGATCAGCAAGGAAGATTTCATCGCTTACCTGGTTGAAAGCGATCTGAACGGCTGGTGGACCGGTGATCCCGCTGGTGATACCGGCGCCGGCACCACCTGGAGCGAGTATATCGAGGCCGAGGGCTTCGGCGAGCAGCTGGCTGCCATCGATGCCACCGACGCCGACGCTATGCTGAACCTGCTGGCTGAGGTTGAGTACACCAACTACGCCGACGGTTACGATCCTTACAGCTACTATCTGGGCAAGATGGAAGACGAGTATGTGGCCGGCAACCTGGAAGACGGCGTGGACGTGCCCGAGATCTCCGGCATCAAGCGCGTGGACGACTACACCGCCACCGTCACCTACAACAGCCTGAACATCTACGGCGACCGCGCCATCAACGCCTACTATGTGCCCGAGCACTACTACGGCGAGCTGGTGAAGGGCGATGTGGCCTCCATCCTGGCCAACAACGAGCCCATGGGCAGCGGTAACTACATCTGGGGCGGCTTTGCCGACAACATCGTTACCCTGACCGCCAACAACGATTACTTCGAGGGCCAGCCCAAGACCGGCACCGTGAAGTTCCAGTATGTACCCGATGCTGACCTGATGGCTTCTCTGGCCAAGGGCGACATCGACATCTGCTGCCCCGCCGGCAACCAGGAGCGTCTGGACGAGCTGGAAGCCAACCCCGATCTGGCCTACCAGCTGGTTGACAACGCCGGCTACGGCTACATGGGCATGAACTGCAACAACCAGCCTCAGGGCGTGCGTCAGGGTATCTTCTGCCTGATGAACCGCGGCCCCGCTGTGAAGGGTTACTTCGGCGACCTGGCCAAGGTCATCGAGCGTCCCATGACCACCACCCTGGGCGAGTATCCCCAGGACGCCACCGAGTACTACGGCTACAACAAGGACGAGGCTCTGAAGTACTTTGAGTCTGCCGGCTACACCCAGCAGAACGGCAAGCTGGTGGATGCCCAGGGCAAGCAGCTGGTTGTCAACGTCTACGTTGGCGGCAGCGGCACCCAGGATCATCCCGCCTGCGCTATGCTGAACCAGGCTGCCACCGATATGGCTGAGCTGGGCGGCGAGCTGCAGATCCAGGACGTTAACTTCAACGTGCTGCAGTCTGCTATGAACGACGGCACCGCCGATGCTTGGTGCTTGGCTTGGGGCGCTGTGAACAGCTGCGACAAGAGCACCCAGTTCAAGACCGGCGGCGGCCAGAACAAGTATAACGTCAGCGACGCTGAGCTGGACGCCCTGCTGGACGAGATCGTCAAGACCGTTGACTTCGACGCCCGTAAAGAGCTGGTCAGCCAGATGCTGGACCGCGCCATGGAGCTGGCCATCGAGCTGCCTCTGTATCAGCGCGAGAACCTGTGGGCCTACAACGCTGTCAACGTGAACATGGACACCGTTCCCGAAGCCACCGCTTCCTGGGACCACACCGACTGCCTGTGGCAGATCGAGATGAACTGATCTTTCCGGTTCACTCGCATTTCGCAAGGAACAATGAAGTCCCGGCTGCAATCGCAGCCGGGATTTTTTTGCGGTGCGCAAAACAGACAAATATCCAAAAATAGTGTATCTCAGTGAAACACAGAATGCCCTTTTCGGCAAAAAAAGTTGCCATTCCTGTATTTTACAGGAAAACAAGTGTTGCACGAATGTCGATTTTGTGCTATAATATCAATTATCTTTGCGGGAAAAGACATTTTCCGATAGAAATCCTGTCCGGCGGCGGCTGACCGACGGGCAAAGAAAGCAGGTGTTGTCCGTTGAAACAATACATTATTCGGCGGGTACTCATCAGTCTGGTGGTTTTGCTTGGCGTATCCATCATGCTCTATACGCTGGTGCGCAGCATGCCCTCCGACTATGTGGATCTGTCGACCTCCGCCAATGTGAAGATGACCGATGAGATGCGCGCCCATCTGCGCGAGATCTACGGTCTGGACAAAGGCATCGTAGAAGGTTATATCGACTGGCTGACCTCCGCGCTGCGGCTGGATCTGGGCCAGAGCCTGATCTTCAACGCGCCGGTGACCGATGTTATCGGCCGATATGCTGGCGTTACCTTTACGGTGGCAGCCATTGCGCTGGTGCTGCAGCTGTTGATCGCCATACCCCTTGGTATTCTGGCGGCCCGCAAGCAGTACAGTGCCACCGACTATATCATCACGGGTCTGGTATTTTTGGGCTTGTCGCTGCCCACCTTCTTCTTTGCCGCGGTGCTTAAGCGCATCTTCGGCTACTACGGCCTGGATCTGCTGCCCATTTCCGGCATGCTGACCGCCCGTGTGACCTACCCGGACCACATGACCTGGGCCAAGTTCCTGGACTATGCCCAGCATCTGATCCTGCCCATCACGGTGTTCGTCATTACCGGCCTGGGCAGCATGCTGCGCTATACCCGCACCAACATGCTGGAGGTACTCAACGCCGACTACATCCGCACTGCCCGGGCGAAGGGTGTGCCGGAGCATCGGGTGATCTACTCCCATGCCTTCCGCAATACCCTGATCCCCATCGTCACTCTGCTGGGCGCCAGCCTGCCCGGTCTGTTCAGCGGCGCTGCCATCAGCGAGAGCCTGTTCGCCATCGAAGGCCTGGGCAACATCGGTCTGAAGGCTGCCAACATGGGCGACGTGCCCTACCTGATGGGCTACAATATGCTGCTGGCATTCTTGACGATTGTGGGCTATTTGCTTTCTGATATCCTGTACGCCGTGGTTGACCCGCGGGTACGCCTGAGCTGACGAGAGGGGGACGAGAAGAATGAGCGAAGAAATCAAGAATAATCCTTCCGCCCAGCCCGACAAGATGGAAACGCTGGAGGAAAATCAGCTGTTCATGACCCCCGGTCAGATCGTGGCGCGTCAGTTTTTCCGCAACAAGCTGGCGGTGTTCGGCCTGGTGGTGCTGATCTTCATGGCGCTGTTCTGCTTTGTGGGACCGCTGTTCAGCCCCTACGGCGAAACCGAGATCTTCTACCTCAATCCCGAGACCGGTGAGGAGATCTACATGAGCGACAGCTCGGCCATTGCCAGCGCCATCCTCAACGCCAAGGCCAAGCCCAGCCTGGCCCATCCTCTGGGCACCAACGAGAGCGGCCATGACGTTCTGACCCGCCTGATGTACGGCGGCCGGATCAGTCTGATGGTAGGCTTTGTGGTCGTTATCGTGGAGATGCTGCTGGGTGTTACCATGGGCGGCATTGCCGGTTACTACGGCGGCAAGGTGGATATGGTCATCATGCGATTGGTGGAGATGTTTGTTTCCATCCCCTTCATTCCCTTGATGCTGATCATCTCCAGTCTGCTGATCAGTCTGAAGGTCAGCCCCCAGGACAAGATCTACTACACCATGTTCATCATGGGTATCATCTACTGGGCCGGCGTGGCCCGCATGGTGCGCGGCCAGATCCTGTCTCTGCGCGAGATGGAGTATATGCAGGCGGCTGAGGCCACGGGCATCCGCACCAGCCGCAAGATCTTCCGCCATCTGGTGCCCAACGTGATGCCCGTCATCATCGTTATGGCCACCATGGACCTGGGCGGCGTTATCCTGATGGAGTCCACCATGAGCTTCCTGGGCATCGGCGTGGGCATGCCCTATGCATCCTGGGGCAACATGGTGCAGTCGGTAAACGACAACGTCATCATGCGCAACTTTATGAATATCTGGGTTCCGCCGGGACTGTGCATTCTGCTGGTAGTGCTGGCCTTCAACTTTGTGGGTGACGGCCTGCGGGATGCTTTTGACCCGAAGATGAAACGGTGAGGTGAAACAATGAATACTGCAGAGAAAGAGCGCAATAAGCGTCTGCGGGAAGTAAAGAAAGAAAACGCCCGCCGTTACAGAGCGCTGAAAAAAGAAAAGAAGCGCAAGATTCCCGAAAGCGAATATCTGACCCGGATGAAGGACCCCGACAACATCCTGGAAATCGATAACCTGCACACCTTCTTCTACACCGACGTGGGCACCGTGCGTGCCATCGACGGCGTCACCTTCGAAGTGCCCCGGGGCAAAACCGTGGGCATCGTGGGCGAGAGCGGCTGCGGCAAGTCGGTTACCAGCCTGTCTGTCATGCGTATCCTCCAGGAGCCCCAGGGTCAGATCACCGGCGGTGAGATCCGGTTCAACCAGCGCAAGGAAAACCGGGCCATCAACCTGGTGAAAACTCCCCAGAAGGTGATGGAAAAGGTCCGGGGCGGCGAGATCAGCATGATCTTCCAGGAGCCCATGACCACCCTGAACCCCGTGTTCACCATCGGCCGCCAGCTGGACGAGGCTGTGGAGCTGCACAGCGAAAAGATGAGCAAAAAAGAGGTGGCCGAGCACAGCATTTCCATGCTGAAGCTGGTGGGCATCGCCAACGCCGAGGGCGTATATAAAATGTACCCCCACGAGCTGTCCGGCGGTATGCGCCAGCGTGTGGTCATCGCCATGGCTCTGGCCTGCAGCCCTGACCTGATCATCGCCGACGAGCCTACCACCGCTCTGGACGTGACCATCCAGGCCCAGATCCTGGACCTGCTGCGGGATCTGAAAAACAAGATCAACGCTTCCATCATGCTCATCACCCATGACCTGGGCGTGGTGGCCGAGATGGCCGACTATGTTGTCGTCATGTACGCCGGCCGCGTGGTGGAGCAGGGTACGGTGCAGGATATCTTCCACAATCCCACCCATCCCTACACTCTGGGCCTGATGAAGAGCCGTCCCAACATCCTGGGCGGCGAGGGCGATCGGCTGTATTCCATCCCCGGCAACGTGCCCAACCCCGTGGATCTGCCCAACTATTGCTATTTCCACAACCGCTGCGATCAGTGCATCGCGGAATGTGACGGCCCCTTCCCCGAGATGGTGGCCCTTTCCAAGACCCATAAAGTTGCCTGTTATCGGGCGGCCAAGAAGGAGGTGCAGGAGTAATGTCCAATCAGGAAACCGTGCTTGACGTTATCGATCTGGTCAAGCACTATCCCATCAAGGCCGGTGTCACCCAGCATGTGGTCGGCCATGTGCGGGCGGTGGACGGCGTCAGCTTCTCCATCAAGGCCGGTCAGACCTTCGGTCTGGTAGGCGAGAGCGGCTGCGGCAAGAGCACCATTGGCCGTACTCTTCTGCGCTTGACCCCGCCCACCAGCGGCAAGTGCATCATCGAAGGCAAGGATATCTTCGCCCTCTCCCGCAAAGAGCTGCGGGCCATGCGTCCCAAGATGCAGATGATCTTCCAGGACCCCTATTCCAGCCTGGACCCCCGTATGTCGGTAAGTGAGATCATCGGCGAGGCAGTGCGGGAGCACAAGATCGTGCCCAAGAGCGAATACCGCGACTATGTGCTGAAGGTTATGCAGGACTGCGGTCTGCGCACCTTCCAGGCCGACCGGTATCCCCACGAGTTCTCCGGCGGCCAGCGGCAGCGTATCTGTATCGCCCGCGCTCTGGCTCTGAACCCCGACCTGATCGTGGCCGACGAGCCCGTATCCGCCCTGGACGTTTCCATCCAGGCTCAGGTCATCAACCTGATGCGGGACCTGCAGGAGAAGCGCAATCTGTCCTATCTGTTCATCAGCCATGACCTGTCGGTGGTGGAATACATCTCCGACGTGGTGGGCGTGATGTATCTGGGCACTCTGGTGGAGATGGCTCCCAAGGAAGAGCTGTTCAAGCACTCCATGCACCCCTACACCAAGGCTCTGCTCAGCGCGGTGCCGGTACCCAACCCCGACGCCAAGATGAACCGGGTGATCCTGCAGGGCGACCTGCCCAGCCCGGCCAATCCCCCCAAGGGCTGCAAGTTCCACACCCGCTGCCCCAACTGCATGGACAGATGTAAGACCGAAGCGCCTGTTTACAAGGATTACGGCAACGGCCATTTCTGCGCCTGCCATCTGTACGATCAGAACTGATCCCAAAACCGGCTTTCTGCCCCGCGCGGTTCTCCGCGCGGGGTCTTATTTTGCGGATAAAACAGGAGGAACCAGCATGACAACCACCGGCGAGCGCGATCTCACCCAGGGCAACGTATGGCGGCAGATCCTTATCTATGCCATGCCCATGGTTATCACCAGCCTGCTCCAGGCCCTGTACAGCATGGTGGACACCATCATCGTGGGGCAGTTTATGGGCAGCGCGGGAATTTCCGCCATCAACAATTCCGGCCAGATCCTGAACATCGTCACCAAAATCGCCATCGGCGTCACCACCGGCGGCAACATCATCATCGGCCAGTACTACGGCGCCAAGGACCTGCGCAGCCGGCACCAGGCCAGCGGCACGCTGTTTAGCCTCTCGCTGCTGTGCGGTCTGGCCGCGGCGGCAGGGCTCTATTTCGGCGCAAGTCCGCTGCTGGGGATTCTGGGCGCGCCCAGCATGGCCGAGGCCATGGCCTACCTGCAGATCTGCGCTGTGGGCATGGTGCCGGTGTTCGGCTACAACGCCCTGGCCGCGGTGCTGCGAGGGGTGGGGGATTCCCGCACGCCTCTCAACATCATTTTGCTCTCCACTCTGGTGAACCTGGGGCTGGACGTGTGGCTGGTAGGCCCCATGCAGATGGGGGTATCGGGTGCCGCCCTGGCCACCACCATCTCCCAGCTGCTGAGCTTTTTGCTGGCTCTGGGGGCGCTGGCCCGGCGCAAGGGCCTGATGGAGTTCACCCCCACCTTTCTGCGGATGCGGGGGGCCATGATGCGGATGATTTTGCGGCTGGGCATTCCCAGCGCCCTGCAGATGACCATTGCCGGCATCAGCTGGCTGGTGGTGACCTTCCTCATCAACCAGTACGGCATGGATGTGTCGGCGGGCAACGGGGTGAGCATCCGCATCAAGGACCTGTGCCAGCTCTTTATTTCCGCCATGGCCAGCGGCGCTACCACCATGATCGCCCAGAATCTGGGGGCCTGCAAATTTGACAGGGCCAAGCAGGTGATGTATACTTGTATGAAGATCACCGTGATTATGGCGGCGGCCTCCATCGTGCTGGTGCAGCTCACCGCCCCCTGGCTGGCGGCTGCCTTTACCAGCGACCAGGCGGTGATCGACGCGGCGGTGCTGAATCTGCGCATCGAAATTTTCGGCCAGATCTTCTACGCCATCTTCATGGTCTACCACGCTTTGGCCATCGGGGCGGGGCATTCCACCTTTGCCATGCTGTCCAGCTTCTGCAACTGCATTCTGGTGCGGGTGGTGCTGGCCTTTACTCTGGACCACTTCTTCGGCATCCCGGGTCTGTACCTGGCCTGCGCCATTGCCCCCAGCGCCTCGGTGCCTCTGGGCTGGCTGTATGCCCGCAGCAATGTCTGGCGGCGCAGTCTGGCCAAGCCCGGCGCCCGGGGAAAATAACCCAAGATCTTCCGACGCTTTTGCCTTAGGCACCAGCGTCCAATATACAAAGATGCCCCGCCGGCCGGTCCGGAAGGGGGAAAGGAGCGATTGCATATGAAATGGGAGAACGCAAACCGCAGGGGGACCCTTCCCTTGTAACCCCTTGAACACCAGGGGAGGTTCCTCCGCCCTTTTCAGGAGGAAACCATGCAATCTATTTCTTTACTCCCCGTATCCACCCCCCAGCAGGCAGCTAACTTTGCCCAGGCCCAGGAAGAATGCCTTGTCCGGGACGTGTTCCCGAGCTGCGACCTGGACGCCCCGCTGTCCCCGGAGGAACAGGCCGATTTGCTCTCGCCGGAGCGCCGGCAAAGCCTGGAAGCTCTCTGCCAGCGGGAAACCGACCCCGGGCAGCGCTGCTTTTTTGCCCTGGACGGCCAGCGGGTGGGCTACTGCTTCTGGGTCACCTTCCAGTCCGAGGACGGCAAGTGCTTTATCCTGGATTTCTGCATCTTCCCGCCCTTCCGCTGTCAGGGCATCGGCAGCCGCTGCTTTCAGGCCCTGCGGGAACACACCCAAGCCCAGGGCGCGGCCTATTGGGAACTGAACACCCACTGCCGCCGGAGCCTGCGATTTTGGCAGCGGCAGGGCTTTGTCTGCAACGGCTATGACGCCTATGGTGTGATTTTGCTGCAGCTGCCCCCCAGCAGCCCCACGCATACCACCTGCGGGCGGCTGCGCCAGGAAGACCTCTGGCAGCTGGAACAGCTGGAAAATACCCGCCGGGCCGCCGCCGGATTGCCCTTTCTCACCGATGCCCAGCGGACCCAGCTGGCGCGGGACTGGCAGCAGGGCAAGCTGCGGGTCTGGGCGCTGCGCAGACAGACCCGCATTGTTGCCATCTGCACCGGCCGCTTGAAAGACAGCCGCTGGCAGCTCTGCCTGTGGCAGCAGCCCGCCGGAGCCAGCCGCAACCGAGCCGCAAAGCTTCGAAATTACCTTCTCCGCCAGTTAAAAGGCCAGCCGGTGTGCTGGCTCCAAGCCCCCAAAACCCTGTAAGTTAAAAGTTTTCGTCCACCTTTTTCAAAAGGTGGCGGGAATTCCAAAAGGGCGGCGCCCTTTTGGGAAAGGGACGCTTTCTGCGGAAAGCGTCCCTTCTTTGCCAAACTGTTGACAAGTATACTTGGCGATGTTATACTAAAGACACAGGAAATGCAAAGAAAACTTGGTAAGGAGGGCGTGAGCATGGATAAGAACGAAATTCTGGAAAAGGCAAGACAGGGAAATGCCGGCAGGCCGGACGAGATGCAGCGGCAGATCCTGGACCGCGGTGGCCGCACCGCCTTTGCAGTGGGGCTGGCGGTGTGTGTAGTGCTGATGGTGGTAAAAATCATGGCGGATCAGCCCTTTACCGACGTGTATGCCGTCTATTGCTCCATGATGGCGGCGGTGTATCTGTACCAGTGGTACAAAGTGCGGGAATGGGAAGACATGCTGTACGGACTTCTTTGGGGAGCGGTGGCGCTGGTGCTGCTCATCGCTTCCATTGCGATGGTGTAATGGATGGAAAACGAACTGATACTCAGAAACCGGCTGCGGGACGCCCGCAGTGAGAAGAAATTGTCCCAGGCTCAGCTGGCCCAGATGGTGGGTGTGTCCCGCAACACCATCAGCTCCATTGAGACCGGACAGTTCAATCCCACAGCCAAGCTGGCGCTGCTGCTCTGCATCGCCCTGGACAAAACCTTCGAAGAGCTCTTCTATTTCGATTAAAAAATGCCCCGCACAGGCTTTTTCCAGGCCGATGCGGGGCATTTGCTTTGTATATCAGGCGTCTTCCAGCTGCTGGCGGATCTCCTCCATCACCTCGTCGCTGTCGGGGCACATGGCCAGTACCACCTCGCCGGTGTCCATGGTTTCCAGCTTGGCGTCAGCCGCGATGGCGTATTCCTTGGGCAGATAGTCCCGGTAGACCAGCTGCTTCTGCTCCACAAGAGCCTGCAGCTTTTCCAGCAGGGTTTCCTGCTGGCCAGCTTCCGGAAGGATGATGGCCAGGGCGTAGGGGGTATTGTTGGAAGGGGACAGGGTGATGGCGAATTGCTCCATCAGCTGATCGGTGAGCTCGTACAGCTCCAGCAGACCGTAGGTGTCCTGGGAAGGATCGGTGAGGATGGTCATCTGGCTGGAGGCAGGCAGGAACTGCCGCAGAATGGCGGCGTAGTCCTGGCGGGGTTCGATGTCGGTCAAGGGGCGGGAACTGCAGCCGGTACATACCAGCAGCAGCGCCAGCACCAGCGAAAGCAGTCTCATACAGGGCGGTCTCCTTTTGGCAGCCGCACCCGGCCGGGTGCGAAAATATCAACTGATACAAAAGTATAGCCGCCGGGCATTTAAATTGCAATGACAGAATGGTTAAAATTTCCCCACAATCCCCTCGATTTCGCCCTTTTCCTGCTCAATCCACAAACATGGGGCGGTGGAGCAAAGTGGAAAGGATGATCTGGGTGCTGGTCTGGCCGAATTTCTGGAATTTGTTGATGAGATGTTCCAGCTCGTCCATATCCCGGCAGGAAACCTGCACGATGTAGCTGTGGATGCCGGTGACGTGATAGCACTGGGACACCGCCGGAAGCTGCTGGAGCAGCTGTAGGAAGGAATCCTTTTCCGCCGGCAGCATGGAAAGGCTGATGAGGGCATTTACCCGCTGTTTGCTGCTGTCGGGGGAGAGAACCAAGGTGTAGCCGGCGATGAGACCCTCCTCCTCCATGCGGCGGATTCGCCCCGATACCGCGGGGCTGGTGAGGGATACCTGGCTGGCGATTTCCTTCACCGACATCCGCGCGTTCTGGGAAAGCAGGGATAGAATCTGTTTGTCAATTGTGTCCATAAACGGCCCCTCCGTGTACAATGGGTTTGGTAAATTTTAATATTT
>DXDW01000125.1 GCA_019115305.1 Candidatus Anaerofilum excrementigallinarum
GTAAGGGTGCCACCTGCCGCAGCTTTGTCTCTGGTCTGAGACCGCACCAGCTCTGTATTGTATAACGGCTAATTTCATATCTGCGACTGATTTCTCTTTGACTTTTCCCTGCCTGAACTTCTTTGCGAACCCGTTCTTTTATTTCTTCACTATACCGATTCATTCCTTTTTTGCCTGACATAGCAATACCCCCCTGATGTAGTACTTACATTTTCCTACATCAGGGGGCTTTTTGTCTATTGTCCGTTTTTACTGGTTCGGTTCACATTCAAAAGGTTCTGCGGGCTTTTTATTACAGATCAAAAGGCAATGCCCTGCCGCCGGAGCAGCCCCTCCACCCGGACAGCGCTGCATCCGTCCTCCATCCAGTCTGCCAGAGCCTGGGGCAAGGTGCTGCCGGGGTGCAGCGCCAGGCGCAGCTGCTCTGCCTGCCGGGGGTCCAAGGCATAGCGGCGATTTTCCTGGTCCAGGTCGATGGTGTACGCCTTCACCGCGCCCTTGGCATCATAGAACACCGCGAGAAAGGCGGGCTGTTCCAAGGAAAGAGGCAAACGTTTGCAGCAGAAGCCGCTGGCTTCGTCGTACCGGTCCTCTGCCAGAATGGCCTGGGCCATACGGTATTGCAGCACCCGCCGCCTGTCCCGGTCCGTGACCCTGTCCAGCCGGGCAAGGTCGCTGTTGTGGGCAAGGTCCGCCAGCTTTACCTTGCGGGCAATGGGATTTTTCCACAGCCGGACCACATAGTCCAGATAGGGTACGTCCGGCTGCCGGGTGAGAAGCTCCAGGGCCTGCAGCACCGCGTCCGGGAAGCCCTCCTCTTGCATATCCTGCAAGGTGTAGGGAGAGTCCTCCACCACGTCGTGGAGCAGAGCCGTGCAGATCTCCTCCTCCGTTTCCATCTGTTCGGCCAGATGGAGAGGGTGGACCACATAGGGGATGCCGCTTTTGTCCAGCTGGTTTCTGTGGGCATCAAAGGCGATTTTCAGTGCCTTTTTGGTCAGGGGCGTGTAGATCAGCCCCACCGGATGCAATGGCTTCATAGGCTCACCCCTGACAGTCGGGGGCGTCGGGGCCCTCCACCGCTTCCAAAAGCTGGCAGGCCATCTTTTCGATGACGTCCCGCAGTTCCAGATTTTCCAAGTCAAAGGCGGCTTCCACCGCCTCCTTCCCCAGCCAGGCTCCCAGGATATTGCCGCAGATAGCGCCGGTGGAGTCGCTGTCCCCCTTGTGGTTGACCGCAGCCCGGATGGCTGCGGCAAAATCATCCTGGTAGCGCACGGCGCAGAACACGGCGATGGCCAGCGCCTCCTCGGCTACCCAGCCTTCCCCCAGAGCGTGGATGCCGTCCAGATCAGTCACCGCGGGGTCCAGCGCCAACTCCACCGCCCAGTCCAAAAATCTGCGGGTGATCTGTTCGCCCGGGAAGGTGAGATGCGGGATCACATCCTCCAGCCGGTAATCCCGCTGGGGGCACTGGTGCACCACCCAAAAGATCAGCTGAGCCAGCATACTGGAGCTGGCCCAGGCCATAACATGCCCGTGGGTCAGGGCGGCGTCCACAGCCGCCGTTTCAGCTGCGATTTTGCAGCCGTCCTCGGGGGAATCAGCGGAATCGCAGCAGACCGCCAGACCAAAAGGTGCCGCCCGCATGACAGTGCCGCAGCCCTTGCTGTTGTTGACCGGTACTTCCATGGAACCGCCGCGGGGACTTTGCCGGATGGCGCTCAGGCAGCTGTTGCCCGGAGCCCGCCGGGCGTGCATCCGTCTGTCCCCATAGACCCACATCTTCGGATGCCGGGGATCGTCCATCCGTCCATCCTCTCCCTGGGTGCCCAGCCATTCCCGATAAGCCATCCAGAGGACATCCCGGAGGGGGACCTTGTGCTCCCTGGCATATACAAGGGCATTGGCGGCAAACAGGGTCATCTGGGTATCATCGGAGACGCAGGCAGGATGTCCGGCCTGGTCCAGGGTCTGGATGCCCTTGGGGCCGTAATCGGACCAGATTTCATTTTCCCGAAGGAATTCCACCGGATACCCCAAAGCATCCCCTACCCCGCCGCCCAGCAGGCATCCCAGATACCGGCTGCGCTTTACGGCACGAAGGTCCGGCTGTGCGGGTTTTGAAGTGTGAGATGTCCTGTCGGCTGCCTGTCGCTGTTTGTCTTGTTGTTCACCTGCGCAGGCACCCTTGCCGTAATCCTCGATTTGGTCAATTTCCGTTTTCTTGTCCACCATACAATCCTCCATTCCTATTTTTATATAAATAAATAAGGGCAGCGCTGCGATCTACCGCAGCCGCTTTTGCAGCGTCTTCTTCTGGGGGACTCCAGTGATATCCTGTCACTGGTACACCGCCGCAATATATCGTCGGCCTCGTCTTTGCTACCAGTATAACGCGGCCCTCACCACCCGTCAACGAGAGACGAAAACAAATGCCTTTTGCCCCCAGGCGGGCCTCTTTTCATCCTGCCAGGGCGCCGATGTCCGCTGTATGAAAAAACAAAT
>DXDW01000126.1 GCA_019115305.1 Candidatus Anaerofilum excrementigallinarum
TTTTTTCTTATCCTCTCTTTTCTCATTTTCCCCGCCCGGCCCGCAGACTGGTTTTCAGGTCGGAGGGCCGCAGCAGCCCCAAGGCCAGCAGCAGCGCTCCATAGCCGGCGCACACCGCCCCGGCCATGGCCGCCAGCTGCACCGCCGTCCCGCTGCTCTCCACCAGGGGATACACCCATTTCTGGGCCGCTGCGCAGCAGCCGGCCACGCAGACCACCGGCCCGGCGATCCATTTCCACAGCCGCAGCCGCATTCCCGCCGCCGTCAGCAGCCGGCGGAAGTTGAGGCTGCTGGTGAGCAGATTGGAAAAGACCATCACCCCCAAAAAGCCCGCCATCCCCAGCCGGGGCACCAGCAAAGCGATGAGCCCGATGCGCAGCGCCGAGTCCCAGACGCCGTACCGGAAGGTGGCCAGCTGCTCGTTCATCCCCTTGAGGATGCCGTCCACCATGCTCTCCAGATACATAAAGGGCATCAGCGGCCCCAGCACCCGCAAATACAGCCCGATCTCCCGGCTGTGGTAGAGAATTTCCCCCAAGGGATAGGCCAGCAAGGTGACCAGCCCGCCCAGCAGAATGGCCATCAGGCTGGTAATGGTGATCACCCGGCCGGTGAGCCGCCGCAGCAGGGGGCCGTTGCCGGTGAGGTGGGCTTCGGTGATCTCAGGGGTAAGGAGGGTGGCCAGAGTGCCCAGCAACGAAAAGGGGAAAAACACCACCGGCATGGCCATCCCCTTGAGGGCGCCGTACTGCTCCAGGGCCTCGGCCCGGCTGGCGCAGGCCGCCGCCAGACAAGCGGGAACCATCACATTTTCGGCGGTGCGCAGGGCACTGGACATCACCCGTCCTCCCGCCACCGGCAGCATGATCTCGGCCAGCCGCCGCCCGGCGGCTTCCACCCGGCGGCGGAGGGCTCCCTGCCGGGCCTGGGCCAGATCCCGCCGGGCCCACAGGGCCATGAGCAGGCAGCTGGCCGCCTCGCTGGCCGTGTTGCCGGCCACCACCGCCGCGCAGGAGGCCTCGATGCCCAAAGGCAGGGCCTTTTCCAGCAAAAACAGCACCAGAGCGATGCGCAGCGCCTGCTCAAACAGCTGGGCCACAGCATTGGGCCCCGCCCGGCGGCGGGCCAGAAAATACCCCCGCAGAGCGGCGGCCGCCGCCATAAAGGGCAGACTGGGGGCCAGAATCCGCAGGCTCACCGCCGCCCGCATATCCCCCAGCCACCACCGGCTGATGGGCGCGGCAAAGGCGAACTGGGCCAGCCCTGCCAAGGTGCCCAGCCCCACTCCCAGAGCCAGACAGCGGCCCAGAGCGCTGTCCACCGTTCCGGGACGGCCGGCGGCCAGTTCCTCGGTGACCAGCCGGGTGGCCGCCACCGAAAGCCCCGCCGTGGCCGCCGTGATGAACAGCTGGTAGACGGTGAAGATCAGCTGGTGCAGCCCCATGCCCTCGGCCCCGATCTTGCCCGCCACCACCACCCGGAACACCATCCCCGCCGCCCGCAGCACCAGGCTGGTGGCGGTGAGCACTGCCGCGTTAAAAAAATACCCGTTCTTTTTCAAGCCCCGCCGCTCCTTTCGCCCCCTCTGCCAGGGGCAGGCTTTTTATCCAGCCTATGCGGCGGGGGGCGGGGGCTATGTCCGAACAGCGCAAAAAGACCGCGGCCCTTCCCTTCCGGGGAAGCAGGCCGCGGCCGATAAGATTCAATTACCCTTTTTTGCGGTTTTTGTCAAAGTAGTTTCTGGTGATCTCGATCACAGTGCCGGAAAGCAGCAGCAGGGCGATGAGGTTGGGCAGAGCCATAAGGCCGTTGAGGGTATCGGAGATCTCCCACATCAGGCTGCCGGAGCCGGTGGCGCCCACCACGCAGACCGCAATGAAAATGAACTTGTAGAGCATATCCACCACACGGTTGTTGCCGCTGAGATACCCCAGGCAGCGGCCGCCGTAGTAGCTCCAGCTGAGGATGGTGGAAAGGGCGAAAAACAGCAGGCTGATCTGCAGCAGCGTGCCGCCCCAGTTGCCGGGAAGAATGGTGTTGAAGGCCGCAGCCGCCGCGGCGCCGTTGGAGGAATAGGCCGCCAGGGCAGTCTCGCCCAGCTCCAGCCCCGACAGCAGCACCACCAGAGAGGTGATGGTGCAGATGACGATGGTGTCCACAAACACCTCAAAGACGCCCCAGATGGCCTGTTCGGCGGGTTCCTCGGTGGAGGAAGCCGCGTGGGCGATGGGGGCCGAGCCCAGGCCCGCCTCGTTGGAAAAAACGCCCCGGGCCACGCCCTGGCGCATGGCCACCATGATGCCGTAGCCGGCGGCGCCGCCACCCACCGACCGCAGGCTGAACGCCCCGGACAGGATGTCGGCAAAGGCCCGGGGCACCTGGTCGATGCGCAGAACGATCAGAGCCAGACCCGCCAGAATGTAAAAGGCCGCCATAAAGGGGACCAGGTAGGAGGTGACCTGTCCGATGCGCTTGACGCCTCCCAGCACCACCACCGCCACCACGGCGGCCAGCACCAGACCCACCGCCAGACTTACAGCGGCCGGGTTCCGGGTCCCGGAGAGGCTCACCACCGCCCCGGCGATCTCACTGCCCTGGGCGATGTTGCCGATGCCGAAGCTGGCCAGCACCCCCAGAATGGAAAACAGCACCGCCAGCCATTTCCAGTTTTTGCCCAGACCGTTTTCAATGTAGTACATGGGGCCGCCGTAGTGCACCCCGTTTTCGTCCTTGTTGCGGAACCGGATGGCCAGGGCGATCTCGGCGTATTTGGTGCACATGCCCAGAAAAGCGGACACCCACATCCAGAACACCGCCCCCGGGCCGCCGATGAAGATGGCGCCGGTGACGCCGGCGATGTTGCCGGTGCCCACGGTGCCGGCCAGCGCGGTGCTCACCGCCTGGAAGGGGGACAGATTCTCCCCGTGGTCCGCCTCCGAAGGCCGGAACAGAGTTCCCACCGTGTTGCGCAGGATATACCCGAACCGGCGCACCTGGATGCACCGGGTGCGCACCGTCAGCCAGGCGCCGGTGCCTACCAGAAGCAGCAGCATCACCGGCCCCCAGGCAAAATCGTTCAGCACCCCGTTGACCGCCTGGATGCCTTGCAGCAATTTTTCCATTCCTTTTTCCTCCCTCTCACCCTTTCGCCGCTGTTTTCTTCGGCGTGTGAGTTTCATGATACCACATTTTTTGTCCTTGTTACAAACACAAATGTACTTCTACGAAAAATTTATCTCTTTTTCACAAAGGAGACGGGAAGGATTTCGGCGTGTTTATGCAAAAAAACCACCTGTTTTTTACCCCGCCCGGGCCGGGACAAAAAAGCTGCTTTTCCCCGGCGGACAGGGGGCTGCTTCGGCTTGCACCCGCCGCTGCAAAGGGGTATAATAGATAGCGATAGGCGGCTGCGGATCTTCCGGGCCGCTAGTTCTGCCGGATACCTGGCGGTTTCCGGCGAAAAGGAGAACTGAGAAATGAGCGAATGCACCCATAATTGCGAAACCTGCGGGCAAAACTGCTCCGAGCGCAAAAGTGCGGCGGACTTCCGCGAGCCGCCCCACGCCATGAGCAGCATCAAAAAGGTGATCGGCGTTGTCAGCGGCAAGGGCGGCGTCGGCAAGAGCATGACCAGCGCCATGCTGGCGGTGCTGCTGAACCGCCAGGGCTACCACACCGCCGTGCTGGACGCCGACGTCACCGGCCCCTCCATCCCCAAGCTGTTCGGCATCCACCAGCGGGCCTACGGCGACGAAAACGGCATCCTGCCCGCCCGGACCAAAACCGGCGTGGACATCATGAGCGTCAACCTGCTGCTGGAAAACGAGGAAGACCCCGTTGTCTGGCGCGGCCCGGTGATCGCCGGCGCTGTCAAGCAGTTCTGGCAGGAGGTCATCTGGAAGGACGTTGACTTCATGTTTGTGGACATGCCTCCGGGAACCGGCGACGTGCCCCTGACCGTATTCCAGACTCTGCCGGTGGACGGCATCGTGGTAGTGGCCAGCCCCCAGGAGCTGGTGAGCATGATCGTAGCCAAGGCTGTGAAGATGGCCGAAATGATGCACATTCCCGTGCTGGGCATCGTGGAGAACATGAGCTACATCGCCTGCCCCGACTGCGGCCGCAAGATCAGCATCTTCGGCGAGAGCCATGTGGACGAGATCGCCGCCAAGTTCCAGCTGCCGGTGCTGGCCAAAATGCCCATCGACCCCCAGCTGGCCAAAAACGCCGACCAGGGCGTCATCGAGCTGTTCGAGGGCGATTATCTGGACGGCGCCGCCGACGCGGTGGAAGCCCTGCTGCGCTGATTTTTGTCTCTGTCACAGACAAAAGCCCCCGTTTTGTGTTATGCACACAAAACGGGGGCTTTTTTGCATCCAAAACTCAAGCGCCGATAGCCTGTTGCAATTCCTGCACAAAGCGGCAGACATGGAAGCCGTCGCACACAGCGTGGTGGACCTGAACGGCCAGGGGCAGCACCGCCCGGCCGTTCACCCACTGGTATTTGCCCATAGTGAAGATGGGCTTCAGGTAATCGTACCCCTTTTCCAGATTCAGGTTAAAGCCCTCAAAGGCGGCCCAGGGGATCATGGAAACGTCAAAGCTGTTTTCCGGCACACCGGGCTTTGCCGCCAGGGCATGGATCTGTCCATACTGCCGCAGATCCTCCTCGTAGGCATCGCAGAAGGCCCCCAGTTCCGGCTGATAGTCGGTCCACAGGCAGGAAAAAGTCTCGGTGTCCCGGTGGAAAATGGTGTAGCTGGGCACCATCTCGCTGTATATCCCCAGCTCGCCGCCGGCGTTGAAGGCTGTGCGGAACTCGGCATGGCGGTTGACAATGGTGGTGAGATAGTACAGCAGAGAAGGGTACAATTTCCGCCCGCTTTCCAATATCGGCGTGATGTCCAGCTTCACCGTCATGCTGTATGTGCAGGGCACCGCGCCGAAATAGTGCTCAAAATATTCCCGGCGCGTCCAGGTTTCCCGATCGATCTTTTCAAATTGCATCAACAAACATCCCTCTCGCCCGTACTCATTCCGGCTTTTCCGCCTGTTCCGCAGGGGGCAGCGGCCGCCCTTCCTCGTCCAGGCCCCGGGCCCGGAGCCGGTCGGTGACCCATTCCCGGGTGAGGGCATAGAGCACCGCAAAGGTGGGAACACCCAGCAGCATGCCCGCAAAGCCGAACAGTCCGCCGCCCACGATAATGGCCACCAGCACCCAGATGGGGGAAAGGCCGGTGCTGTCTCCCAAAATCTTGGGGCCCAGGATATTGCCGTCAAACTGCTGCAGCGCCAGCACAAAAATGCCGAAATACAGCGCGTCCCAGGGGTCAACAATGAGCAGAATCATAATGCTGGGGATGGCGCCGATAAAGGGGCCGAAGAAGGGGATCACGTCGGTCACCCCCACCACCACGCTGATGAGCAGGGCGTATTGCATACGGAAAATGGTCATGCCCGCAAAGCACAGCATCCCGATTATGGCGCTTTCGATGATCTTGCCGGCGATAAACCCGGAAAACACCTCGTTGGCCTGGCGGCTGATGCGCAGCACCCGGTCGGCCTTATCCCGGGACAAAAGCGCGTAGGTTACCCGCCGCATCTGCCCGATGAGGGCGTGCTTGCTGGTGAGCATATACACCGAGGAGATCACAGCTGTCAGGGCCGTGACCAGGCCGTTGCCCACCGCCATACCGAAATCCAGCAGCTGGGGCAGCGCCGCCGTGATCAGCGAAGCCGCCTGGCGCAGCAGGTCCTGGTAGGAGATCAGCAGGGGTTCCAGTTCCCGCTGGTCCAGGCCGAACCGGTCGCTGAGCCACAGGGCGGTGGCGTTGAGGTTATTGATATACCCCTCCGAGTTGTTCACCAGGTCCACCACGCTCTGCACCACCTGGGGCACCACCGAGCTCAGCAGCACCGCCAGCAGCAGCACGGCCAAGAGATAGGCGGTCAGGATGGAGAGCATCCGCCGGAATTTGAACCGGGTG
>DXDW01000127.1 GCA_019115305.1 Candidatus Anaerofilum excrementigallinarum
GCCTGCGCAGCCGCTTTCTTTTCGGCAATGCGCTTTTGCACACAGACCATCTCCTCTTTGGTCAGCGGGCAATCCCGCATGGCTACCAAAGTGATGACCCAGCCGATGAGGGGCAGGCCGAACTTGAGGGACAGGGTCATCCAGAAGATGGAGGAGGTGCAGGGGTCGGTGGGCTGGGGCATGGTGGTGGTGTAGCCCAGCAGCGCCACAGCGCCGGTGGCGATAACGGCCGCAAAAGATGTGATCAGCTTGTCCACCAGGCTGTAAGTGCCGGATACCACCGCCGGGATGTAGCGGCCGGAGCGGTCCAGCTCATAGTCGATGGCATCGGCCATATAGGAGGTATTGGCAGTGGTGATGCACATATTTGGCGCCGAAGGCGGCAAAGAAGATGGAAGGCACCATGCTGATGACCGTCAGAATGGTGGCAAGACCCATGTTGCCGATAAGGATGCCGTTGAACAGGGTGTTGATGATGGCCTGGCTGGCAACCTGCTGGGCCAGCTTGTCCGAGGCATTGGAGGCAATGTAGCACTGCAGGGGCTTATTGTGCAGCAGCACCTCGATGATATCCGACATTTTCAGCGGTTCGGACTTTTTGGTGCCCATAAAAGTTTCGGGCTTGTCGTAGGAGGAAACACCCAGGCAGACCAGCACCGTACCCACAGCAGCCACCAGAAGGGTCATATTGCAGGCAGCTGTGAGGAACGCCTGGTTGTACTGTCCGCCGAACATGGGCAGCAGCACCACGTTCATCACCATGGACATAGCCATGGGCACCAGATAGTTGAAAGCGGTGGTCCAGACGCCGATGGTGGGCCGCTGGCCGGGGTCATTGGTCATGATAGCGGGGATGGTCTGCGCCGTCATGTTGGTAACGGTGTAGCCGATGATGTAGACCACATACAGCAGCGCAAATACCGGCAGACCTAATCCTCTGGAAGAAAAGCCGGTGAACATGCCGTACAGGGCCGCAGCCTCAATGAGAAAACCTGCCACCAGCAACACCCGCAGCTTGCCGAATCTGGTGTTGACCCGGTCATACACAAAGGCCAGCAGCGGATCGGTGATGCCGTCCAGAATGCGGGAACAGGTCAGAATAATGCCCACCGCTGCGGTGGTGATGCCGTATCCGATACTGGCGGAATAGCTGGCCATACCGATGAGAGAGTTAAACGCCCATGCCCACAAGGCCGTTGCAGGCATAGCAGATGATTTGCCAGAGTTTGGCGCGGCGATACTGGACGCCGTCCCGTTCACTGGCAGTGGGTTTCTTTTTAAACATGGTTCTTCTCCTCCTAAAAAATTTGCGGTGGCTTGGTTTCTGCCCCCACTATACCAGATCAGCACCTGGCCAGAGAGTCAATATTCTGCAAATTGGTGTAATTATTCGTGTGTTTTTGGCGGAATCTCGAATTTTTATCTTTTATCTCTACTTTTTGTACTCTCATTGCCAGGCAGGTGTGCTATCCTATAAACAGCAAAATAGAAATTCCGCCCCAAACAAGGAGGAGAAACGTATGGAGAAATTCGCAAAAGGATTTCTGGTGGGCGCCGCCACCGCAGCCCATCAGGTGGAGGGCAACAACATACATTCCGATTACTGGGCTCAGGAACAGCTGCCTCACTCCAGCTTTGCCGAACCCAGCGGCATTGCCTGTGACCATTACAACCGGTATGAGGAGGATATCCGTCTGCTGGCCGAGGCCGGGCTCAATGCCTATCGCTTTTCCGTGGAGTGGGCGCGGATCGAGCCGGAGGAAGGCCGGTTTGATGATGCCGAGATCGAGCACTACCGCCGGGTCATCGCCTGCTGCAAAGCCAACGGGGTGGAGCCGGTGGTCACCTTGCTGCACTTCACCAGCCCCAAATGGCTGATCGCCAAAGGCGGCTGGGAAGCCGAGTCCACCGTGGAGGATTTCCGGCGGTATGTCAGCTATGTAATGGAGCACCTGGGCAGCGAGCTGCACTATGTCTGCACCATCAACGAGGCCAATATGGGGCTGCAGCTGGCGGCTATCTCCAAGCGGTTCCGCCTGATGGCCCAGCAGGCGGCCAAGGCCGCTTCTTCCGCGGGCAAATCCGCCGAAGGCACCGTGCAGGTGGGCATGAATTTCCAGAAGATGATGGAGAATATGAAATTTGCCGCCGCCGAAAACGCCGAAGTCTTCGGTGATCCCCAGCCCAAAGTCTTTGTCAGCGAGCGCACCCCCGAAGGGGATCTGCTGGTCATGCGCGCCCACGCCGCCGCCCGGCAGGCCATCCGGGCTATCTGTCCCCATGTCAAGGTGGGTCTGACCCTTTCCCTCCACGACCTGCAGGCCCAGCCCGGCGGAGAATCCTTTGCAAAGGCCGCATGGGAGGAGGAGTTCACCCACTACCTGCCTTATATCCAGGAGGATGATTTCCTGGGTGTGCAGAACTACACCCGCACCCTTTATGGTCCCCAGGGCCAGCTGCCTGCACCGGAGGGCGCAGAACTGACCCAGATGGACTATGAATTTTCCCCCCAGGCCCTGGAACATGTGCTGCGCAAGGTGGCAGCCGACTTCCACGGCGATATGATCGTCACCGAAAACGGCATCGCCACCGCCGACGATACCCGCCGGGTCGCCTTTATCCAGCAGGCTCTGGAGGGAGTACAGCGCTGCATGGCCGATGGTTTGCCTATCAAGGGATACTTTTACTGGAGCCTGATGGACAACTTTGAATGGCAAAAAGGCTTTGCCATGAACTTCGGGCTGATCGCCGTGGACCGCACCACCATGGCCCGCACCACCAAACCCAGCCTGAAGGTGCTGGGCGGTTACTCGGCTGTATAAATCCCCAAGGGCTGTCTGCACGGCAGCCTTTTTTCATATCTTTTACGGGCTGGCCGAAAAAGAGGGGGCTTCTACCATTCCGCCTTACCTTCATGGTATAATAAACATTAAATCGCAAGGGAGGTGCACCCCATGGAAG
>DXDW01000128.1 GCA_019115305.1 Candidatus Anaerofilum excrementigallinarum
CGAACGTCAATTTTTTGGCTTGAATGCAAATTCAAATTGGAAAATAATGTTATTTATTATCCCAGTTTATGGGATTGTAAAGAGGTGTGAGAGCGTCCCATTGCCTCCCCTGGAGGGGAGTGCAATGGGCAGACTGGTGCGGGCGGCGGCATGCGGGCATGCCGCCCTACAGTTGGTACGTTCGGCGGTGGTTGGTGGAAATCGCCGCTGCCCACGGGCGGCCATAAAGGCCGCCCCTACAGCACGCTTTCAGTTTTTTCGTAGGGGCGGGGTTTATTCCCCGCCCGCGGATTGCAGGGGGCGATTCCGCATCGACCCCTACAGATGAGGTATTTATGGTATATCATATCACCATGTTTCTCCCGTCCATATCCACCGAACGGGGGATTTTACCTCTGATTTTGGCGCAATAAAATCGCCCTGGGTGGGGGAACCCAGGGCGAAAAAACGATGAAATTACTTGCGAACCAGGTACTTGCGCATATCCAGCGAGCAGGCCGCCAGAATGATGAGACCTTTGATGATGTACTGCAGGTTCGGGTCGATGGACAGGAAGTTCAGGGCAACGAAGATGATACGCAGGACGAACACGCCCAGGACGATGCCGCTGATCTTACCAGTACCACCAACGAAGCTGACGCCGCCGATAACGCAGGCTGCGATGGCGTCGGACTCGTAGTTGAGGCCGGTGGACTGGGAGATGGAGCTGATCCGGGCAGCCTCGATGAAGCCGGTGAGGCCGTACATGAGACCGGCCAGGGTGTGCACCATGACGGTGGTCTTGAAGACGTTGACGCCGGAGACGTTGGCAGCCTCAGCGTTGGAGCCGACGGCAAACATGTTCTTGCCGAAGGTGGTCTTGTTCCAGATGAACCACATAACCACGGTGAGCAGGATGGCGTAGAGCACATAGTTGGGGATCTTGACGCTGCCGAAGCTCAGCAGGGGCGGGTCGCCCACTACGAAGTTGCGGTAACCCTGATCCAGGCCGGAGATGGCCATGCCCTTGTTGTTGCCCTGCTGCACATACAGCAGCAGCGCGGTGTAGAGGATCAGCTGGGTAGCCAAAGTAACGATGAAGGGATGCAGCTTGAACTTGGCCACAAAGAAGCCGTTGAAGGCACCGATGGCCGCGCCCAGGGCCACCACGATGAGGATGACCAGGGGGATGGGCAGAGTGCCGATGGAGGGCCACATCTTGTTGGCGGCGTCGGTAGCCTGGAGCAGCGAAGCAGCCACACAGGCGGTGATGCCCACGGCGCGGCCGGCGCTCAGGTCAGTACCGGTGAGCACGATACAGCCGGCGATGCCCAGAGCCACAGGCAGATAAGCCGCGGTCAGGCTGAGCAGGTTGACCAGAGAACTGGCCGACAAAAAGCTGGGCTTGGTGACAGCCACATAGGCCGCAACCAGCAGCATGATGATGATGAGCGCGTTGTTCAGCAGCCCGTTGCCCACCTTCTGCAAAGTGAGATTCTTGGCGGCGGCAGGCTGTTTGGATGTGTTGGTCATATGTACACTACCTCCTCGTTACACATACTTGGCCGCCAGCGTCAGGATCTCCTCCTGGCTGGTGGTGCGGGCATCCACCTCGCCGGCCACCTGTCCGCCCGACATAACGATGATGCGGTCGCAGACGCCCAGCAGCTCGGGCATTTCGGAGGACACCATGATGACCCCCTTGCCCTCGTTGGCCAGGTTGATGATCAGCTGATAGATCTCGTATTTGGCGCCCACGTCGATGCCGCGTGTGGGCTCGTCCAGCAAGAGCACCTCGGGGCTGGTGAGCAGCCACCGGCCGATGATGACCTTCTGCTGGTTGCCGCCCGACAGCGAGCGGATCTGGGTTTTCTGGCTGGGGGTCTTGATGTGCATGGCCTGGATGGACCAATCGGTCTTTTCGGCCATCTTTTTGTTGCTCAGGCAGACGCCGCCCACCAGATAATCCTTGAGGCTGGAGATGACGGTGTTTTCCCGGATATCCCGGATACCGAAGATACCGGTGGCCCGGCGCTCCTCGGTGAGCAGGGCAAAGCCGTTTTTGATGGACTCGCGGGGACTGCGGTTCTGGATCTGTTTGCCATGGAGGGTGATGGTGCCGCCCTCTCTGGTCATGGCGCCGAACAGGTTTTCCAGCACCTCGGTGCGGCCGGAGCCGTCCAGGCCCGCGATACCCAGCACCTCGCCCTTGCGCAGCTGGAAGGTAGCGTCCTTCAGGCGGGTATATTTGCCCGCAATGTGCTGCACGTCCAGGATCACTTCGCCGGGTTTGTTGGTCTTGGGCGGGAACCGGTTGGTGAGTTCGCGGCCCACCATCAGCCGGATGATCTCGTCCATGGTCAGCTCGCCGGCCGGACGGGTGGCCACCCACTGGCCGTCACGCATGATGGTGACGTCGTCGCTGATGCGCAGGATCTCCTCCATCTTGTGGGAGATGTAGATGATGCCGCAGCCCTTTTTTTTCAGCATATCGATGATGCGGAAGAGGTGCTCCACCTCGGCCTCGGTGAGGGAGGAGGTGGGCTCGTCGAATACCACGATCTTGGCGTCGTAGCTTACGGCCTTGGCGATCTCCACCATCTGCCGCTGGGATACCGGCATGGTGGACATGATGGTGCGGGGATTTACATGAACGTCCAGGGTCTCGAAGATCTCTTTGGTGCGCTTGGCCATACCGGCCTCGTCCACCATGATGCCTGCCAGCTTGGGGTAACGCCCCAGCCAGAGGTTGTCCTGTACGCTGCGGGTCAGAGCCTGGTTGAGCTCCTGGTGCACCATGGCCACGCCGTTTTCCAGCGCGTCCTTGGAGTTTTTGAAATCGATCTCTTTGCCTTCCAGGAAGATCTGGCCGGCGTCCTTGCGGTAGATGCCGAACAGACATTTCATCAGGGTGGATTTACCTGCGCCGTTTTCACCCATCAGGGCGTGAACGGTGCCGGCCCGCACGGTGAGGTTTACCCCGTCCAGGGCCTTTACGCCGGGAAATTCCTTGCTGATGCCGCGCATTTCAAGCAGTACCGGCTGCTCCATAGGTTTCCTCCTTTCCTGGCCTTGCAAGGGGAAGATTCCCCTTCAAAGCCGCACACCGGCCCAAACGGGGCCGCCCGGTGGACGGCCCCGCTCGGGCTTTGTGGGGTTTGAACTGCCAAAGCCTTTGGCAGGATGGGCTAAGGAATTAGTCCTCGCTGGTGGCGTCGTACATGGCGTAAGGTACGCGGATCTTGGCCACGTCTTCGTCCACGGTGTACTGATCGGTGTTGGCCATCAGCTCAGCGCCGCTCTGTACGTTCTCTACCAGGGTGATCATGGTGGAAGCCATGCCCACGGCGTCCTGCTTGATGGAGCCGGTCATGTTGCCAGCCTTGATGAGGGCCTTGGCGGAATCGGTGGCGTCAACGCCGAACACGGGGATGATGGTGGTGCCTTCGCCGTTGTTGTAGCCAACATTCTGCAGGGCAGCGATAGCGCCTTCGGCCATGCCGTCGTTGTTGCAGATGATCAGCTCAACCATGTTGTTGTTGTCCTTGTTGTAGGAACCCAGCAGAGTGACCATGTAGTCGTTGGCGGCCTGCTGGCTCCACTTGCCGTTGGCGTCCACCAGGTACTTGGTGGTGGCGTTGGCGTCGTAGTAGGCCAGTTCGGGCTTGCCGGCTTCGGTCAGGATAGCGTTGGCGTCCTCAACAGAGTACTGGGTGCGGGCTTCGGCCTCGGCGTTGCCTTCCTGGCCCTTGAACAGCACGTAGGAGATGGTGCCGTCGCCGTTCAGATCCACGTCGTCATAGTGCTCCAGCAGGTAGTTGCCGATCATTTCGCCCTGCATATGGCCGGCGTCGGGAGCGTTGGTGCCCACGAAAGCGCACTTGTCATAGCTGTTGATCACGTCGTTGTCGGCCACTTCGCGGTTGAAGAAGATCACGGGGATACCGGCGGTGCGGGCGGCTTCCACGATGTCCTTGGCGGGATCGGAGGTGGAGGTCTCCACGATGTTGACGATGAGCAGGTCAGAACCGGCGGTGATAGCGGTGTTCACCTGGTCGGTCTGGGTGGGCTGGCTGCCGGCGGCATCCCAGTTGTTGGGCTCGATGCCCAGTTTGCCCAGCTGCTCGTCCATGGAAGCGCGGACGCTGGAGATGTACACATCGGAGAAGTCATAATAGAAAACGTCTACCCGCATGGCATCGCCTTCGGCGGCGGGCTGGCTTTCACCGGTGGCGGGAGCGCTGCCGGAATTGCCAGCAGCGGCGCTGCTGCTGTCGCCGCCGGAGCAGCCGGCCAGCACGCCGACCAGCATCATGGCGGACAGAGCGAGAGCAAGTTTCTTTTTCATGTTGTTTACCTCCTGATAGGTTGGTTGCCTGTTGGGGCGTTTCACTGGGTTTGAGGACCCGCGGGCCCTCTCGTTGTTTTTATTGTACTCGGACTAAGGCGCAAAAACGATAGAAATTTCTTTGGTCATCTAGCAAAAAACTTTTCTTTTTCACTAAAAGAATTTTACTGTTTTTTCATTTTTATGGGCAGATAGCACAATATATATAGGATATATTTTCTATACCGCCCAAAAAGGCAAAAAAACAGCGCTCCTGCGAAAACAGAAGCGCTGTAAATATCTTTTATTTTTCCCGGGGCAGCACCCGGTCCATGGAATTGAAATTGAAGAAATGAGGGATGGGCAGATATCGGCCCCGGCGGCTGTACTGGATGTCCTGCCAGAGATACCCGATGGAGCTGTCGCATTCCCGGATATCCGCCAGCTCCAGACCGCCCTGCCCTTCCAGCTCGGCCAGGGCGTCTTCCTCCCGGCCCAGCTTGTGGAGGGCCAGCGCCCGGCAGAAGCGCACCCGGCTGTCGGCGGCCAGGTCCGCGGGCATTTCATCGATCTGTTCCAGCATTTCCCGCCAGGCCTCGGCGGCGGTGTATACCTCCAGCCCCGCTTTGGCGTAGGCCAGATCGTTGCCGCAAAGGGCAAAGCCCTGGGCCATGCGCTTGGCCGCTGCCTTCCGGCGTCCCCGGACCAGCTCATACACCGCCGCCAGATACAGCCCGCAGGGGGTGGGCCGCAAAGCCAGAGAGCGGTGCAGCGCCCCCTTTCCTCCCACAGGCTGCCGAGGCCGGAAACCCACGGCAGAGGGCGGTATTTTCCCCTTCCGGCAGGCAAAAAAGGGGCGGCATTCCCCCCATCCTCTCCCTTTCGATTGACAATGTCTGTGAAAGGCGGTACGATTATTTTTATATTGCTTTTTTATCGTTGACGGCCGCCGCCGACCCCGGCGGGGCCAGAGCCGAGTTTGACAGAAGAAGGATTTCATTTTATGCTGCAGATCAAGGATATACGCAAAAAATACGTCACCGGACCGCTGGTGCAGAAGGCCCTGGACGGGGTGAGCCTGGCCTTCCGGGACAGCGAGTTCGTGGCCATTCTGGGCCCCAGCGGCTCGGGCAAAACCACTTTGCTGAACATCATCGGCGGTCTGGACCGGTACGACAGCGGCGATCTGATTATCAACGGCATCTCCACCAAGAAATACAAGGACCGGGACTGGGATTCCTACCGCAACCACACCATCGGCTTTGTATTCCAGAGCTATAACCTCATCCCCCACCAGACGGTGCTGGCCAACGTGGAGCTGGCCCTGACCATCTCGGGCGTATCCAAAAAGGAGCGCCGCCAGCGGGCGGTGCGGGCGCTGGAGCAGGTGGGGCTGGGCAACCAGCTGCACAAGCGGCCCAACCAGATGTCGGGCGGACAGATGCAGCGGGTGGCCATCGCCCGGGCCCTGGTCAACGACCCCGACATTCTGCTGGCCGACGAGCCCACCGGCGCTTTGGACAGCGACACCAGCGTGCAGGTGATGGAGCTGCTCAAGGAGGTGGCCGCCACCCGGCTGGTGATCATGGTCACCCACAACCCCGAGCTGGCCCAGGAGTACGCCAGCCGCATCGTCACCCTGCGGGACGGCCTGATCCAGACCGATTCCGACCCCTTCCAGCCCTCGGTCCAGGCGCCGGCGGTGCACAAGAATATGGGCCGGTCCTCCATGTCTCTGCTCACGGCCCTGTCCTTGAGCTTCAACAACCTGCGCACCAAAAAGGCCCGCACGCTGCTCACCAGCTTTGCGGGCTCCATCGGCATCATCGGCATCGCTTTGATCCTCTCGCTGTCCAACGGCGTAAACCAGTACATCCAGTCGGTGGAGGAGGAGACCCTGTCGGAATATCCGCTGCAGATCCAGAGCACCGGCCTGGACCTCACCTCCATGATGGTCACCGCCGCCAGCGGACACGACTCTTCCAGCTCCGACCAGGTGACGGTGAACCAGTCTGTGGCCGCCATGTTCTCCGGCTTCAGCTCCAACGACCTGGCCTCCTTCAAGGCCTTTCTGGACAGCGGCGAAAGCGGCATCCAGCCCTATGTCAGCGCTGTGGAATACACCTACAACGTATCCCCCCAGATCTGGCGCATCGAGGAGGACGAGGCCCGGCAGGTGCACCCCGACACCTCCTTTTCGGCCATGGGCCTGGGCTCTTCGGGCAGCAGCAACAGCCTCATGAGCATGGCCACCAGCACCGACGTATTTTATCAGATGCCCCGCAGCACCTCCCTGTTTGAGGAACAGTACGAGGTCAAGGCCGGCCGCTGGCCCGAAAGCTGGAACGAGTGCGTGGTGGCGCTCACCTCCTCCGGTTCCATCAACGACCAGCTTCTCTACACGTTGGGCCTGCGGGACAGCGACGAGCTGGAGGAGATGATCCGCCAGTTTTTGGCCGAGGAAAACGTGGATGTGCCCACCGACGACCGCCAGTACACCTACGACGACTTTCTGGGGGTGGAGTTCCGGCTGGTGAACGCCGCCGACTACTACACCTACGATGAAGAATACCAGGTGTGGACCGACCACTCCCAGGATGCCGCCTACATGCTGGATCTGGCCAAAAAGGGCGAGCCCCTCACGGTGGTGGGGGTGGTGCAGCCCGCCGAAGGGGCCAACGCCACCGCCCTGCGCAGCGGCATCGCCTACCCCGCCTCCCTCACCGAGCGGGTGATCGACCAGGCGGCGGCCAGCGAGATCGTTTCCCGCCAGCTGGAGCAGCCCGGGGTAGATGTATTTTCCGGCGACGAATTCGGCACCAAAAAGGAAACGGAATTCGACATGGGCTCTCTGTTCACCGTGGACGAAAAGGCGCTGCAAAAGGCCTTTGCCGTGGACGAGAGCAAGCTCACCGCCGGGCTGGGGGATTCGCTGCAGCTGGACCTGTCCGGCATTGACCTGGGCGGCATGATCGACCCCGACGCCATGGCCAGCCAGCTGCCCGAGCTGCCCGCCCCCGACCTGGCGGCCATTCTCAGCCAGCTGGACCTGCAGATCTCCCCCGAGGGCATCTCCGCCTCTTTGGAAAAGCTGCTGGCGGGCTACGGCGACTATGCCGCCAGCCACCCCGAGGCCAACTACTCTCAGCTGGGCCAGCAGTTTATGGATTATCTGGAAACCGACGACGCCCAGCAGCGCCTTGCCGACGCATTGGAAGCCCTGCTGGAGGAAAGCGGCCAGCTGGAACTGCCGGCAGAAAAGCTGCAGCAGCTGATCGTGGAGATCCTGGAAGGATACCCCGAATTTGCCCAGCAGAACGGCTACACCGACCCTGACAAGTTCAGCGAATATCTGGCCCTCTATCTCCAGACCCCCGAGGTGCAGCAGCAGCTGGAGCTGGCCCGCACCCAGCTGCTGGAACTGGCCGAAGGCGCCCTGGACCTGACCGCCGACCAGGCCGCTGTGCTGGCCCAGAGCCTGCTGGAGGGATACCAGCAATACGCTGCCGCCAACGGCCTGCCTGACCCCGCCCGGATGGGAGAGCATTTCCTGGCCTATCTGCAAACCCCCGAAGCCACCCAGATGCTGCTGGAAGGGCTGCAGGCCACCATCAATATGGAGGCCCTGGAACAGCAGCTGGGCACCATCATGCAGGGATACATGCAGTCCACCGTCACCGCCGTGGGCCAGGCCATCCAGAGCCAGCTGACCGGCGCCATGAAGCAGGCCGCGGGGCAGATCGCCTCGGCCATTGAACAATCCATGGTGTCCGCCATGAGCCAGATGGGCAAAAACTTCCAGAACGCCTTCCAGATCGACACCGACGCTTTCTCCGCCGCCATCCAGGTGAACATGGATGCCGACCAGATGCAGGAGGTGCTGCTCTCCATGTTCTCGGCTCAGGACGCCACCTACGAGGGCAACCTGAAAAAGCTGGGCTACGCCGACCTGGCCGAGCCCTCGGGCATCAACATCTATCCCCTGGACTTTGAAAGCAAGGAAAAGGTGCTGGACATTCTGGATGGCTACAACCAGCGCATGGAGGACTCCGGCCAGGAGGAAAAGGTGATCCGCTACACCGACGTGGTGGGCACTTTGATGACCTCGGTCACCGACATCATCAACGTCATCAGCTATGTACTGGTGGCCTTTGTGGCCATCTCGCTGGTGGTGTCCTCCATCATGATCGGCGTCATCACCTATATCAGCGTGCTGGAGAGGAAAAAGGAGATCGGCATTCTGCGGGCCATCGGCGCATCCAAGCGCAATGTGTCCCAGGTGTTCAACGCCGAGACCTTCATCATCGGCCTGTGCGCCGGCGTCATCGGCATCGGCATCACGCTGCTGGCTTTGATCCCCGCCAACCAGTTCATCCACTACCTGGCCGGCAGCAGCGAGATCAACGCCATCCTGCCCGCCGGGGCCGCCGTGGCGCTGATTCTGCTCAGCGTGCTGCTCACCTTGCTGGGCGGGCTTATCCCCTCCCGCAAGGCCGCCAAGAGCGACCCGGTCACCGCACTGCGCACCGAATAAACCACATCCAAACCATGGCAAAGGGCCGCGGAGAAATGGCTTCTCCGCGGCCCTTTTTGAAAAGGATGATGAGAGGATGGCAGATGGATCAAGGCGCCCTCAGCGGGAAAATGGCCCCGCCCCCGAGGCCACGTAGCCGCCGTCACAGAGGATGTCGGCGCCGGTGAGATAGCCCATGGCCGGGTCGGCACAGGCGGCATAGAGGGCGGCGATCTCCTCGGGGCGGCCGGGGCGCTTGATGGCGTTGAACTTGAGGTAGCTGCCGGCCTCCTGGGCCTCCAGCTCCCCCATGGGGGTGTCGAAGTTGCCCGGGGTGATGGACAGCACCCGCACCCCCTTGGCCCCGAACCGGGCGGCCTGGTGTCTGGCGTACCAGATGACGAAATATTTGGAGATGGCATAGGCGGCCCCCGTCCGGGCGTTTTTGGGCAGCAGATTCACCCGGGCCAGACCTTCACCCGGCTGCAGTTGCTGGACGAGATCTGGGGCATGGATTCCGACAGCGACGAGCGGACGGTGAACGTGCACATCAACCGGCTGCGCACCCGCTTTTACGGCTGGCCGGAATTTGAGATCCAGACGGTGCGGGGACTTGGGTACAGGGCGGTGAAGCAGGATGATTAAGGCGGCAAAAAAGATAAAACAGGCGCTGGTGACCTTCAATCTGTCGGTACTGCTGGTCTGCAATCTTATTTTTATCACGGCAATGCAGATCGGCCTGGTGCTGCTGGTGGGCACTGTGGGCACCTGGATGGGCTGGATGGAATCGGGGTTCTATTCCCAGCCCTATGTCATCGTGGTCATCGCCTTTGGCTTTTTCATCCTCATCGGCGTCAGTGTGGTGGTGATGATTCAATTCATGTTTGTGCGGCCCCTGCGGCAGATGTGCCGGGCCATGCAGCAGCTGGCCCAGGGGGATTTTTCGGTGCGGATGCGCGCCGGAGGCCGCTGGCGGCCGCTGGAACTGCGGCAGTTCACCGCCGCCTTCAACACCGCCGCCCAGGAGCTGGGCAACACCGAGATCCTGCGCAAGGATTTCATCAACGACTTTTCCCACGAGTTCAAAACCCCCATCACCTCTCTGGGGGGCTTTGCCGACCTGCTGCTGGAATGCGGCGAGGAGCTGACGGCGGAAGAGCGGCGGGAGTACCTCTCCATCATCAGCAGCGAGTCCCACCGGCTGGCGGCTCTGGCCTTCAATGTGCTGCTGCTCTCCCGCATCGAGTCCCAGACCATCCTCACCGGCCAGACGGAATTTGACCTCACCGAGCAGCTGCGCCAATGCGTGCTCATGACCCAGCAAAAATGGGCCGACCGCCAGCTGCAGGTGGAACCCCATCTGTCGGAATGCCGCTGCCGGGGCAGCGAGGAACTGCTGCGGCAGGTGTGGCTGCATCTGCTGGACAACGCCTTCAAGTTCTCCCCGCCCGGGGCGCCTCTGGAGGTGGGCATCCGGCCCGAGGGCGGCCGCATCGCCGTCTGGGTGCAGGACGCCGGCCCCGGCATGAGCCAGGAGGTGCAGCTGCGCATCTTCGAGCAGTTTTACCAGGCCGACCCCTCCCACGCCACCGCCGGCAACGGCCTGGGTCTGGCCATGGTGAAAAAGATCGTGGCTCTGCACGGCGGGCAGATCCAGGTGGACAGCGCCCCGGGCCAGGGCAGCCGGTTCACCGTCCTTCTGCCCGCCATGGAAGCCTGACAAAATCCCGCCGACAAAACAAAAAGCCGACTGCCTTCCGGGAAAACTCCCAAAAGGCAGCCGGTTTTTTGTGCGTCTTTACTGGACGTTTCTTTTTTCGGCGGTTTCGGTGCGGCTGCGGCGATAGGGTTCCAAGGTGTTGCGCAGCTGCTGGAGATACTCCTGGCGCACCGAGGTGGGGCTGAGGATCTCCATTTCCTGGCCAAACCCGAAGACCCAGGCGAAAAACTGGGGGCTGACAGCCACCAGCACCCGGGCGGTGAAGCCCCGGCGGTCGGGGTCGGGCAGCACCTGCACTTCGGTGCCGAACCGGTCCCGCAGGGCGTTGAGCAGCTGGGCGCTGCAATGGAGAGTCACCCGCTCTTCCCGGCCGCCGTACATACCGAACATACGCCGGGCATAGGTGGAGGGATGGGCCTCTTCAAAGGCCTGCCGCCCCTCCCGGGGCAGCTGCATCTCCTCCCGGGCTGCCTCAATGCGGTCGATGCGATAGTGCTTGATGCGCTCCTCCTGGGCGTCGTAGGCAACCAGGTAGTAGTTGTCGTCCTGGAAGATCAGGGCCCAGGGGCTCACCAGATACCGCCGTCCCCCGTGGCGGGGACAGCGGCCCTTGTCCAAAGTCCACTCCATATACTGGTAGGACACCTGGTGGTCGTTGTTGATGGCTTCACTCAGCTGGTCCAGGGTGTAGTAGATGCGCTGGTTTTCCGCCTTGGCCACACCGCCGGTGACCCAGATCTGGCGTTTGAGCCGGGCCGCCTGGTGGCGGCTGAGCTGCCGGGACAGCTTGTCGGTGAGCTGGGCGGCTTTTTCGGCGGTGAGGAACCGGCTGCTCTGGACCATATCCATAAGCATGCCGATCTCGGGCACTTCGAAAATACGGCTGGCCAGTGCGCAGCCTTTCCGGTCCCGGGTGATGGGCAGAATGTCCAGATCAAATTCCTCTTCCAGTACCTTCAAATCGCTGTAAATGCTTTTTCGCTCGGCAACGATTCCCTTGCTTTCCAACCGTTTCAGCAGCTGGGGCACCGTAAGCCGATGCTCGGCATCGGTGTCGTTCCACAAGATCCGCAGCAGATGCAACAGTTTGGCCTTTTGGTTGGCATTTTTCGGCATCCGGCACGCCTCCTTTCTGCAACCTGCACTTTTTGTATTCCGGGTTCTCTCCCCCTGAAAAGGCCGGACAAAGCCAGCAGTTCGGGCCGCAAAGGCATCCCCTGTTTGTGGATTCAGTATACCATGATTTGGCCGGTATGGCAAATTTGACCCAGTTGTGGTACACTATATTTTATATCCCCTTTTTCTCTCCCGCTGGTGTGGGGGATCGCGCCGAAAAAAGGGCAATTTTCTACCCGAGGAGGCTGTTTTAGATGGAGATCACCCTGCAGGCAGCGGTGCTGCATTTGCTGGACACCCACGCCGACCAGCCGGTGCTGGCCGACCGGCCCATGGAGGCCCAGGAGGAGACGGCCCGGTATCTCACGGCCCATCTTCAGCGCGCTTTTTGCAGCGAGGAGGCCCGGGACTGCCGCTTTGACGAGCAATCTCCCCTGCCGGGACTGCTGGAAAACGCCGAGGACAATTTTGTGGAGGTGACCCGGCAGATCGCCAACCGCTGGTTCGAGCTGCTGCAGCAATGGCCGGCCATTCCGGCGGCGGATGTGCTGTTTGCTCTGGCCACGGTGGACGGAGTGCCCTGTCTGGCCGCTCTGAAACTGAACTATAAAGCCGCCTGGCTCCATGTGAGCGAACAGGGCACCGGGGTGGAAAATCGGCTGGTGCGCCAGCCCAGCGCCCTGCCGGGTGCGTCGGGCAAGGCCGACGAGGCCTTTTTCGCGGCCCTGGACGGCAGCATCTGCCGGGTAATTGAGAAAAAATACGACATCGACGGCCGCCGCTCGGCCTATCTCTGCCGTCATCTGGTGGGTGCGGTGAGCGGCTACTCCCCCAAAGAAAAGCTGGAGGTAGTGCGGGCCGCTGCGGTGGAGGTAAACCAGCAGTTCTACGGCAGCCTGGGCATGGACGAGCCCGCCGTCAACGCGGCGCTGCTGGAAAACTTCTGCGAGGAAAAGGACGCCGAGCCCCCCACCGCCGAGCAGATCTGCGAGGCCCTTTACGGCGATGTTCCCCACGCCCGGGAGGCTTTCACCCGGATTTTGGAGGAAAAGGACGTATCCCCCGCCGAGCCGGTGACCATCCTGCCCGCCGCTGTGCGCCGGATGGGAAACCAGAAGCTGAAAGCCTTCAGCGGGGTGGAGGTAAAGGTACCGGTGGAGGTGTACAAGGACCCCTCGGCCATTGAGTTTATCAAAAACGAAGACGGCACCACCTCGCTGCTCATCAAGAATATTCTGGTCTGACCCCGCGGGGCGCAGTCCTGTTTTTTGCGGTCTCCCTTTTGCAAGGGGGACCGTTTCTTTTTGTTTGGGGCGATGGAGCAAGCCATCCGCCGCAAAAGGCACGCGACAGGCTGCCAATATCAACGCTTGTTTCCTTTGGCGCGTAAGAGGGAAACAAAAATCCCCCGGCCCGCAGCAGGCCAAAGGCATGACCGATGAAAAAGGCACGCGGATGGCTGGCAAGGCCAGCGCTTATTTCCTTTGGCGCGTAAGAGGGAAAGAAAAAGCCCCCGGCCCGCAGCAGGCCAAAGGCATGACCGATGAAAAAGGCCAGCGCTTATTTCCTTTGGCGAGCCAAAGGGAAACAAAAAAGCCCCCGGCTCTTGACGAGCCGGAGGCATGACCGAAAAATCAATTGGTCTTGGTTTTGGAGCCGTAGCTGTTGGTGGTGTCGAAGGTGATGCCCAGATCTTCCTTGACACGAGAGGTGGCGCGGCGCTTGTTCAGCTCTTCCAGATACAGATCCTCGTCGAAGGGGATCTCCACTGCATGGCCCAGCCAGCTGGACAGATGCATGGCGTTGGAGAGAGTCAGACCGCGGATGCCCTCGTAGCCCTCGGCCACCAGAGGAGTACCGTGGAGGATGTTGCCGGCGAAGGCGTTGAGCACGCCGATGTGCTGCTCGTTGAGACCGTCGGTCTCCACCTCGATCTCGGTGCACTCGGGCTTGGCAAAGCCGTCCTTGGCTTCCTTGCACCAGACGCGCTCGTTCTCAGCCAGCTTGAACAGGGTCAGCTTGTCGTTCTCGCAGACCAGCTTGCCCATCTCCATGTCGATCTCGAACCGGTTGGTGCCGGGAGCGTCGCCGGTGGTGGTGACGAAGACGCCGGTAGCGCCGTTCTCATACTCCAGGTAAGCGGTGACGTCGTCCTCTACCTCGATGTCGTGCCATTTGCCGATGTGGCAGAAAGCCTGCACCTTCACGGGCAGACCGCAGATCCACTGCAGCAGGTCCAGCTGGTGGGGGCACTGGTTCAGCAGCACGCCGCCGCCCTCGCCGGCCCAGGTAGCACGCCAGGCGCCGGAATCGTAGTAGATCTGGGTGCGGTACCAGTCGGTGATGATCCAGTTCACACGCTTGATGGCGCCCAGCTCACCGCTGTGCACCAGCTCGTGCATCTTGCGGTAGAGACAGTTGGTGCGCTGGTTGAACATCATGGCGAAGACGCAGCCGCTTTCCTTGGCAGCCTCGTTCATCTCCCGCACCGCCTTGGTGTAGACGCCGGCGGGCTTTTCGCACATGACATGCATCTTGTGCTGGAAGGCCTCGATGGCCAGGGTGGGATGCTGGTAGTGGGGGGTAGCGATGAGCACAGCCTCGCACAGGCCGCTGGCGATCAGATCGCTGCCTTCCTCAAAGATGGTCACAGACTCGGGCAGGTTGTCCTTGGCCCACTGGCGGCGGTCGGCCCGGCGGTCGGCCACGGCAGTGACTTCGATTTCGGGCAGAGAACCCTTGATGTAGTTGCTCAGGTGACCGGTGCCCATGTTGCCGACACCGATGACGCCCAGTTTTACCTTGCTCATTGTAAATTTCCTCCGTTCCTTTGTATACAGGCGCAGCCAAGGCCCCGCCTGCATCGGGAAGTTATCTTACCTCTTATTTTAATACTTTATGCGGCGTTGTGCATTACTTTTGTTGCTTTTTTGCAATGCCGCCACAACAAATGCAATCTATCTGCCATTTTCACCCGCGGGGGCCTTGCAACTTTTGGTCAGCCGAATACAATAAAAGCAGAACGCTGACCCGCCGGTCAGCCGAAAGGAGGCGCCCTATGGCCCAGGAATTTTCCGATCTTCCCGCCGAAAAGCGCCGGCAGATCACCAACGCCGCCATCCAGGTGTTTGCCGAAAAGGGATACCGCCAGGCCAACACCCGGGACATCGCCGCCAAGGCGGGCATTTCCAAGGGACTTCTGTTTTACTATTTCAAAAACAAGAAAAGCCTGTATCTCTACCTGGCCGACTGCCTGCGGCAGAGCATCGAAAACCGGATGCCGGCGTCGCTGTCGGAAACCGGGGATTTTTTCGAGATCATGGACCTGGGCGCGGCGGAAAAGATGGACCTGCTGCGCAAGACCCCCTGGGCGCTGGATTTTGCCGTGAAAATGTACTACACCGCCGACCGGGAGATCGCCCCCAGCATCCGCCGGTATGTCTGCCGAATGCTGGACGATATGTTCCAGCGGTATTTTGCCGGAGTAAATACCGAAAAATTCCGCCCGGAGGTATCCCCCCGGCAGGCCCTGGACCTGCTGGTGCAGCTGATGGACGGCTATATCCACCAGCAGCTGCTGCGGGGCAGTGCCCTGGACATAGATACTCTGCTGGAGGAATACCAGGTGTGGAAAGATGTAGTGCGCAAATACGCCTATAAGGAGGAATACCAGTGAAACCAACCATCCAGACAGAAGGTCTGACCAAGGACTACGGCAAAGACCGGGGCGTATTTGGTCTGGACTTCGCGGTGCAGCCCGGAGAGGTGTTCGGCTTTCTGGGGCCCAACGGCGCCGGAAAAACCACCACCATCCGCCAGCTCATGGGCTTTGTGCGGCCGGACTCCGGCAGCGCCCGGATCCTGGGGCTGGACTGCTTTTCCCAGGCCCCGGCCATCCAGGCCCAGACCGGCTACCTGCCCGGGGAACTGGCTTTGCCCGAGGACCTCACCGGGGAAGGATTCATCCGGTTTGTGGCCGCCATGCGGGGCCAGAAAGATCTGAGCCGTGCCCGGGAACTCTGCGACCGGTTCCAGCTGGACGGCCGCCAGCGGCTGCGGCGGATGAGCAAGGGCACAAAGCAGAAGATGGCGCTGGTCTGCGCCTTTATGGCCCGGCCGGCGGTGCTCTTGCTGGACGAACCCACCAGCGGTCTGGACCCCCTGATGCAGAACCGCTTTGTGGAGCTGGTGCTGGAAGAAAAGGCCCGGGGAGCCACGGTGTTTTTGTCCAGCCACCAGTTTGAGGAGGTAGAGCGCACCTGCGACCGGGTGGCGGTGCTCCGCCGTGGCCGTCTGGCGGCCATCGAGCCGGTGGAGCGGCTGCGCAGCGCCCGCAGCCGGCGGTATACCTTCACCTTTGCCCAGCCCCGGCAGGCGGCGGATTTTGCGGCCGGCTGGCAGGGTGCGGCTGTGGAGGACACCAAGGTCACGGTACAGCTGCAGGGGGCCCACCGGCTGCCCGCTTTGCTGCAAAGCGCCGCCCAAAACCAGGTCACCGGCCTGGAAACCGCCGGCCAGAGCCTGGAAGAGATGTTTCTGAAACTGTACGGAGAGGAGAATGCCGGATGAATCTGCCTTTGCTGCGGCGGGAAGCCTCCCGCAACTGGCCCCTGCTGGTGATTATCGCGGGGGTGCTGGCCATGTACTCTTTGGTCATCGCCACCATGTACGACCCCGAGCTGGGCGAAAGCCTGGCCATGATGGAAAAAGCCATGCCCCAGCTGTTTGCCGCCTTCGGCATGTCAGGAGCGGGGGCCACTCTGGTGGAATTTCTCGCCAATTACCTCTACGGCTTTTTGTTTATCGTCTTTCCTTTGGTGCTGGCCATTCTGCTGGCAAACCGGCTGCTGGTACAGCGTCTGGACCGTGGCACCATGGCCTGGCTGCTGGCCACCCCGGTATCCCGGCTGCGGGTGATCCTCACGCTGGCGGCGGTGCAGGCCATCGCTCTGCTGCTGGAAGTGGCCTGGGGCGCCGGCGTCTGCGCCGTGGCCAGCCGTCTGCTGTTTCCCGGCGAGCTGGACGCCCAGCGGTTTGTGCAGCTGAATCTGGGCCTTGCTCCTTTGATCCTGCTCTTCGGGGCCATCTGCTTTTGCAGCGGCTGCGTCTTCTCCTCCACCCGGCTGGCCCTGGGAGGCGGCGCGGGGCTCTGCGTGGCCTTTATGCTGCTGCAGATGCTGTCCCAGGTGGGAGAAAAATGGGAATGGCTGCGGCTGTGCACTCCCCTGACCCTCTTTGATGCCAAGGCCCTGGCCGCGGGGGATGGCTCCCTCTGGCCGGCGGCGGCGCTGCTGGCGGCGGCCCTGGTCCTCTACGGAGTGGGCGCGGCGGTCTTTTGCCGGCGTGACCTGAGCCTGTGATCCCACATACAAAACCTGCAAAAAAGCGGCCCCTCTCCGCCATGGAGAAGGGCCGCTTTGGTTTATGCATTTATTCCCACTGGGGCAGCTGGTTGAGGTCGTAGGGGGTGTCCTGGTAGACGTAGTAGTTGAGCCAGTTGGAATAGAGCAGATGGGCGTGGCTGCGCCAGCGGAACAGCACCCGGCCGTTGGGGTCGTCGTTTTCGTAGTAGTTTTCCGGCGCCCGGATGGGCAGGCCTTTTTCCAGGTCCCGGCGGTACTCGCTGTCCAACGTCATCTTGTCGTATTCCGGGTGGCCGGTGACAAAGATCTGCCGCCCCGAATCGGTGGACATGAGGAACAGCCCCGCCTTTTCGCTCTCGGCCAGAATGCGGATGGCCGGCTGGGCCTCCACCTGGGCCCGGCAGACGGTGGTGTGCCGGGAATGGGGGGCGTAGAAAAACTCGTCGAAGCCCCGCACCAGGGGGTTGGAGGGGCGCACCACCCGGTGGGGAAAGATGCCGAACATCTTTTCGGGCAGCGGCTCCTTCTGGATGCCGAAGTGATAATAGAGGGCCGCCTGGGCCCCCCAGCAGACATGCAGCGTGGACCAGACGTTGGTCTTGGAAAACTCCATGATCTCGCACAGCTCGGGCCAGTAGTCCACCTGCTCAAAGGGCATCTGCTCCACCGGCGCGCCGGTGATGATCATGCCGTCGAACCGCTGCTGCCGCACCTGGTCGAAGGTGGTGTAAAAGGCCTTGAGATGGCTGGCCGGGGTGTGCCGGGCCTCGTGGGTGCCGGTGCGCAGCAAGGTCAGGTCCACCTGCAGCGGGGTATTGGCCAGCAGACGGGCCAGCTGGATCTCGGTGGCGATCTTGGTGGGCATCAGGTTCACCACCACGATGCGCAGCGGCCGGATATGCTGGCTGCGGGCCCGCTGGGGCTGCATGACAAAAATATTCTCGTTTTCCAGCGCCTCGGCGGCGGGCAGGTCCTGGGGAAGGATCAGGGGCATGGGGGGCTCCTTTCAGCGGTGTATGGCGGGATATTTGGTTCAGCGGCAGGCTTTTTCCAGAGCCTGGTCGAAGTCGGCCAGAATGTCCTGGATGTCCTCGATACCCACCGACACGCGGATCAGCTCGGGGCGGATGCCGGCGGCGATCTGGTCGGCCTCGCTGAGCTGGCGATGGGTGGTGGAGGAGGGATGCAGCACGCTGGTGCGCAAATCGCCCACATGGACCACCAGGCTGGTCATATCCAGGTTCTCGATGAACTTGGTGCCGGCGGCCAGACCCCCCTTGACGCCGAAGGTCAGCACGCCGCCCGCGCCCTTGGGCAGGTACTTCTGGGCCAGGCCGTAGTATTTGTTGCTCTCCAGGCCGGGGTAGTTCACCCACTCCACATAGGGGCTGGCCTCCAGGTGCTTGGCCAGGGCCAGGGCGTTTTCGCAGTGGCGCTGCATCCGCAGATGGAGGGTTTCCAGACCCAGGTGGGTCAGCCAGGCGTTCTGGGGAGCCATCTGGGCGCCGAAGTCCCGCAGCAGCTGGCTGCGCAGTTTGGCGGCAAAGGCAGCCTTGCCGAAGGCCTCGGTGTAGACCAGGCCGTGGTAGCTCTCGTCGGGCTGGGTCAGGCCGGGATATTTGCCGCTGGCGGCCCAGTCAAAGGTGCCGCCGTCGATGACCATACCGCCCACGCTGGTGGCGTGGCCGTCGGAGTACTTGGTGGTGGAGTGGATGACAATGTCGGCGCCGTGCTCCAGGGGACGGCAGCAGTAGGGGCTGGCCAGGGTGTTGTCCACGATCAGGGGCACGCCCAGGGTCTTGGCCGCGGCGGACCACTTTTCAAAGTCCAGCACGCTGAGGGCGGGGTTGCCCAGGCTCTCGGCAAACAGGGCCTTGGTGTGGGGAGTGGCGGCGGCGATGATCTCCTCCAGAGAGGAATCGGGGTCGATGAGGGCATGGTGGATGCCCAGCTTTTCAAAGCTGACGGCGATGAGGTTGTGGCTGCCGCCGTAGATGTTGGTGGAAGCCAGGATGTGGTCCCCAGCCTCGCAGATGTTCAGCAGGGCCATCAAAGTGGCGCTCTGGCCGCTGGAGGCAGCCACAGCCGCCACGCCGCCTTCCAGCAGAGCCATCTTGCCCTCCAGGGCGGCGATGGTGGGGTTGGAGATGCGGGTGTACATATGGTCGGCGCTCTTCAGGTCGAACAGAGCCGCCACGTCCTCGGTGTTGTAGTAGCGGTAGGTAGTGCTCTGGGCGATGGGCAGCTCCTGGGGCTGGCCGGAAGCCGCCCGGTAGGTGCCGTGGACGCAGGCGCTGTCAAACGAAAGTTTCATACTTGTCCCCTCCTAGCAAACATAACAGCGGGCCGGTGCCCGCCGCCTATACATTATCTTTTATTGTACCGCCATTCCCAAAGCCGGTCAAGCCGGAGTTTTACAGGGCAAAATGGGGTTGGAACCAAAGGTCCTTTCGTGGTATACTAAAGATGTATAGCCT
This sequence comes from Candidatus Anaerofilum excrementigallinarum, assembly GCA_019115305.1. Taxonomy (GTDB): domain Bacteria; phylum Bacillota; class Clostridia; order Oscillospirales; family Ruminococcaceae; genus Anaerofilum; species Anaerofilum excrementigallinarum. The sequence continues at coordinate 19,496 of DXDW01000128.1, forward strand.
TTATCCGGCTTTTTTCAGTACCGCGGCCTTGGCGCCGCCTTGCAGAAAAGGAGAAACAACGTGCTGACTGTATCCGACGTGAGCCTGCAGTTCGCAGGCAGTACCCTGTATAAACATGTGGACCTCAAATTCACCGAGGGCAACTGCTACGGCATCATCGGCGCCAACGGGGCGGGCAAATCCACCTTGCTGCGCATTTTGTCCGGGCAGCTGGAGCCCACCACCGGCACCGTCACCCTCAAGCCCGGCTGCCGCATGAGCGTGCTGGAGCAGGACCATTTCAAATACGACGACTACACCGTGATGGAAACGGTGCTCATGGGCAACCCCCGGCTGTATGAGATCATGAAGGAAAAGGACGAGCTGTACAACAAGCCCGACTTTTCCGACGCCGACGGCGAGCGCGCCGCCGAGCTGGAAGGCGAATTTGCCGAGATGGGGGGCTGGGAGGCCGAAAGCGACGCGGCCCAGCTGCTCAACGGCCTGGGCCTCACCGGCTACGACCACTACGGCGCCATGAGCGCTCTGGACGGCAAGGGCAAGGTGAAGGTTCTGCTGGCAAAGGCCCTCTTCGGCCATCCCAACGTGATTTTGCTGGACGAGCCCACCAACGGTCTGGACCTGGCCAGCATCACCTGGCTGGAAGATTTCCTCATGGACTACGACGGCACCGTGATCGTGGTCAGCCACGACCGCCACTTCCTCAACGCCGTCTGCACCCACACCGTGGACATCGACTACGGCAAGGTGAAGCTGTACGCCGGCAACTACGACTTCTGGTACGATTCCTCCCGGCTGATGCAGCAGCTGATCCGCAACCAGAACAAGAAAAAAGAGGAAAAGATCAAGGAACTGCAGGCCTTCATCCAGCGGTTCTCGGCCAACAAGTCCAAGTCCAAGCAGGCCACCAGCCGCAAAAAGATCCTGGATTCCATCCAGCTGGAGGAGATGCCCGCTTCCAGCCGCAAATATCCCTTTGTGCAGTTCACCCCCGACCGGGAGGCCGGCAAGGATATCCTGTTTGTGGAGGGCCTGACCAAGACCGTGGACGGGGTCAAGGTGCTGGACAACGTGACCTTCACCGTGAACAAGGGGGACAAGATCGCCCTGGTGGGCGAAAACGAGGCGGGCCAGACCGCTTTGATGCAGATTCTGGCCGGGGAGCTGGAACCCGACGCCGGCAGCTTCAAGTGGGGCGTATCCACCACCCAGAGCTATTTCCCCAAGGACAACTCGGCCTATTTCGACGGCTGCGAGCTCACCCTCATCGAGTGGCTGCGGCAGTATTCCCCCGATCCCTCCGAGACCTATCTCCGGGGTTTCCTGGGCCGGATGCTCTTCTCGGGCGACGAGGTGCTCAAGCCCGCCAAGGTGCTGTCCGGCGGCGAAAAGGTGCGCTGCATGCTCAGCCGCATGATGATGAACGGCGCCAACGTGATTTTGCTGGACCAGCCCACCGACCATCTGGACCTGGAGAGCATCGCCGCCCTCACCGACGGCATCGAGGCCTTCAAGGGCAACGCCATTCTGGCCACCCACGACCACCAGCTCATCGACACGGTGGCCAACCGCATCATCGAGCTGCCCATGCCCGGGGGCAGCGGCTGCGTGGACTACACCGGCAGCTTTGAGGAGTATCTGGAGCGCAAGGCCAACGGCTGACCGCTTCTGCGCATACCCACAAAAAGGAAAAGAGGTTGGATGGTATGTATCAGCTTTCGTTTATCGGAACGGGAAATATGGGCGGCGCCCTGGTGCGGGCGGCGGCGGCCGGCGGCCACGGGGCCGACTGCCTGCTGACCAACCGCACTCTGGCCAAGGCCCAGGCCCTGGTCGACCAGTGCGGCTGTGCCGTGGCCCAGAGCAACGCCCAGGCCGCCGAGGAGGGGTATTTTATCCTGCTGGGGGTAAAGCCCTATCTCATGGCCGGGGTGCTGGCCGAGATCGCCCCGGTGCTTGCCCGGCGCAAACAGGCGGGTGACCGCTTTGTGCTGGTGAGCATGGCGGCGGGCCTGACGGTGGACACCCTGAAGCAGATGGCCGGGGACGACTACCCTGTCCTGCGCATCATGCCCAACACCCCCTGCGCCATCGGCAAGGGAATGGTGCTGGTCACCCCCGGTCCCGGTGTGGAGCCGGCGGAAGTGGACCGCCTCTGCGATCTGCTGGCCGCCGCCGGCCGGTTTGACCCCATCGACGAAAGCCTGATGGATTCCGGCAGCGTCATCGCCGGCTGCACCGGCGCCTGGGCCTGCATGTTCATCGAGGCCCTGGCCGACGGCGCCGTCCAGACCGGCATGCCCCGGCCCAAGGCGGTGGAATACGCCGCCCAGGCGGTGCTGGGGGCGGCTGCCCTGGTATTGGAGAGCGGCAAGCATCCCGGCCAGCTGAAAGACGAGGTGTGCAGCCCCGGCGGCAGCACCATCGTGGGGGTCCACGCCATGGAGACCGGCGGGGTTCGCGCCGCCGCCATGGACGCCGTGACCCAGGCCTTTGCCCGCACCAAGGAAATGGGAAAAAGCTGAATTTTTCCACCGGCTTTCGGCCATCTGGCCGGGGGCCGTTTTTTTCTTTGACCCATTCGACATTTTTTCACAAAATCCGTAGACAGCCTGCCCTCCCTTTGGTATGATGAGGGTACCAAATGCGTTCCGGCGCAATTTTCTCGATGTATGGAGGGAACTACTATGGCATATTGCAAAAATTGCGGCAATCCCATCGACGACAACGCCATCTCCTGCCCCAAGTGCGGCGCCATGCAGAACTCCACCCCGCCGGTGGTGGACAACGGCGGTTTCGGCTGGGGCCTGCTGGGCTGCTGTATTCCCATTGCCGGCCTGATCCTCTTTTTGGTCTGGAAGGACACCAAGCCCAAAACCGCCAAGGCCGCCGGCATCGGCGCTCTGGTCTCGGTGATCCTGGGTGTGATCTACTATGTGGCGATCATCGCCCTGGGCGCCGGTGCGTCGCTCATGTATTGACCGGCTGGGCGGCTGGTTCCGCCGCTGGCTGCCCATCGTCTTTGGTTGTCACTGCCGCCCCGACCGCTCCTTTTTCTATAAGGGGCGGCAGTTTCCCCTCTGCGCCCGGTGCACCGGGGAACTGATAGGCATTCTGGCAGGGGTCCTGCTGTTCCCCTTCTGGGCGCCGCCGGTCTGGGCCGCTTTTTTGGCCCTGCTGCCTTTGGTGGCGGACGGCTTCACCCAGCGGCTGACCCGGTACGAGAGCACCAACCCCCGGCGGCTGGTCACCGGCCTGGCCTTTGGCTGGGGGCTTTACTGCCTGTTTGCCCACAGCACGCTGGCCGCCTTTTTCTTCGGCTTCCACCTGCTGCGCTAGCCCAGCCCAGAAAAGGCAAACTTTTTTTGAAAAAGCTGTTGACTTTTTCCCTTCCGGGTGCTATAATCTTAATCACCGCGGAGGATTAGCTCAGCTGGTTAGAGTGCCTGCATCACACGCAGGAAGTCTGGGGTTCGAGTCCCTAATTCTCCACCAAAAGCCCGATCGAAAGATCGGGCTTTTTTCTTTTTCCCGGCCCCTGGGGCTGGGATTTTTTATTTTTGCCAACACTGGAGCACGACGGGCAGATTTACCAAACCTTTACCTAAATCTTTGTTCAGCTTGATGGAAGCAGCCCCCCGCTTTTCCGTATAATGCAATCGTCACCAAAAAACATCCAACAAGCAAAAGGAGAAATCAACCATGAAATGTATGGCAAAACGTGCTCTTTGCCTGGCCGCTGCTCTGGCGGTCGCCGGCAGCATGGCCGGCTGCGGCGCTCAGTCTTCCAGCAGCACCGCCGAGGTACAGCAGTCCTCCAGCACTGCGACCCCCACCGAAACCACCGCCAAGGCTCCCAAATATGTGTTCCTGTTCATCGGTGACGGCATGAGCTACCCCCAGATCCAGTCCACCGCCGACTACCTGGGCGCTCTCACCGACACCGACTACCACATGGCCGCCCCCAGCCTGGACGACAACGCCGGCGCCATTCTGGACGGCCCCTCCTACCTGAACTTCATGAACTTTGAGGTGGCCGGCTCGGCTGTGACCTACGACTCCAACAGCTTCTGCCCCGACTCCGCCTCCACCGCCACCTCCATCTCCACCGGTCACAAAACCTACTCCGGCACCATCAACATGGACGAGACCGGCACCACCCCCTACGAGACCATCGCCGAGCAGCTGCGGGATCAGAAGGACTGGGAGATCGGCGTCATCAGCTCGGTCAACCTGAACCACGCCACCCCCGCCGCCTTCTATGCCCACCAGGCCAGCCGCAACAACTACTACGAGATCGGCCTGGAGCTCATCGAATCTGACTTCGACTACTTCGCCGGCGGCGGCCTGCTGAAGCCCGACGGCGCCGAGGGCGACCAGGAAAACCTGTATGACCTGGCCAAAGAGGCCGGCTACACCGTGGCCATGACCCAGGCCGAGGCCGAAGCTGTGAACGCCGACACCGAGAAGGCCATTCTGGTGGGCGAGCAGCTGGCCGACGGCGACGCTCTGCCCTACGAGCTGGACCGCACCGAGGATATGTGGTCTCTGGCCGACTACGTGGAAAAGGGCATCGAAGTGCTGGACAACGACAACGGCTTCTTCATGATGTGCGAAGGCGGCAAGATCGACTGGGCCTGCCACGCCAATGACGCCGCCTCCTCCATCCACGACACCATGGCTCTGGCCGACGCGGTGCAGGTTGCCATGGACTTCGCCAAGGACCACGCCGACGAGACCCTGATTTTGGTCACCGGCGACCACGAGACCGGCGGTCTGACCATCGGCTTTGCCGGCACCGACTACGACACCTACCTGGACCTGCTGGACAGCCAGAAGATCTCCTACGCCAAGTTCGACAGCGACTATGTCACCGGCTACAAGGAGAACAAGACCTCCTTTGAAGATGTGATGAAGGATGTCACCGAGCTGTTCGGCCTCAAGACCGAGGGTGAGGAAGGCGACAAGCTGGTCCTCACCGACTACGAACTGTCCCAGCTGCGCGCCGCCTACGAAAAGAGCATCAACGGCACCCCTGCCAGCGAGTACGAGCAGGAAGAATATGTGCTCTACGGCACCTATGAGCCCCTCACCGTCACTTTGACCCACATCATCAACAACAAATCCGGCGTTTCCTTCACCTCTTACAGCCACACCGGCCTGCCGGTAGCTGTGCTGGCCCAGGGCGCCGGCAGCGAAAACTTCGTCGGCTACTACGACAACACCGACATCTACAACAAGCTGGCCGACATGCTGGGCATCGCCTGATCCTTCCCCGCCGTTCCCTTCCCTCATCGCCCTTCCTGCCCCTTCCGGGGGCGGAAGGGCCCTTGGCGTATCTGCCCCAAAAGGAGGTTTTTTCCATGCGGCACAATCTGCTGGTATGCAGTTTACTGGACCTGACTGCCATTGCGGTGTTCTCGGCGGGATACTGGGTGGACGCCGCCGGACTGATGGCCCTTGGCATCATTCTGTTCGCGGCGGGGCTGGGCTTCTGCCTGGCGCGGTTCCGCTGCCCCTGCTGCCACCGGTATGTGGGGATCATCGGCTACCGTCCCGGCCGGTTCTGCTCCCGCTGCGGCGCGCTGCTGGAAGACCCCGAGGACGACGAACGCCCCTGATATTTTCCCGTTAGGAGATCGCTTTGCCATGAAATGTAAACTTGACCCCCAGACCCTGCGCTACCAGGCGCCGCTGCTGGTCTGCATCCTCACCATCCTGCTTCTGCTGGCGCTGCCCACCGGCTTTGAGGGAGCTCTGCTCTACCAGGAGGCCGAGCGCTGCACCGCCCGGGTGGTGTCCTGCGACGATTCCGCCATTGTGGACACCGGCCTGGTGCGCTCCGGCGAGCAGCGCTGCCAGCTGGAGATCCTGGACGGCCGCTTTGACGGCCAGAGCGCCACCGGCGTGAACATGCTCAACGGCTCTTTGGAGCAGGACAAGCTGTTTGCCCCCGGCGACACCGCCCAGGTGGTGGTGAGCTTTGACAGCGAAGGGACCATCACCAACGTCACCATGACCGACCACTACCGCCTGGGCTGGGAGGCCGTGATGGCCGCGGGCTTTGCCCTGTTTCTGGTACTGTTTGCCGGCCGCACCGGTCTGCGGGCCATTGCCTCCTTTGTGCTCACGGTGCTGGTGCTCTGGAAGATCCTGGTCCCCCTCTACCTCCGGAGCTGCAACCCCATCTGGGTGGGCCTGGCGGTGACCCTGCTGCTGACCATCCTCATCATCGCCTTGGTCTACGGCTTCGACACCCGCTGTCTTTCGGCGGTGTCGGGTGCTTTTCTGGGCATCGGGGTCACCTGTCTGCTGGGAATGCTGTTCACCGATCTGTTCCGCATCCACGGGGCGGTGATGGCCTATTCCGAAAGCCTGCTCTACTCCGGCTACCAGGACCTCAACCTCACCCGCATCTACATGGCCTCCATCTTCATCGGGGCCTCGGGGGCGGTGATGGACCTGGCGGTGGACATCACCTCGGCGGTAAACGAGGTGGTGGAAAAGCGCCCCGACATCGGCTGGAAAGAGGCGGTGGGTTCGGGGCTCAATGTGGGCCGGGCGGCCATGGGCACCATGACCACCACCTTGCTGCTGGCCTATTCGGGCGGGTATATCGCCCTGCTCATGGTGTTTATGGCTCAGGGCACCCCCATTGACCACATCCTCAACTACAAGTATGTGGCCGCCGAGATCCTGGACACGGTGGTGGGGTCCTTCGGGCTGGTGACCGTGGCTCCTTTCACGGCCCTCACGGCGGGATTTCTGCTCACCCGCCGCCGCAAAAAGAGCAGCGTATAAGCGTTCTGTTTTTGCTCCGTCCGGCCCCGTCCGCCGGGCGGAATTTTTTTCCTTTGCTGCCAATTTGTTAACAATTTGTCTTTATTTACCGCAAAAACCGGGTCAAAAAGTCGGGATTTTTACATTTTTTCACTGTTTTCTCCAGATAAACAATTGGTTTTTTGGCAATCTGGCCTCTTGCATTTTTCCCGGGCATGAATAAAATGGACTATGAAGTGTTTTATAAAATTGCTATATAAATAAGTAGGCGAGATGATTTTGCCTGCTGGCAAGGAGGTTTTTGAATGCGGATTGGTCTGGACATTGGTTCCACAACCATCAAGTGCGCCGCACTGAACGATCAAGGCGAGCTGGTGTTTTCCAGCTACGAACGCCATAACAGCCACATTGCGGAAAAGGCCAGCCAGCTTTTGCAGACCCTGCAGCAGCAATTGGGATGCAAAACCGCCCAGCTGGCCATTTCTGGTTCAGCGGCCATGGGCTTTGCCGAAAACTGCGGCGTGCCCTTTGTGCAGGAGGTGTTCGCCACCCGCGTGGCCGCCCAGAAGCTGGCCCCCCAGGCCGATGTGATCATCGAGCTGGGCGGCGAGGACGCCAAGATCCTGTTTCTCACCAACGGCGTAGAGGTGCGCATGAACGGCAGCTGTGCCGGCGGCACCGGCGCCTTTATCGACCAGATGGCTACCCTGCTGGGTCTCACCCCCTCCCAGCTGGACGAGGAAGCCGCCAAAGCCGAAAAAATCTACACCATCGCCAGCCGCTGCGGCGTGTTTGCCAAGAGCGACGTGCAGCCCCTGCTGAACCAGGGCGCCCGCATCGCCGACATCTCGGCCAGCATTCTCCACGCGGTGGTCAACCAGACCATTGCCGGTCTGGCACAGGGGCGGCCCATCCAGGGCAATGTGCTGTATCTGGGCGGGCCCCTCACCTTTTTCAGCCAGCTGCGCAAGGCCTTTGACGAAACCCTGGGCCTGCCCGGCACCCAGCCGGAAAACAGCCTGTATTTCGTGGCCATGGGCGCGGCTCTCTACGCCGACGCCGAGCTGGACCTGGAAACAGTGGCCCAGGCCATGTGCAAGGACGGGGCTCTGGGCAGCTATGCCAGCCAGCCCCCCCTGTTTGCCAATATGGAGGAGTACGAGGCCTTCCATGCCCGGCATATGCGGGCTTCGGTGCCCCGGGTAGCCTTTGGCGAGGACGTGGGCCCGGTACATATCGGCATCGACTCGGGCAGCACCACCGTCAAGATGGCGGTGATCGACCAGCAGGACAACCTGCTGTTCACCAACTACCAGCCCAACTCCGGCAACCCCATCCCCCTGCTGCGGCAGCTGCTGATGGACCTGTACCGCCGCCATCCCGGGCTGAACATCGCCAGCGTCACCACCACCGGCTACGGCGAAGCTTTGGCCAAGAGCGCCTTTGAGGCGGATTTCGGCATTGTGGAGACGGTGGCCCACTTCACCGCCGCCCAGCATTTCATGCCCGACGTGGATTTCGTCATCGACATCGGCGGACAGGATATGAAGTGCTTCAAGGTGGAAAACGGCGCCATCAGCGATATTTTCCTCAACGAGGCCTGTTCCTCCGGCTGCGGCAGCTTTTTGCAGACCTTCGCCGAGGCTCTGGGCTACACGGTGCCGGAATTTGCCCGGCTGGCCCTTTTTGCCGACCATCCCGTGGACCTGGGCAGCCGCTGCACCGTGTTTATGAACTCCAGCGTCAAGCAGGCCCAGAAGGACGGCGCTTCCATCGAGAACATCTCGGCGGGCCTGTCCATCAGCGTGGTGAAAAACGCCCTCTACAAGGTCATCCGGGCCTCCCGTCCCGAGGAGCTGGGCCGCAACATCGTGGTGCAGGGCGGCACCTTCTACAACGAAGCCGTGCTCCGGGCCTTTGAGCAGGAGATGGGGGTGGAGGTCATCCGTCCCGACATCGCCGGCCTCATGGGCGCCTACGGCGCCGCCCTCTACGGCAAGGCCCATTCTTTGCCCGGCACCCGCAGCCATGTCATCAGCCTGCAGGGGCTGGAGGACTTCACCCACGAGGTGAAAAACGTGGTCTGCCAGGGCTGCGGCAACCACTGCCAGCTCACCGTCAACCTGTTTGCCGGCGGCAAGCGGTACATCAGCGGCAACCGCTGTGAAAAGCCCATCACCCACCACGATTCCGACACCAAGCGGGACCTGTACGCCTACAAGCTGCAGCTTCTCCAGAGCTACCAGCCGGTGGCGGGCAAGCGGGGCAAACTGGGCATCCCCCTGGCTTTGAATATGTACGAACTGCTGCCCTTCTGGTACACCTTCTTCACCAAACTGGGCTTTGAGGTGGTCACCAGTCCCATCTCCAACCGGCAGCTGTACCTGGCCGGCCAGGCCACCATCCCCAGCGACACCGTCTGTTTCCCGGCCAAGCTGGTCCACGGCCATGTCCGCGCTTTGGTGGACGCGGGAGTGCCCACCATCTTCTACCCCTGCCTGACCTACAACCTGGACGAGCATCTGGGCGACAACCACTACAACTGCCCCGTGGTGGCCTACTACCCCGAAGTGATCGCGGCCAACTGCCGGGAACTGTCCGGCACCACCTTTATCTACGACTACCTGGGCATCCATCGCCGCAAGGACTTTGAAAAGAAGATGCCCCACATCCTGGCCAAATACTTCCCCGACATCACCCCCGCCGAGGTAAAAGCCGCCAGCGATGCCGCCTACCAGGAATACGAGCACCATATGGCCGCTGTGCGGGCCGAGGGCGGGCGGATCATCCAGCACGCCCGGGAAAACAATATGCCCATCATTGTGCTGGCCGGCCGTCCCTACCATGTGGACCCCGAGATCAACCACGGCATCGACCGGCTGATCTGCAGCTGCGGCGCCGCCGTTGTCACCGAGGATTCGGTGAGCTGGCTGCAGGAGAAATTCCCCACCCGGGTGCTCAACCAGTGGACCTACCACTCCCGTCTCTACGCGGCGGCCAAATACGTCTGCAGCCAGCCCGACATGGAGCTGGTGCAGCTGGTGAGCTTCGGCTGCGGCGTGGACGCCATCACCACCGACGAGACCCGCGACATTCTGCAGAACGGCGGCAAGCTGTACACCCAGATCAAGATCGACGAGATCACCAATCTGGGCGCTGTGAACATCCGTCTGCGCAGTCTGTTTGCGGCCATCGCCGCCCGAAAGGAGGGCCGGACCCTGTGATCGACAAAAACTATGTTCCCCCCAAATTCACCAAGGAGATGAAATCCAACTATAAGATCCTCATCCCCAACATGGCTCCCCTGCATTTTTCCCTGCTGCAGAGCATTCTGCAGGACGAGGGCTACAATGTGGAGGTGCTCCAGGACGACGGCCCCGGCATTGCCCAGGAGGGCCTGAAATACGTCCACAACGACACCTGCTACCCCGCCCTGCTGGTCATCGGCCAGTTCATCACGGCCCTGAAAAGCGGCCGCTACGACCTGGACCACACCGCCCTGCTCATCACCCAGACCGGCGGCGGCTGCCGCGCCTCCAACTACATCCACCTGCTGCGCAAGGCCCTCTACAAGGCGGGCATGGGCCAGGTGCCTGTGGCCAGCCTGAACTTCAGCGGTCTGGAAAAAGACAGCGGTTTTTCCCTGACTTTGCCCCTGCTGCACAAGGTGCTGGCGGCGGTGCTGTACGGCGACATGCTCATGTGTCTGCGCAACCAGACTGCCCCCTATGTGGTGCAGCCCGGCGCCGCCGACGCCCTGACCAAAACCTGGATCGACCGGCTCAACGGCCAGTTCCACCAGGGCCAGGGCGTTTCCCGCAAGCAGCGGAAAGACAACTTTGAAGCCATCGCTGCCGACTTTGCGGCTCTGGAGCTCAACCGGGTGCCTCGGGTCAAGGTGGGCGTGGTCGGCGAGATCTACGTCAAATACTCCCCCCTGGGCAACAACCATCTGGAGGAATTTCTGGCCTCCGAGGGCTGCGAGGTCAACCTGCCGGGCCTGCTGGGCTTTGTGCAGTACTGCGTGGCCAACACCAGCGAAACGGTGCGCCTTTACGGCGGCAGCCCCATTGAGGCCTGGGCGGCCGACGCCATCCTGAAATACCTGGACGGCGCCGAGCAGCAGTTTGGCGATGCCATCCGCCGCCATGGTCTGCGGGCTCCCACCCCCTTCCTGGAGATGAAAAAGCTGGCCGCCGGCATCATCAGCTACGGCAACAAGATGGGCGAAGGCTGGCTGCTCACCGCCGAGATGGCCGAGCTGATCACCACCGGCTTTGAAAATATCGTCTGCACCCAGCCCTTTGGTTGTCTGCCCAACCACATTTCGGGCAAAGGTATGATCAACAAGCTGCGGGCCATCTATCCCCAGGCCAACATCACCCCCATCGACTACGACCCCAGCGCCACCCGGGTAAACCAGGAAAACCGCATCAAACTGATGTTGGCGGTAGCCCGGGAACGGCTGGACAACCGGGAGCAGGCCCCCGCGGCCCATTCCTTCACCCAGCCGCCCCACGCCGACATCCACGCCTAAAAGCCGGGCGGGGTTCTGCCTTTGGGCCGATTCCCGCCCTTCCTTAAAAGGAGCCATTCCATGAGCCTGTTTCTTGCTCTGGGGCTGATCGCCCTCACTTTGGTGGTAGCCTATCAGGTAAACAAAAAGCAGATCGAACGCCGGCGGTCCCAGGCAGGCAACGCCCTCCAGGCCGAATACCGCACCGATCTGCCCATCGACGACTGCATGGACCTGCTGCGCAATCCCACCGGAGACGAGATCTTCGCCTACACCTGCACCCGCCAGCGGGACGGCAGCTTCCTGCTGCATTTCACTTTGCACAATCCCACCGGCCAGCCTCTGGACACAGTGTATACCCTGCGGCTGGACCCCGGGCGGCAGACCGTCATTACCCTGGATTTTGTGCGGGAGACCTTCGGCAACCCCGAACCGGTGTTCAAAGGGGATCTGCTGGACACCTTTATCTGCCAGAAGCTGTCCGCCACCCGGCAGATGTGATCTGTTTTTCAAATTTTGCTTTTCTTTTTGCCCTCTATTTGGTATAATAAAAAAGTACCCGCCGGCTGCGCCGGCGATACGGGCCATTAGCTCAGTTGGTTAGAGCTGGCGGCTCATAACCGCTTGGTCCCGGGTTCAAGTCCTGGATGGCCCACCAAAGGAAAGACGAACACTCGTCTTTCCTTTTTTGTTGCGCTTTTTTGCCTTTGCCTTATCCGTACAGGGCGGTTTTCCCGCTCCAAGTGAATCGCCTGTCCGGCCCCCAGCGCGTTCGCCCGGGGGCTTTTTTGTATAATCCTTTCCTGTTGCAGCCTGTTACTAAGCGCCTCAAAAGGATCTTTGACAAGCAGTATTAGGGTCTTTGCAGTCTTGCTTTTTACCGGGCAAAACAAAACCCTCCCGCCGGCTTTGCAGCCAGCGGGAGGGCCCGCGAATCTTTACAGAGAAGCTATGTAGTTGTTATTCCTGGGTGCCGCCGCTCTTTTTCTTGCGGGTGACAAGCCAGGCAATCAAACCGGCGATCACTGCCACGCCAGCTACGCCGCCGACCACAGCGCCCACATTCATGCCTTCACCGGCAGACTGGGGAGTCTCGTTCTCATCGATGTCCTCGCCCTCGTCGCCTTCGTCGGTGCCGGGAGCCAGAGGGGTCTCGCCCTCGTCGATGTCTTCGCCTTCATCGGTACCGGGAGTCAGCGGAGTCTCGCCTTCGTCGATCTCCTCGCCGCCCTCATCAGGGCCTACTACCACCGCGCCGCCGCCGGGCACAGCCACGTCATCATACTCGATCACGGTGCCGCCGGGCAGGTACTCGGTCACATTGTTGGTGTGAATCACCGGGGTGTAGTAGAAAATGATCTCGTTTTCACCAGCCGTGATGGTCACGGTCTGGGCGCCGCCCACAGCATTGTATTCGGTGACAGCCACAGGATACAGGGTAAGCTGGCTGTTCAGGTTGGCCACGCCGCGCAGGGCGGGAGCCACTTCTTCACCGGTTTCCTGGTCCAGGTAACGCACCACATAGCTGCCTTCCTGGCCCTGCTGCAGCAAAGAGTACTGGGCCACGCCGCTGCCGTCGGCGGTAATGGAGGTGACACCCTCCAGACCGCTGGCCACGTTATTCACATAGTAACGGTCATCCGACAGCTGAATGTCGCTCATCTGGGGCACCACAGTACCCAGTTCGGTGCCGGATTCCACCATCACCGCCACGCCGCCGGCCTCGGTGGTCTTCACATTTTCGGCACCCAGGGTTTCGGTCAGACGGGTGGTATAGCTTTCAGCAAAGGTGCCGTGCTCACCGGGATAAAACACCACAATGTAGTTGTTTTTCTCCTCTTCGCCGTCCGCTGCAAAGGCAGGTACTGCCATCAGGCTCATCGCCATACACAGAGCCGCAGCCACTGCGCACAGCCGTTTGATGGTTCCTTTCATGGCTCAGTCCTCCTTCTCTTTCTTCTTTTTCTTCCAGCTCAGGAAGACGAAGCCGCCGATGGCCACCACAGCCACGCCGCCCAGAATCCACACCAGGCTGTTATCGCCGGTCTGTACATACCGGGTCTGGGTGACTACCTCGGGAGGCAGCTGCACCTGATTGACCACCGTTTCGGTGACAGGCTCCAGTTCCTCGGCAATAAACTGGAACTGGATGCTGCCCACGGCGTTCTGGTAATCGTTGTCCAGGCTGGTGCCGTCGGCCTGCAGCATCAGGGAAACGTCCACCGATTCCCCGGGCTCCAGAGTGGCCACCATCTGGTAGTTTTCACCATTGGTGCGGCCCAGGATGCTGTTCAGTTCTTCCAGCTCACCGGTGCCGTCACCACCCAGCAGAGCGCCGGTGGCCTCGCCGGTGGCGGGATCAAAGCCGTACAGCACGCTGTCACCGCAGGTCAGGCTGACGGTATAGCCGGCGCCGGACGCGCCGTCCTGGGACAGGGTGTTCACCACGTTGGTGTCCATGTAAAAGTTGGCGATGTTTTTGCTGGTGTTGGTCAAAGTGATGGTATCGGTATAGGGAACGCCGGGCAGCATGCTGCCGAAAGCATCCATACCGCCGGTGCACTCCAGAGTCTCGCCGTTATACACCACGCTGCCATTCTCCGCTGCAAAGCAGTTGATGGACAGGGCCGCTGCCAGCGCCAAAGTCAGGCCGAATATTCTCTTTTTCATGCTTTTTCACCTGTCTTTCTGTCGCTGCTTACTGGCGAACGCTGGCAATATTGCCGTTTTCGTCCAGTTCTACCTGCACGCCCCAGCTGGCCTTGATGCCCGCCGCGTTCACTTCGTTGTAGTCGGCGCCTGCAAACTGTACGCCCTCGGCCACGGCCTCCAGCACGATGGCCTTGTCGGCGTATGCATTGCTCAGGTCGGCGGCAATATCAAAGCTTTCCAGCAGACCGGCGGTAGCAGTGCCGGCATCCACCGGAGAGGTGCAGTAGAACACCTGGGTCTCATCGCTGTCCTCATCGCTAAACAGGGCAGCCAGGCTTTTCGCCTCCAGCCAGCCCTCAGCGTTGGGGTTCAGGGTGATCTTACCGGCGTCCAGATCCTCCAGCTTTTCGCCGGTTTCCTTGTCCGCCCAATATTTACGCACGGTAACGCGGATATAACTGTCCACGCTGCCGGTATTTTTCACACTGTAATTGTCGGTGACCGCCACATCTTCGTCGCCGGGCATAACCACACCGTCGAACACGGCGTCCACCTCTTCGGTATCTCCGTTATCGGAATTGAATGCAATTGTCAGATTCGGGGCCTGCAGCGGTGCGGTAACAGGTGCATTGCCGCTGGCCTGCCCTGCCGCCAGAGAGCCTCCGGCCGCCGCGGCTGCCAGCAGTACCACCGCTGCCCCCATCAGCAAAAATCTTTTTTTCACGTGAAACTCTCCCTTATGCTTTCTTTGCGGGATCTTGCCGCGCCGTATTGCCGCGTTTGGATTTCCCTCGGTCTGCAACTGTCCATAGAACAAGCGCCAGAGCAAATATTGCTGCGCAAATTGCGATCCCGCTCGGCTGTCGCAGAGCTGTCGCCATTCGTCCCCAATAAGGGATGCTGTATTCCACCCGGCCGATCACTCGGTCGTAACCCACTGGGTAGACATCCGCCTGGGCGTTTGCGTCGCCCTTTGTCACCAGCTCTTGGCTGGCTGTGTCGTTCTCCACCACCCGGTGAGTTTCCACCAGGCCTGTACGGGAGCTTAGTTTGTAGGTGATGATGTCGCCTGGCTCCAGCTGGGCCGGATCACAGGCCTTTACATAGATTGCACTGCCCACCGGCAAAACCGGCGTCATGCTTGTGGTGAGGATTTCAAAGATTTGGTATCCGAATAGTTTGGGAACGGTAAGGGGAAGGGCGGCGGCAACCAGCGCCAGCACCAGCACCGTTGCCACAGCGTTCAGTGCTTTTGCTTTCATGCCGCCGCCCCTCTCAGATCTTACGAAAAATATTTACTGTGAAAACGTGCAAGCTTTGCCCAAAGCTCAGCCCACAAACAGCTTGTTCAGCTCATCCACAGTGGTGTTGCCCAGCTCGGGAGCAGGCAGGTTCGCAGCCTGAACAGCAGCAGCAGCAACGTCGATGTTCAGCTCGGCTCCAACGTATTCATTGCCCCATTCGCCAGGAATGTTCAGGTAGCTGAACAGATAGGCGGTATTCTCAGCGCTGTTAGCGCTGATAGCATGGGGATAGTAGAACACCAGAGAACCTGCGCCGCCATCCGCACACAGCCAGCCGCGCTGCTCGCTGGCAGCAACGATCTGATCATACAGGGGCTGCATATCGGTCACCAGACCTTCGGGGTCACTTGTGTTGGTGATGAAAACCCGAATTGCTACATAGCAATCCTGCGAACCCTCCTGCACGGCTACCGCCACGTTTTTGCCGATCTGGTCGCCGGGCATCACGTCGCTGTAGTGATAGCCGCCCTTGTCGTTCTTTTCAAAGGTCCAAACTTCATTCTCATCCACCTTGAAGGCTTCGTCGATCAGCTCAACGTCCACATTGCCGGTGGTGAAAACATTGGTCTTGACATCGGTCTTATCGGTGAAGTAGGCCAGAGTAGCGCCCACACCGATCACCGCAACCAGAGCCAGGCTGGCAGCAGCGGTGAGAAGATTTTTCTTTTTCATGCTATGTACCTCATTCGATCAAAAGGATTTTCCGGTTTAGAGAAATTAGTCAGCTTTCCTGCCCTGGAAGAAGTTATCGGCGCTACCAGCTTCAGTCACACCGGCCTCATAAGCGGCTTTGGCATCGGCAAAGTTGGCAGTCTGGATAGCAGCAACCTCAATAGTAATGTCCTGCAACTGAGTAGATGCCATCGCCTCTTCCGCGATATCTGCAACCTGCACCTTAGTAAATACATTGCCCAAAGAACCTTCGAATT
>DXDW01000129.1 GCA_019115305.1 Candidatus Anaerofilum excrementigallinarum
CATGCAGAGCAGGAACATCAGCACCGACAGCGCCGCGGCGCGTTCGTAGTTCATGTAGGTGCCGGTCTGCTGGTAGAGCAGGATGCCCAGCATTTTGGGATTGTTGGGGCCGGTGAGGTAGGGAATGGTGAAGGCGCCCACCTGGCCCATGAGGATGAAGGTCGCACTGACGATGATGTCCTTGTAGGTCAGGGGCAGGATGATGCGCCGCAGTATATCCCACCAGCGGCAGCCGGCGTCCCGGGCGCTTTCGATGTAGGAATCGTTGACGCTGGACAGGGCGGCGCTCATCATCATGGCGGCGAAGGGAATGCTGAACCAGAGGTTACAGAGGATGATGCCCTTCATGTCATAGAGCAGGCCGGGCTTGTAGTCGATGCCAAAGAGAGCGGCGATGCGGTTGATGGTGCCGGAATCTTTGATGACGTTCATCACGGCGTAGACAGCGGCGATGCCGGGGATGAACCGGGGCAGCAGATAGAGCTTGCCCAGCATCCGGCTGATGGGACTTTTGGAAAAGCGCAGGTAAAGGGCCAGCAGAAAGCTGAGCAGCACGCTGAGGACCGTCACGGCCAGGGCTTCGATCACCGTGAACACCAGGCTCTGAAAGGCCTCCAGGCTGGTGAAAAAGTAGATGTAGTTGTCCAGGGTGAAGACGCCCTCAGCGGTGCGGAAGGATTTGGCCACCGTGTTGAGAATGGGCAGCACCACCACCAGCATCATGATGGCGAAGGCGGGCAGCACCATGAGCCAGGGCAGCCACCAGCGGCTTTTTTGATTCGTCATAGCGCCCAACCTCACTTAGCCAGCGGGGCAATCTCGTCAGCCCAGCGCTGCAGAATGTCGGTCTGCATGCTGCCGATGGAGAAGTAGCGCAGGTTGTCCATGTCGGTTTCCTCCAGCCAGTCGGCATGGTCCAGATTTTCCAGTTTGGAGGTGTCCACTACGGGGGAGGCATACATGGTGTTCCAGTCGATGGCCTGGGCCTCGTAGCTGAGGTAGAAGTCAATCACCGACAGGGCAGCCTCCTGGTCTTTGGCGATGGTGGGGATGCAGAATCCTGCCAGGGCGCCGGAGAAGGCGGGCTCAATGGCCTGCAGCTTGATGGAGTCGGGCAGGGTGCCCATGTTTTTCTGGCTCAGCACCATGTTCACAAAGGCGGGGGTCATGTCGATCTGCTGGGTGGCCAACAGGTCCAGAGAACCGGCGTTCTTCATGGGATACTGCACCTTGCCGGCGGTCTGGTACAGAGAGGGATGCAGCTGAGCCATCAGGTCAAAGGCGTTGTCCCACTCCTGGGTGTGCTCGGTCTCCCACTTGGTGTCGGGGGAGGTGCGGGCCTCGTCGGGCAGCTGGTTGTAGATGGCGGTGGCCACAAAGGTGTAGCCGGAGCCGCCGGTGGAGGGGTCGCAGTAGGCAAAGCGGCCGGGATTGTCCTGAATCCACTGGTACAGTTCATCGGCGGTCTCGGGGGGATTGGGCACGGTTTCGGAGTTGTAGGCCAGCATCACGGCGGTGCCGCGGTAGGGGATGAAGGTGTCGCCCACGATGTTGTCCTTAAATACCAGATTTTCGTAGTTGGGGATCTTGGAGGTGTCGATGGGAATGAAGAAGTCCTCGCTGGTCTGGGCCAGAATGGGGGAGATGGCGTTGTCGTCCAGAGCGATGAGGTCAAAATCGGTGTCGGTCTCGCCGGCCTGGTAGGCGGCGGCCAGACGGTCGGCCAGGCTCTGCTCGCTGGTGCCGGACACCACGAATTCTACCTCTACCCGGGCTTTGGTGTTGTAATTGGAATCGGCGTTGTAGGCGTCGGCAATGGCCTGGAGGGCTTCCCGCACCTCCTGGCCGCCGCTGCCCCAGATGGTGACGGTGGGCACATTGGAGCTGGAGGAATTGTTGGCTCCGCCGCAGGCGGTGAGGCTGGCGGCGACCGCACAGGCGGTGGCGGCGCAGAGGGTGCGTTTGATGATTCGTTTCATTTCTCTTTTCTCCCTTTCGATACAATCACATGATTTGAAAAATCACATCTATATCCCGGCAGCGAAGCGCCGGGGAAAAACAGCCGCGAGGGCCGTTTTGACAACAGATCAGGCGCTTTCCAGCACCTTCTGGCGCAGGAAGGTGTAGTCCGCCCCCTGTCCCAGGGTATACTGGGCGGCCTGCTCCCGGGGCACGAACACCTTGAGCCGAGTGCTGTCGGCGCCCCGCAGCACGATCTGGGTATAGTGGCCCAGGGGCATGATGCTCTCCACCCGGGCCATGCCCTGGCCGGCGGCCGGCTGCAGCGCCACATCCTCGGGGCGGACGGCCAGGGTCTGGCCGTTCTGCTCCACAAAGTTCATCTCGCCGATAAATTCCGCCACAAAGCGGCTGTGGGGGTCGTCGTAGATCTCGGTGGGGTGGCCCAGCTGTTCGATGCAGCCCTGCTTCATCACGGCGATGCGGTCGGAGATGGCCATGGCCTCCTCCTGGTCATGGGTGACGAAGATGACGGTGAGACCGGCCTCCCGCTGGATGCGCTTGAGCTCCTCCCGCATCTGGGCGCGGATCTTGGCATCCAGGGCCGAGAAGGGCTCGTCCAGCAGCAGTACCGCGGGCTTGAGCACCAGCGCCCGGGCGATGGCCACCCGCTGCTGCTGGCCGCCCGAAAGCTGACCGGGGTATTTTTTCTCGCAGCCGCTCATTTTTACCAGGGCCAGCATGTCGGCGATCTGGGCGTCCATCTCTTTTTTGGGGGTCTTGCGCAGTTTCAGGCCGAAGGCCATGTTTTCGTAGATGGTCATGTGGGGCCAGAGGTTGTAGCTCTGGAACACCATGCCGGTGGGGCGCTTTTCCGGGGGCAGGTTCTGCACCTCCTGGCCGTCCAGCAGGATGCTGCCGGCGTCGATCTTGTTGAAGCCGCCGATGGCACGCAAAATGGTGGTTTTGCCGCAGCCCGAGGGACCCAGCAGCGTGAGCAGCTCGTGCTCGTACACCTGCAGATTGATGTCGGCCACCCCTTCGGTGGCACTGAATTTTTTGGTAAGGCCGCGGATCTCCAGCTTGACCTTGGAAGAATTTGTATCCATATTTCTTCTCCTTTTCGTAAAAGCGCCTTACATTTTCAGCCCGTTGGAGAGGGCGTCGGCGCTGAGGTATTTGCGGAACAGTATCAGCAGCAGAATGGAGGGCACCAGCAGGATCATGGCGAATACCGAGCCCGCTGTGTCCGGGAAGGACATGATGATGCCGTACAGCTCGCTGGGCATGGTGTGGACGTTGGGCAGGCCGATGAGCAGCGAGCCCTGGGCCTCCTCCATGGAACCCAGGAAGGTGTAGAGGGCGGCCACGATGATGCCGGGCTTGGCCATGGGCAGGGTGACCATAAAGAAGGTACGGATGGGCCCGGCGCCCACATCCCGGGCGCTCTCCTCCTGCTGGATGTGCACCGTGCGGAAGGAGCCGGAGGGAATCCAGACCATGAGCATCATGGTGTTGACGATGTGCACCAGCACCACGCCCGCGAAGGTGCCGATGAGGTTGATCTTGTAAAAGATCACAGCCATGGCGGTGTAGATGCCCATTTTGGGGAAGGCGTTGGTGAGCAGGAAGCTCAGCCGCACAGCGCTGCGGCCTTTGAACTGGAACCGGGCCAGGGCATAGGCTGCGGGCAGGCAGACCACCAGTGAAAGCAAAGTGACCACTATCGCCAGCACCAGAGAGGTGCCGATGGATTCCACCAACTGGCCCTTGGAGAGCACATAATCCCACCATTTGAGCCCAAAGCTGCGGGGAGCCACATCGGGGTATTCATAGTCTCCGGCGAAGGAGAGCAGCAGCATATTCATCAGCGGACCGTAGAATACCAGCAGGAACACCACCAGAAAGATGTATTCCCAGAACTTGTTTTTGCCCAGGGTATAGTAAAGGCGTTTCATTCTTTTTCCTCCCTTGCGCGGTAGAGCGGCGCGCCCACTGCCAGCAGATGTTCAAAGTCCCGCCGGCCGTCGTACAGCTTGACTACAGCGCTCTCGGCGCCGGGGGTCAGGGGCAGCACCGCCGGGTTTTGCAGGTCGGTGGACACCCAGCGGATGGCGCCGGTGCTGTCCCGCAGTTCCAGCAGCGGTTCGGCGGCCTTTTGGGGATTCCAGCCCAGATAATCGGCGCTGGCATCGAAGGTGATCGCCACCTGGTCCTCCCGGATGCTGGCCGAGAACAGAGGGCCTTTGGTGATGAGGGTGCGCTGGCGGAGAATGGCCCCCAGCACAGCGTCGGCGGGCTGCAGGGGGCAGTCCTCCTCCACCATGGCGTAGGTGGTGAAGACGGGCGTTTCCTGAGGCAGACGGTGGAGGTCCTTGCCGGTGACGGCCGCGATGCGGCGTCCTTCCAGTACCAGCTTTTCCCACAGCGCCAGGGCCTTGGGGTTGCCGTTGAAGGCTTCGGCCACCTGGGGGCTGGTCAAGCCGGATTCCGATGCCGAGGTGTTCACCACCTCGATGTAGTCCACGGCGTTCCAGTCGTGAATGTCCATCTCAAAGCGGCAGCCGATGTAGAGGGGGCTGCCCAGGCAGAAGGGATGGGCGATGCCCACCGCCCGGGCGCCGGCGGCCCGGAGGGCGGCGAAGAAGGGCTCGGGAGATCGGGGGTCCAGGGAGGTGAAATCGGGCATCTGTAGCAGACCCAGGGCCAGCACATGGCCGTAGAAGGTGGTGATCTCCACACCCGGCAGCAGCGAGAGATTGTACCCGCCCCGGCGGATGGCCTGGTATACCTTGGCGTGACCCGATACGGTGTTGTGGTCGGTGAGAGCCAGCACGCCGAATCGCTTTTCGGCGGCGTAGGCGGTGAGCTGTTCGGTGGTCAGGGCGCCGTCCGACTCGGTGGAATGGTTGTGCAGTTCCGCTCGCAGGAATTTCATTCGTATACCCCCTCCAGACACAGGCTGTAATTGGTGTCGTCGTTGAGCACGTTGAGTACATGCAGCACTACCCGCACGCTGCCGGCGGGGCGGCAGGAGACAAAACCTTCGGAGGAACCGTCAGCGGCCAGTATCACCCGCTTTTCCAGCTGGTTGCGGTGGGCGCTGCCCACGCAGGCGCCGTTGAGAAACACCGAAAGGTTGATCTCACCCTTGGGCATGGCACAGAGCCGCTGGGCCAACGGGCCGGAGAACTCTCCCTCCACAGGCACGCCGTTTTTGGCAGCGGCGGCCAGGCAGTCCCGATGCAGGGCCTCCAGATCCTGCTGAGGTTCCCGCTTATCAAAGGTAAATACGATGCGCAGTGCGCGCAGATCCTCCGGCAGCAGGGTGGTGTAGGCGATGTGCCCCTGGAAGCCCCGGGGCAGCTGGCCCGTCACCCTGTACAGGGGTTGTTGGTTTGGTTGCTGCACTTGATCTCATCCTTTCTAACGAACGAAGCCATTCGGCATTTTGTCAAATTTTGTTTGATTTCGTTGTGCTTATTGTACAGGTCTGCGGGCGGCAGATTCAACGAAGAACGGGTAAAACCAAGGTAAAAAGAATGCAGTCTCACGGCAAAAACGTCCAAAAATGGACACCAAGAAGCGAATCTGACAAAGTTTTACATAAACCAGAACCTGGGTTTACACGGGTGCGTTTTTTTGCCTGCGGCGCTGTGCTATACTGGGCCTGTCACAAGAAAGGAATGCCTGTATATGTTGAAAGCAAAATACCAAAAACACACCGCCGCCCAGTACCAGCAGATCCTCCAGGGTGCCCGGGCGCTGTTTGTGGAACAGGGCATCGAGCGGGTGAATTTCAGCGCTGTGGCGGCCCGCTGCGGCATTGCCCGCACCACCCTCTACAAATATTTTCCCGACAAGGAGTCGCTGCTGTGGGCCATCCAGCACCAGGCCTTTTCATCGCTGGGCCTTGCTTTGCGGGCCAGGCAGACGGCCCGGCCGCTGACGGCGCTGGAGCGGTTTGCAGCCTATTTTGAAGAGCTGGTCTGCCGCTTTGAACTGGACCCGGATTTTATTCGGTTTCTTGATCTGTTTGAAAAGACCTACCAGACCGAAACCGCCCGTCACCGCAGCGACATCTACAACAAAATGTTCCATCCCGGCGACTTCGGCTCAGGGGACACGGTGCGCTTTTTGTGCGAAAACTTTCACGATGGTTCCCTGCGTCCCGAGCTGGACCCTCACACCACCGCGGTCAGCGCCACCTATACGGCGCTGTATGCCCTGATCGGTTTCAGCAAGGACCGTGCCCCCCTGTTGCTGAAATACGGAGTGGCCGCCCCCGGTGCCGCCCGCTTTTTGTTTGACTGTTTTTTGCGCGGCATCAGTGCAGACGGTTCCCTTCCGGCCGGTGCACGGTAAAAACTGCGGTTCGGCCGGCTGCGGAGGCCGGAGCAGTGATGAAGTTGCCTTTCCCCGCAAGAGAAAAGTTACAACAAGACCCAGATCGTTTTGGCGTGGACCGTCCAGCCCATGGACGATGCGGCAGGAATGATATGGGTTTGAAAATTTGCAGAAACAATCCGAATGTACCTGTGCAGATTGTATTCTCTATTACCTTCCGGCTGTTGCGGGCACAAAACCGGGAAAGCTGTCTGTTGCTGAAAAAATGGTTTTTTGGTATAGTTTTATACAGAGATAAACCGGGGGAGTTTCCCCATCGGGAGGAATACAAATGCCCAATTTGAAGGATGAACCGTCCCTGCAGCAGCTGTACAGCAGTGTGCACAATCAGCTGTATGCCAGCCAGAAGGATCTGTATACCTGGCTGCAGGTGCTGGAGGAGATCGCCAGATCCCCGCAGTTTGGAATGCTGTATCACCGGATGCAGCGGCAGCTTGCCACCGTGCAGGTTCGGCTGCAGCAGGCGGCGCTGGAGCTGCGCAAAGCCGAAGGACAACTGCAGGAGGAAAACGCCGAGACCCTCGCCCAGCGTCGGCGGCAGAAGGAACTGGAGCTGTGGGAACAAAACCTGTATGCCCGCCAGCAGCAATTGGAGGTTTTGCAGGCTGATCTGGACCAGCGCGCCCGGCGGCCGGACGCCGAGCAGCTTCGGGGCCAGCTGGAAGAGATGGAGCAGCGGCTGCAGGAGGGCCAGGCACGGCTGGAGCAGCTGCAGCAGCAGGAACAGGAGATGACCCGGCGGCAGGCGGATCTGGACCAGAAAGCCCGGATGCTCTGCCTGCGCCAGGAGCAGCTGGAAGCTCTGGAAGCATCTCTGGATCGCCGGACGGCTGCCCAGCAGGACCGCCGGGACGCCTTGGCCGCCATGCAGGATATCCGCAGTGCCATGCTGGAGATGCAGAAGGCGGTGCAGAGGGTGGAACCGGCCTTCAGCAATCTCACCGAGCAGGTGAAGGGCGGTTTTGCAGTGGAAGGGCTGCGCGGCTTCATCCAATGCAGCCGTTCTCTGCGGCAGCTGGGCAGCGAGGAAGGCAAATACTATGCCGGGGAAATCGAGCGGATACTGACCGAGGATTTCGGCTGTGAAAAGATCTGGCCCGCCGCCGGCGAGGCGGTGGATCTGCGAACCATGACCAAGCTGGACGCCGCAGCGCCGGGCAACCGGGTGCAGGCGGTGGTCTATGGCGGCTGGCGCATGGAGGAAACTGTGCTGGAAAAGGCGGTCGTTCTTCCTGTGAAGGAGTAAAAAGGATACGCTTTGCCGATGAAACGGGGCCTATATCTGGAGATGGCCTGGCGCTCCTTCAAACGAATCTCGGCGCCCGGCTAAAAAACAGATTGAAAATGCCATTTCCGTTTCGTGCCCGGCCGACGATATCACGGCGGACACAGAGGGATGCTCTCAAATAAAAAAACCGGCTGCCCTTCGAGATTTTTTTCTCAAAGGACAGCCGGTTTTCACAGGCTTTTTTATGATTGGGCCGGGGACTGGGAAGGCTGGCGGACAAATACCAGCCGGTCAGGCTGGGAATGCTCCGGCGCAAACCGGAAGCCCAGCCGATCAAAGCCGGACAGCCGGGCGGGGTCGGTGATCTGGTTTTCGGCCATGTACCGAACCATCTCACCCCGGGCCATCTTGCAGAGGGTGCCTTTTTCCACCAGACGGCCTTCTTTTTCCTCAGCGAACAGACAGTTCACCAGCCGTACGTTTTCCGGCAGATGCCGGGACACCGCCAGGCTGTATTCCTTGGAGGCCAGGTTGAGGATGCAGTCGGCCTCGCGGCAGAGGCTGGCAGCGAGGCGCTGGCCCCAAAAGCCGTACAAATCCCGGAAATTTTCTCCCGCCAGCTTGGCCTGCATTTCCAGCCGGTAGGGCTGCACCCCGTCCAGAGGGCGGAGCACCCCGTACAGCCCCGACAAGATCCGCAGATGCTGCTGGATATAGTCCAGCTGCTCCTGGGTGAATACCTCGGGGGCCATATACCGGTACTGGATGCCCTCGTAGGCCAGAATGGCAGGGGTGAGACCCCTTTCCAGGTCCATCCGGGCCAGCCGCTGCTGGTTCTGGGCGGCGATGGCGTCGTTGCATTTCCACAGCCGCTGCAGTGCCGCCGGGTCCATGGCCCGCAGCCGCGCCGCCAATTCCTTGGCCTGGGGCAAAAATTCCGGCAGCTGCTGCCAGGCCAGGCTGTCGGGGTCGGTGCGCATCTTTTTGGCGGGCGAAATGATGATTTTCAGCTCCATATCAGCCAGCAGGGTTCTGGTCCAGCCAGGCCAGCAGTTCGTCGGCGTTGGTGTCGGGCTTTACCTTGGGCATCACCTTTTCGATGCAGCCCTGGGCATCGATGACATAAGTGGTGCGCACAACGCCCATGCTCACCTTGCCGTACAGCTTTTTCTCCTGCCATACCCCGTAGGCCTGGATGGCCTGCAGCTCGGGGTCGGACAGCAGCACAAAGGGCAGCTGGTATTTCTGGGCAAATTTCAGGTGAGAGGCCGCCGAATCCTTGCTCACCCCGATCACCACGGTGTTCCGGGCCTGAAAATCGTCGTTGGTGCGGGCAAAGGCACAGGCCTGGCGGGTGCAGCCGGGGGTATTGTCCCGGGGATAAAAATACAGCACGACCCGCTTGCCCGCAAAATCCGAAAGCCGCACCAGGCGGCCGTCCTTGTCCTGCAGGGCGAAATCGGGGGCTTTGTCTCCAATTTGCAGCATATTCATACACTCCTTTATTAAAAGGGGATTTTCCAGGGCAGAGCCCCGGACAGTATACTTCGATTATATACCAAAACATGCCGGGAAGAAACAAAAAGTTGCAGAT
>DXDW01000130.1 GCA_019115305.1 Candidatus Anaerofilum excrementigallinarum
GGCGGTGATGCTGTTCAGGGTCTCCACCGCCTTGCCCACCTGAGCGTCGTTCTCGGGTCCCATCATATAGACCATCTGCTTGTCCTCGGTGAGAGCGATCTCCACGTCGGGGGACAGGCCGGTGCCGTTGAAGCTGTTGCCGTTGCCGGTGAGCAGAGCGGCCACGGTGATGGACACCGCCGAGCCGTCGCTGAGCTGCTGGGGCTCCCGCTGGATGGTGCCCTTGCCGTAGGTGGTGGTGCCCACCAGCCGGGCCTTGCCGAACTCCTTGAGCTCGGCGGCGAACAGCTCGGCGGAGGAGGCGGTCTCCTCGTTGACCAGCACGGTCATGGGCAGATCGATCTGGTTTTCATCCGACCAGCCCATCTCCTCCACGGTGCCGTCCTTGTACTGAGCCTGGGCCACGGTGCCCTCGGGGCAGAGGATGTCGATGCACTCCACAGCGCTGGACAAAATGCCGCCGGCGTTGTCCCGCACATCAAACACAAAGCCCTTGGCTCCCTGGTCCATGAGCTGGTGCAAAGCGCTGTCGAAGTCGGAGGGGGTGCTGTTGTTGAAGGAATTGATGCGGATATAGCCGTATCCGCTGGAAAGCAGCTGGAACTCCACGGTGGAGGCGTCAAATTTGCGGTGGGCCACCTGTACTTCCTTGGTGGCGCTTTCGCTGTCCAGGTAGGTGATGGTCACGGTGGTGCCCTCCTCGTCCCGGAGCAGGTCCATCACCGTCTCCTTGGCAAGACCGCGCACCTCGGTGCCGTCGATCTGGGTGATGTAGTTGCCCTTCTGGATGCCCACATCGGCGGCGGGCGAACCGCTGTACACCTTGGTCACCCAGGCGTAGCCCGAGGAGGAATCCTTGACCACTTCCACGCCGATGCCCATAAGGGTGCCGTTCTGGATATCCAGCAGCTGGGCGTATTCGGTGGCGGTATAATAGGTGGCGTTGGGATCGTCGATGCCAAGGATATACCCGGCTCCCAGCATATCGTAGAGCTTCTGGTCGTCGATCTCGCCGTAATAGTTGTCACGGACATATTTGTCGATCTCGGCCAGCTTGGAATAGATCTGTTCCCGCTCTCGCACCGAGTTCATGGTAACGGTGAACCGCTGCTGGGACAATACAAAGGTGATGGAAAAGGTGACCGTCATGGCGATGAGCGCCAGAGTGATGGCCAGACCAATGGAAATTTTTTTATTCATACTGCAACACTCCGCTTGTCAGGTGGGTTCAGCCCAGGCCCGCCAGCACAGGGCCGGCCACGCTGAGGATCATCAGGGCGGCCAGGGCCAGACAGCCCCACCGCACCAGCGTCTTCTTTCTGTCTTTCATAGCTTTCCTCCCGGAATCACACATCGAGATAGCGGCGCATGGAGGTGATGGTTCCGATGCCGCCCAGCACCAGGCCAAAGACTACAAAGCCGCCGGTCACCCAGGGCCACACTGCCTGCACCGGCAGCAGCACGGCGGTCACCACTTCCTCCCAGCCTGCAAAATAGGCCGCGGCCTTCTGCAGAACCAGATGGTAGCCTCCCAGCACCAGCCCGGAGGCCAGCAGGCCGGCCACCACACCCACGGTCATGCCCTCCACAAAGAAGGGCATACGGATGAAGCTGTTGGTGGCGCCCACGAATTTCATGATATTGATTTCCTTGCGCCGGGCAAACACGGTGAGGCGGATGGTGTTGCTGATAACCACCGCGCTTACCACGCCCAGCACCGTCACCAGACCCCAGCTGATGATCTGCACCCATTTCTGCACGTTGAGGAAGGTTTTCACCAGGCCGTCGGGGCTGTTCACCATCTCCACGCAGTCCAGGCTGCGGATCTCGTTGGCGATCTCCTCCATCCGGGCCGGGTCGGACACCCGCACGGTGTACTGGGCGTAGAGGGGATTTTCCTCGCCGGCCAGCTCATTGAACAGATAGGCGTATTCTCCCATGTCGCCGCTGAGCTGGTCCAGGGCCTCCTGCTTGGAGGTGTAGATGGCTTCGGCCACCCCGTCGATGGAACGGATCTGGGCGCCGGTGACCTCGTATTCGGTGTCGGTGGCGCTGCGGTCCAGCATCACCACCATCTCGTTTTCGCCTCCCAGCCATTCCATCAGGCTGTTGACGTTGGCGCTGAGAAGGCCGGTAAAGCCGGTGAGCAGCATGCAGACCAGCAGCACACCCAGAGAGGCCAAGGTCATCATCCGGTTGGCCAGCATGCTGTGCAGCCCCTGCCGGAACAGATATTTAAAGCTGGACCACCTCATGCCATCACCTCCTCGTCAGCCGGCTGGGCCGGCGCCTGCTCGGGATCGGAGGCGGGCTCTTCCTCGTCGCAGCTGGGCAGATCGTCCGACACCACCGACCCGTGGTTGATGGTGATGATCCGCTTGCCCAGCTGGTGGGCCAGTTCGTGCTCGTGGGTGACCACCACAACGGTGGTGCCCACGCTGTTGATCTTGTTCAGCAGCTCCATCATGGCCACCGACATCTCGGGGTCGATGTTGCCGGTGGGCTCGTCGGCGATGATGAGCTGGGGGCTGTGGGCCAGGGCCCGGGCCATGGCCACACGCTGCTGCTCGCCGCCGCTGAGGAGGGTGGGATAGGTGTTTTCCTTGCCCAGCAGACCCACCAGCTTCAGCACATAGGGCACGCGGCGGCGGATCTCGGATTCCTTGACGTTGGTCACCCGCATGGCAAAGGCCACGTTTTCATACACCGTCATGGTGGGGATGAGCCGGAAATCCTGGAACACCACACCCATGCTGCGGCGCAGGTAGGGGATGCGGCGTTTTTTGATGTTGGAAAGGTCGAACCCGTTCACCAGAATGCGGCCGCTGGTGGCGGCCTCCTCGTGGAGGATGAGTTTGAGGAAGGTGGATTTGCCCGCGCCGGAATGGCCCAGCACAAAGACAAATTCCCCCTTTTTTATATGAAGATTCACGTCGTGCAGCGCTTCGCTGCCGCCGGGATAGGTCTTGTAGACATGTTCGAAACGGATCATAGGCAAAAACTCCCTGTTGCAGGGCCGGGCCGGTACGGCATAAAAAATGGGCGGCACTTGCGCTCCGCCCATTTGCAGCCGGACCATTCCCGGCGTCCAGTCAATATTTGGCGGGATTGGCGTCCAGATACTTGCGCACCATCAGCGCTACCTTGAATACAATCGCGTCGTCAAACTCCCGCAGATCCAGCCCGGTAAGCTTTTTGATCTTCTCCAGCCGGTACACCAGCGTATTGCGGTGGACAAACAGACCGCGGCTGGTTTCCGATACGTTGAGGTTGTTTTCAAAAAAGCGCTGGATGGTAAACAGCGTCTCGCTGTCCAGGCTCTCGATGCTGCCCTGCTTGAACACTTCCTTGAGGAACATATCGCAGAGGGTGGTGGGCAGCTGGTAGATCAGCCGGGCGATGCCCAGATGGTCGTAGCTGATGATGGTCTGCTCGGTGTCGAACACCTTGCCCACCTCCAGGGCGATCTGGGCCTCCTTGAAGCTGGTGGCCAGATCCTTGATGTTGGAGATGGCGGTGCCGATGCCCACCACAGATTTGATATAATGCTCGCCCGACAGGGTATCCACGATGCTGGAGGCCAGCTTTTCGATATCCCGCTGGTCAATGCCGCGCTTGATCTCCTTGACCAGCACGGTGTCGGTCTCGCTGATATTGAAAACAAAATCCTTCTGTTTATCGGGGAACAGGCCGCTCACCACGTCGTAGGCGGTGATGTCCTTGCTGCCCACCACCCGGATGAGCAGCACCACCCGGAACACGTCGGTGGCAAAATGCAGCTCCCGGGCCTTGGCATAGATATCGCCAGGCAGGATGTTGTCCAGCACCACGTTTTTGATAAAGTTGGTCTTATCAAACTTTTCGTCGTAGTACTGCTTGATATTCTGCAGGCTGATGGCCACCAGCGCCGCGAAGCGGGAGGCCTCGTCGTCGGTGCCCTCCACAAACACAGCATAATCGTTTCGCTTGTTGGAGCTGAACTGGTGGTAGGTATACCCTTCGCTCACAAAGCTGTCGGCCGCGGTGGCGCGCTCGGCCGCAAACGCGGTGCGCACCTCGCCGATCATATTCAGATCAGAGGCGGCGATCACGGTCCCCGTCTCGTCGGTCACTCCGATGATGCGGTTCACCGCGTCCTTCATTTGGTAAACAACGCCTTGAAACACTCTGTTAGCCATACAAACCGTTTCCCTTCTTGCGGCTTCCGAGAGGGTCTGCCGCTATAATAGTGAATTTGAACAATTCGCCCATTCAATTACCTTCTATTTTACACAATAAAATCGGCTTTTGCAACATATTTAAACAAAAAAATACATCCATTATTGTGTAATTTTGAAGCGGCGGGAACTCCGGTCCGTATATTGTTCAGTTTAGCAGCAAAGTGTGTGCATTTTTTGAACAAATGGCCGCATTTCCCGCATTTTTCAGCCCTTTTTGACCCTTTCGGCCGCTCCTTTTTCTTCCAGCAGGGCAAACTCGGCGGCGGAAAGCTGCCGCCAGGCGCCGGGAGCCAGGCTGTCATCCAGCCAAAGTCCCCCCATCCGCAGCCGGTGCAGACCGTCCACCCCTGCGCCGTACACGCCGAACATCCGCTTGATCTGGTGGTAGACCCCCTGGGTGAGGGTCACCCGGGCCTGGAGGGGCTCGCCTTCCACCGGCTCGGCCCGGGCGGGGGCCAGCTTCTGGCCGTCGGCCAGCGTCACCCCCTGGGCAAAGCCCTGGCACATTTCCGGGGTGAGGGGGGTATCCAAGGTGACCAGATACTCCTTTTCCACATGCCGCCGGGGGGAGAGGATGCGGTGGGCAAAGGCGCCGTCATCGGTGAGCAGCACAAAGCCGGTGCTGGTCTTGTCCAGCCTGCCGGCAGGAAACAGCTGCCGCCGGGGGAACTCCCCCGCCACCAGGTCCACCACCGTGGTGTCCCGACGGTCGGTGCTGGCGCTCACCACCCCCTGGGGCTTGTTGAGCATGATATAGACAAACTGCTGCCGGTCCAGCTGGCCGCCCCCCGCCTGGACGGTGTCGGCGTCGGTGATCTGGCGGTCGGCCTGGCGGCAGACCTGGCCGTTCACCGAAACCGTGCCCTTGGCGATGCGCTGCCGGGCCTGGGCCCGGGACAGCTGCAGAGCGTCGCTGATATATTTGTCCAGCCGCACGGCTGCGCCTCCTTTGCAGGGGCCCGGCGACAGGGCCAGGCAAAAAAAGTATAGTATCGTTTATATTTTACACGATTTTGGGCGTTTTGTACACCTCCAATCTTTTCTTTTGGAATAAAAAAGAGATAAAAAAGCGGGCCGCCTTCCCGCTGGAGGGGGAAGACGGCCTGGAAAACCGTCGGCAGCACCCGGCGGCGGTCAGTCGATGGGCATGGCTCCCACGTCCTCCAGAGGCTGTTCGGCATCCTGCTGGACAGCGGCGTCCGGGGCGGCGGGGTCCTGGGTCACGGCGGTATCAGGGGCGGCGGCATCCTGCTGCGCGGCGGCGTCCGGAGCGGCGGGGTCGGCGGTCTCGGTATCCATCACCGCCGGGTCGTTCACCGTTTCCAGAGGCGCCGCGGCGGCAGAGGCGGTGGTGAGGGCGGTCACCTCTCCCGAAGGCTGCTGGAGCATATAGGCCCCCACCGCTTCCTTCTTATATACCAGCATGACGCCGTAGGTCTTCTGGTCGCCGGCGGAAGCCGAGGGGGACAGCATCATCCACTTCTCCACCGTTTTCCCCTTGTAGTTCTGCAGGCTCAGGCCGCATTTTTCGATCTCGGCGTTGAAGGCGGTGAAGCTCTCGTCCCAGCTGCGGGGCACCTTCACCTTATCCATGGTCACGGTGGCGGGGTCCATCTCCAGGCCGTAGGCGGTGAAAAAGGAGGCCATGTCCTGGGTGCTCTCCATATGGGTGGAGGCGGCGGGCTGCACCGAAGCCGTCTGGGCCGTATCCCGGTTGAAATGGCCGTTCAGGGCGAACACCGCCCCGGCCAGCACCACGCCGCAGCCGGCGGCAAGGGCCACCCGCTTGAGCAGCCGGCGGTTCAAGGTCAATACAAACATCTGGCGATTCCTCCCCAATCCTGGTTGTGGGCGCCGGCAAAGCGGCGCCTGTTTTGCGGTTGCTGGTAGCAGTATATGCCCCCTGCCGGGGCGGATATGCCCCTCGGTGTTCCCCCGGCGGGCAAAATATGCTATACTGTTGACAGTTCCATACCGGCTTTGCGGGTGTAATACCCGCACCGGATATTACAGCCAGGAAAAGTTTTCCACCTTTTCCACAGAGTTTTCAACATCGGCTCCACAGGAGCCCCGAGTTTTCAACATCAACCGGGAGGTTTTTCGCCATGATCCTAGCAATCGACATTGGAAATACCAACATTGTACTGGGGGGATACCGGGACGGCCAGCTGGAATTCACCACCCGCATCGCCACCGACCGCAGCCTCCAGGCCGACCAGTACGCTTTGGAGATCGCGGGCATTCTGCGGCTTTACCATGTGGAATCGGAGTCCATCGAGGGCGCGGTGATCTCCTCGGTGGTGCCCAGCCTCACCCATTCCCTGGAGCGGGCGGTGCGGCTGTTCGCCCCGGTGGAGCCGGTGATCCTGCGCCATGACAGCGACACCGGGGTGCAGGTGTGCATCGACAACCCCGCCCAGCTGGGAGCGGATATTCTGGCCAGCGCCGTGGCGGTGAAGGAAAAGTGGCCCCTGCCCGCAGTGGTGATCGACATGGGCACCGCCACCACCCTCACCGCCCTGGACAAGGAGGGCGCGGTGCAGGGAGTATCCATCATGCCCGGTGTATTCATCGGTCTGGACGCCCTCACCGGCCGCACCAGCCTTTTGCAGGGCATCGCCCTGGAAGCCCCCGCCCGGGCCATCGGCAAAAACACCGCCGACAGCATGAAAAGCGGCGTGATCTTTGGTGCGGCGGCCATGCTGGACGGCATGCTGGACCGCTTTGAGGCGGAACTGGGGGGCCCCGCCACCTGCATCGCCACCGGCGGTGTGGCCGAGCTGATCGTGCCCTGCTGCCGCCACCAGATCGCTCTGTGCGACACCTTGCTGCTGGACGGGCTGTATCTGCTCTACCTGCGCCAGAAAGACAAGCAATAATCCCCTTAAAACAGCAAAAAGCCGGTCTCCCCTTCCCTTTTGGGAAACGGGGAGACCGGCTTGTTTTTTGTATAGGGTCCGGTTCAGGCCGCATACTCCATGCCGCCGCCGGACAGCTGGCTTTCCAGGAATTCAGCGCATTCCCGGATGCGCCCCTTTTCAAAGGGAGAGGCGATGCCGGCGCTCTGCAGGAAACTCTCAAAGCTCTGGTTGCGATCGGTGCGCAGCAGCTGCAGCCAGGCTTCCAGCCCGGCGCCCTCCTCCTCGTCCTCCATCCGGCCCAGCTCCAGGGCCGCGGTGGCGCTGGTGACATAGCTGACGGTGTAGAAGGGGGAATCAAACAGGTGGGTGATCTCAAACCAGCTGGGGTCCATCTCACCGAAAATGGTGTAGTAGCCGTATTCCGCCAGCACCTGGCTGTACAGACGGCCCAGGTCCTCGGCGTCGGCGTTCTCGTCCAGCTCGTAGGCTTCCAGCTGGAACTCCTCCAGCGCCGCCTGGTAGGTGATGACCTGGAGCATATTGCTCTGTATGGCCACCCGCACCCCTTCGGCGTCGGCCCCCAGCTGATTGGCCAGCCGGTCCCGCAGCACCTGTTCCAAACCCTGGGAGAAGGTCTCGCACTTGTCCAGGTCGGTGGAATGGGCCTCGTTGCCGAACTGGGTGTAATCGTCCATGGCGTGGCCGAACTCATGGATCAAAGTGAAGGCGTCGTCCAAAGTATCCCCCCAGTAGGTGTAGATGAAGGGGGCGTCGTAGGCCGCCAGGCTGGTGGTGAAGCCGATGCCGCTCTGCTTGTCGGCGGCGGGTTCCAGGCTGTACAGGCCGTATTCGGTCAGAAAGTTCCAGCCCTCGGCCAGCCGGCTGTCTGTATCGGCCAGCAAAGTCTCCACCGCGTCCACCCCTTCCTCCAAAGACAAAGACTGGCTCATGGCGGAGCTGGAGGCGTTTTCGGCCAGCAGAGGCACCACCCAGGTCTTGATCTCCTTAAACATCTCCCGGGCATCGTCGGGGGTGTAGTCCCGGCCGTACCAGTCGTACCGCCACTGGGCGGCATCGTCGTAGCCGCAGGCGGCCGCCGCCTGCTTGTCCAGAGCGATCATCTCCAGATAGATGTCGGCAAACTGCTGGTAATTGCCCAGGTAGTAATCCCCGATGGCGGTATAGAAATCCTCCATGGAGATATCGGGGTCATTGAGCACCTCTTCCATGCGCCGCTCTTCCCCGTTGACCTCCACCCGCAGATTGCTCAGCAGCTGGTTGTACTCGCTGTCCAGCTCGGCCCGGCGCTGCAGGGGTTCCAGGGCGACAGGGTCGCTGGATGCCAGCTGTTTGTCCATCTGGGCGGCCACGTATGTCCCGGCATCGGCCCGGTAGGCCTCGGCCAGATGGCTGTCCATCACCGCCCGCAAATAGTCGCTGACCGCCTGGCTTACTTCCTCCCCCTGGACGCTGAACTCCTGG
Source organism: Candidatus Anaerofilum excrementigallinarum (assembly GCA_019115305.1). Taxonomy (GTDB): domain Bacteria; phylum Bacillota; class Clostridia; order Oscillospirales; family Ruminococcaceae; genus Anaerofilum; species Anaerofilum excrementigallinarum. The sequence continues at coordinate 8,564 of DXDW01000130.1, forward strand.
CTGCGCTGCCGGGCATTCTCGTCGGAGGAGTGGAGATAGCTTTCCAGCTGAGCCAGGGAACTGCTGGTGGAAAACACCTCCAGTTCGCTGTTGAGGGCTTCCTCGGCCTCCAGCAGCTGGTCCAGGCTTTCCATACTGTCCACCTGCCCGGCCAGATCCCGCAGCTTTTGGGCCAGCTCGGGGCCGTTGGCCTCGCCGATCTCCATCTGGTCATAGGCCACGGTGCGCCGCTGGGAATTGGGCTTGGGCTGGATGGTGGCCGCCGAGCCGGAGGATGCGGCCCGGCCGCAGCCGGCCAGCAGCAGACAGCCGGCCAGCAGCACCGCCAGCTTACCGGTAATAGGCCGGCGGGGTCTCGTATTCAAAAATAATGGCATCGTATTCTCCTTCCAGTTGGATTCGGTCGTCGGCGGGGCGGACGGTCCAGCGTACCTTCATGGGCTCCATCCACTCGCACAGCCGCACCAGAGGCGTTTTTTTGCCCTCGCCCCAGGCGATGAACTGGGGCCGGGCGATGACATTGCCCAGCAGGTTTCCCAGCACCGCCCCGGCCAGGGGGCCGTGGCTTTTGTAGCTGCCGGGAGTGTCGGCCAGCTGGCCCCGGAGCACGTCGGGGGCGTTGCGCTTGAACCAGGCCAGGATACGGGGGTCGAAGCTCTCGATGCACCAGGCCCCGGGATAGCCCCGGAGCAGCTCCAGGGTCTTGCGGCAGAGCAGCCGGTTGCGGGGACCGGTTTTCAGCTCTACAATGAGGGGCACCCGGCCGTCCAGCAACTGCAGCACCTGGGCAAAGGTGGGGATGGTCTGGTCGGTGCCGCACAGGCGCATGCCCTGCAGCTGGGCCAGCGTGAAGGCATCCACCCGGCCATGTACGCCGCACACCCGGTCCAGGGTGTCGTCGTGGAACACCACCACTTCCCCCTCCCGGGACAGCTGCACGTCCAGCTCGATGCCGTAACCGGCAGCCGCGGCAGTCTCGAAGGCAGCCAGGCTGTTTTCCGGCCGGCTGCGGTCGGCGGTGTGCAGGCCGCGGTGGGCCACATTCAGCCCCATAAAGGGGGCGCGCTGGTTGTTTTTGCTTTTTCCGGGGGCCACCAGCCAGACGGCCAGAAACGGCGCGGCGGCCAGCAGCAGCGAGGACAGCTTCATACCAAAATCCTTCCTTTTTCAGCATCATGGCGGTTTTGCAGCCGCCCTTATCCCGATTGTATCCCCCCGGCCCTTTCAAGTCAATACCGGGCGGCCCGGCCCGGAAGGCGGCCATAATTTCTTTTCGTTTCTTTCACATTTTGGCCACATCTTGCAGATACTATAAGAAAGGGAATGTGTGCCGCAGGCTCCGTCTTGCGTTTGCGCCGCAAAGCCGTATAATAACAGTATGGAGAAACGGCCGGCGATTTATGCCGCAAAGCCGGACGAGTATCTTTGGGAGGGAACCATCATGACCAACACACCTGCAACGATCCTCATCGTAGACGACGAGCCCCTGATCCGGGACCTGATCCGGGAGCATCTCACCCACGAGGGCTTTTCCTGTGTGGAGGCTGCCGACGGCTCCTCGGCCCTGGCGCGGCTGGGCCAGGGGGGTATCGATCTGGTGATCCTGGACATTATGATGCCCTTTGTGGACGGCATGACCTGCCTGCGCCAGATGCGGGCCAGCCGCATCAATACCCCGGTGATCATGCTCACCGCCCGCAGCGAGGAATACGACAAGCTGGCGGGGCTGGAAAACGGCGCCGACGACTATGTGGTCAAGCCCTTCAGCCCCCGGGAGCTGGTAGCCCGGGTAAAAGCGGTGCTGTCCCGCACCATGCCCCGCTCCGCCGACAGCGACCAGACCTTCACCTTTGGGGATCTGGTCATCGATCTGCCCAGCCATTCGGTGCGCATCGGGGGACAGGAGACCTCTCTCACCCCCAAGGAATTTGATCTGCTGGTCTATCTGGTGAAAAACCGGGGCATCGCCCTTTCCCGGGAAAAGATCCTGCAGCAGGTGTGGAACTACGACTACTTCGGCGAGGACCGCACCGTGGACACCCACATCAAAATGCTGCGCAGCCATCTGGGAGCTCACCGCAGCAGCATCGTCACCGTATGGGGCGTGGGATACAAATTTGATCCCGACGCCAAGTAAACCAACGCCAAAACAGTTCCGGGGGCATCCGCTTGGTGCGGCTGCCCCCCTGTATTTTAAAAAAGCAGGTGTGCCTGATGAAAAAGAAATTCCGCTGGTCCTTCCGCAGCAAGCTGATGGCCTTTGTTTTCCTGATCTGCCTGGTGCTGATCGGGCTGGTATACGCTTTGTCGGTACTGTCCCTGGAACCGGCCTACAACCGGCGCATCCGGGAGGACCTGTCGGCCACCTTAAACAATCTGGTATCCCTGATGGACAACGCCGACTATCCCCTCACCACCCCGGGGCTGCTGGGTATCCCCCAGCGCACCACCGCCTTCAACGACCAGCTCAGCAGCCTGATCCAGAGCGGCCAGCTCAGCGGCCTGTGCGTGGAGATCGCCACCAGCGCAGGGCAGAAGGTGTTTTCCATGGAGGCGCTGCCCACCACCTGCCTGCTGCACACCGGCAAGCTGCTGGCCTCCAGCAGTTCGGGGCTTTCGGTGATCGACGCCGAGATCGCCAGCCAGATGCGGTACATCACCATCGTGGACGGCCAGGTGACCCGGGTGCTGGAAAACCCCTCCACCGGAGCCCAGCAGCTGGTGATGGGCAAACTCACCGCCGACGGCAGCTACACCGTTCTGGTGAGCACCGATCTGGCCCGCATCCCCCAGGCGGCGGCGGTGCTGGCCGGCCAGATGAAATGGGTGGCTCTGCTATTGCTGGCCGTGAGCCTGGCGGGCGCCTGGATCTTCAGCACCATCTTCACCCGGCCCCTGCGGCAGCTGTCGGGGGCGGCCCGGGAGATGGCCCGGGGCAACTACAAGGTACAGGTGGAGGAGGAAGGCCAGGACGAGGTGGCCGACCTGGCCCGGGACTTCAACTTCATGGCCCGGGAGGTGGACCGCTCGGCCCGGCTGCAGCAGGAGCTGATCGCCAACATCAGCCACGACCTGCGCACCCCCCTCACCCTCATCAAGGGCTACGCCGAGACCCTGCGGGATCTCACCGGCGACGACGCCCAGAAGCGCACCCAGCAGCTCAACGTCATTGTGGACGAGACCGACCGGCTCAGCGCCCTGGTGAACAGCGTCATGGACCTGTCCAAGATCGGCACCGGCGCCGAAAAGCCCCAGATGGTGGACTTTGACCTGGCCCAGCTCTGCGACGAGGTGGCCCAGCGGTACGAGGACGTCTGCGCCAAAAACGGCTATACCCTGGAGACCCACACCGACGAGGAATGTCTGGTCCACGCCGACGCGGCCATGCTGGAGCGGGTGCTGCACAATCTTCTGGGCAACGCTCTGCACCATGTGGGCCCCGACGGCTGGCTGGGTCTTTCGGCCAAGCCCCTGCCCGGGGGCGGCTGCCGGGTGGAGGTGGCCGACCACGGCTGCGGCATCCCCGCCGAGGACCTGCCCCATCTCTTTGACAAATACTACCGCAGCCGCCAGGACGCCGGCAAGGTGGGCAACGGCCTGGGCCTTTCCATCACCAAGGCCATCCTGCAGAGCCACGGCTTTCGCTTTGGGGTGGAGAGCACCGTGGGCCAGGGCAGCGTGTTCTGGTTCGAGGCCGCCGCCCCGGGCCAGCCGCCCCGGGCCCAGGGCAAATAAAGCACAGCAAAAAAGCCCTTTCCTTCCGGCACGGTGCCGGTGGAAAGGGCTTTTTCCTGTTTGGCTGTCAGCTGTCTTTTTTGTCGGGGTCCTGGCTGTCCTTTCCGCCTTTGCGGCCCGAAAAGCAGCCAAATCCGGTCCCGATGGCCAGGCCCAGGCAAAGTCCCAGGGCCAGATTGTCAAAAGCGACCCCGAATACCACTCCCAGACAGAGCCCGATGCCAATGCTTTGGTTCATCTTTCACCCTTCCTCTTGCTTTTTCTTTCCCGGCCCGGTTTCATTCCTCCGGCCCGCCGTCTTTTCCGTTCTCTCCCTTATCCCCGCCGTCGCGGCGGCCGGCCAGTACTCCGAAGCAGACCCCCAGAGCCAGGCCGATGCCCGCACCGGTGGCCAGGTTGTCAAAGAGGGCCATTCCCAGCCCTGCCCCCAGGCAGAGTCCCAGGGAGATGCCCAAAGCCAATTTGTTCTGGCTGTCCTTTTCCGGCGATGGTTTCATAGTCTTTTCTCCTCCGTCCTGTGGGGCCTTGTTTTGTCCCCAGTGTACCACCCCTGCCCCTGCGGGTCAATGCCTTTCAGTCGGCGGGCACCGACGGGTCGTAGAAGGACACCTCCACGGCGCTGCCGGCGGGCAGCATGGTCCCCGCCGAAACGCTCTGGCCGGCGGCTACGGTCCCCTCCTGATTTGCCGGGCCAAGGGCCGCCAGATTCAGCCCCGCTTCGGCCAGCCGGTCGGCGGCCTGGTCGGGGGTGAGCCCTTCCAGGGAGGGCACCGTGACAAGGGCCGGCTGGGTGTCCTCGGTGTAGAGCACCACCGTGCTGCCCCGGGGCAATACCTGGCCCGCCGCCGGGCTCTGGCCGGTGACGGTGCTCTGCTGGCCTCTGGTGCTGCAATTGAGTCCCGCGGCGGCCAGCCGGTCGCTGGCGTCGTGGCGGTCGATGCCGGTGACGTCGGGCACCGTGGTCTCCACCTTTTCCCGCTCCTCGGCGGTATAGACCGGGGCCACATCCAGATACTGGAGAGTATCCCGGATCACCTGGCCCACCACCGGAGCAGCCAGAGTGCCCCCCGAAGAACTGAAGGTGTTGGGCTCATCCAGCACGATGAGCACCGCGATCTTGGGATCGTCGGCGGGGGCTACCCCCACAAAGCTGGCGATGCGGGCGGCGGAATTGTCGGAATCCAGCTTCTGGCTGGTGCCCGACTTGCCCCCCACCCGGAACCCCGCCACATAGGCATTTTTGCCGGGTCCGTTGTCCACGGTATGGCGCAGCATCTCCCGGATGGAATCGCTGGCGGACTGGCTGATCACCTGCCGCTTTTCCACCGGCTGGGTCTGGCTGATCACCGCCCCCTCCTCGTCCAGGATCTGGCTGACCAGATAGGGCTGCATCAGGTGGCCGCCGTTCACCGCTGCCGACACCGCCGTGATCATCTGGATGGGGGTGATCTTGCTGCTCTGGCCGAAGCTGCAGCTGGCCAGCTCCACCGGGCCCATGCGCTCGGCGGTGTAGAATTCGGACTTTTTCGGCTCGGCAGGCAGGTCGATGCCGGTGGCGCCGGTGAGCCCGAAGGCCTCGAAATACTGATAGAACCGCTCCCGGCCCAGAGCCGCCCCGATCTGGATAAAGCTGCAGTTGCAGCTGTTGAGCAGGGCGTCGGCGATGTTCAGGCTGCCGTGGATCTTGCCGTTGGCGCAGTGAAAGGTGGTGCCCGACACCTGGATGGCTCCCCGGCAGGGAAAGATGGTCTGCCGGGTAACGGCGCCGCTGTCCAGAGCCGCCGAGGCGGTGATGATCTTGAACACCGACCCCGGCTCGTAGAGGTCGCTCACCGCCTTGTTGCGCCACTGGGCCTGCTGGGCCAGGCTCAGGGCCTCGGCCCGCTGGTCATCGGGCAGCGCGTCGATCTGGGCCTGGAGGGTCTGGTCGGCCAGCAGCCGGGGCTGGTTGGGGTCATAGTCGGGCTTGGTGCTCATGGCCAGAATGGCCCCGGTATCCACATCCATGACGATGCCCACTCCCCGGGCCTGGACGTTGTATTCCGCCACCGCCCGGCTGAGGTAGTTTTCCAGATAGCTCTGGATGTTTTTGTCGATGGTCAGCACCAGACTGCTGCCCTGGGTGGGGGCGGAAAGGGTCTCGTAGAGGTCGGGCAAAGGGTAGCCCCAGGCGTTTTTGGCCGCCAGCAGGCTGCCGTCCTCCCCTTTCAGCTGGCTGTTGTATTCCAGTTCCAGCCCCGCCACACCGTCGCCGTCCACATTCACAAAGCCCAGGATGCTCCCCGCCAGGTCCCCCTGGGGGTAATACCGGCGGCTGTCCTCCAGCACCAGAATGCCCTCCACCCCGTTTTCGGCGCAGTAGAGCCGGACGGCGTCGGCCATCTCCTTGTCCACCCGGCGGCGGAGCAAGGCGTCGTTGCTGCTGCGCTGGCTCAGCTTTTCCAACACATCGGCAGCGTCCAGCTCCAAAATCTCCGCCAAAGCCGCCGCGGCTGGCTGCACATCCTCGTCCGCCATCTCCCGGGGCACCGCCCGGATGGTCCAGGCCGTGGCCGACACCGCCAGCGGTTCCAGGTTGGCGTCGTAGATGGTCCCCCGGGGGGCTGTCACCGTGACGCCCCGCAGCTGCTGCCCCGCCGCCCGGGGAGCGTAGAGGTCGTCCCGGACAAACTGGATGTAATACAGCCGTCCCAGCAGCACCCCGAAGCAGCCCACCGCAAAGATGCCCGCCACCACGGCGGCCCGCAGCCGGATGCTCCGCCCCGGCGCCGTCCCCAGTTCCCAATCCATACCCCTTGCCCCCTTTTTTCGCCCTGGTATGGCAAAAGGGTATGCGCTCCGGCCTTAAAAAATGCCCCGGCTCTCCAGCCTGCCCGGCCGCACCCCTTCGGCCCGGCCCAGAAAAAAGGTGCGGCTTTCCCCCGAAGGGAAAGCACAAAAGCCCTGAAAACGCACAAAAGCCTTGAAAACGCGCAAAAGCCGCCGCTTCCACATTCGGAAGCGGCGGCTTTTCGCTCTTACAGGGATTTATTTGTTGTCAAAAAAGGCACGCTGTACCCCCAGCAGCACCCCTGCCCGGCTGGCTGCAAAGTTGAGCCCGCCCTGGAGATAGGCGATGTAGGGTTCCCGCACCGGGGCGTCGCAGCTCAGCTCGATGCTGCTGCCTAAAGTGAAGGCGCCGGCGGCCATGATCACCTGGCTGGTGTAGCCGGGCATGGCGTAGGGCTCGGGGGTGACGAAGCTGTCCACCGGGCTGCCGGCCTGGATGCCCTGGCAGAGGGCGCAGAGGGCCTCGGCGCTGCCGGTGTAGACGCTGGTGATGATGTCGTTGCGGTCCTCCTGCCAGCGGGGGGTGACCCGGTAGCCCAGGTTCTCCAGCAGGCAGCTGGCATAGACGCTGGTTTTCAGGGCCTCGGCGGTGACGCCGGGGGCGTAGTAGAGGCCCAGGTACATCTGGCGCAGGGTGTCCAAAGTGCAGCCCAGCTCCCGGCCGGTGCCGGGGCAGGTGAGCCGGTGGGAGCATTTTTCCACCAGATCGTGACGGCCGGCGATGTAGCCGCCGGTGGGGGCGATGCCGCCGCCGGGGTTTTTGATGAGGCTGCCCACAATGAGGTCGGCTCCCACGCTGGTGGGCTCGGCCTTCTGGGTGAACTCGCCGTAGCAGTTGTCCACCATCACCACAATGTTGGGGTTGGCGGTCTTGGCGGCCTTTACTACCCGGCCGATGGTCTCCAGATCAAAGGCGGGGCGGTCGGCGTAGCCCCGGCTGCGCTGGATATGGCAGACGGTGGCGCCGGGGGCCTTCTGGGCGATGAGATCATAGTCGGGGGTGCCGTCCTCCAGCAGAGGGGCCTCGTCGTAGTGCACCCCGTATTCGGCCAGGCTACCGTAGCCGTCCTTGGCGGTGTCCCCCAGGCCGATCACCCCTTCCAGGGTGTCGTAGGGACGGCCGGTGGCGGCCAGCAGAGTGTCGCCGGTGCGCAGCAGCCCGAAGAGGGCCACGGTCAGGGCATGGGTGCCGGACAGGAAATGGCTGCGGCAGAGGGCATCCTCGGCCCCCACCACCTGGGCAAATACCTGGTCCAGCTTGTCCCGGCCGGCGTCGTCGTAGCCGTAGCCGGTGCTGCCCACCAGATGGGTGGCGGACACGCCGCAGTCGGTGAAGGCTTTGAGCATCTTGAGCTGGTTATACTCCTTCACGGCGTCGATGGCCGCAAACCGCTCCTTGCAGATCTCCATGACCTTTTGATCCTCGGCCAGCAGCCGGGGGCTGATGGAAAAAAACTCCTCGATCATCTGTTCTTTTCTTCTCTCCTTATGTTTGGGGTGCGGCGGTCAGGGACGGCCGCAATGCAGCAATCCCTGCCGGACAAACCCCATCTTTTGGTAAAATGGCTCCCGTTCGGGCCGGCAGAGCAGCCCCACGGTGCGGCCCTCGGCGGCCAGATGGGCGGCCAGGGCGGCGCAGAGCCCGCCCCCGATGCCCTGCCGGCGATACTGGGGCAAAGTGACCACCCCGGCCAGATAGGCCCGGGTATGGGTGAGGGCATAGCATCCCGCGGTGGCCGCCGGCTGGCCGTCCAGCCGCGCCAGCCAGAACTGCCCCATGCCGTGGTTGCGCTTGGTGCAGACCTCGGAATAAAAGTTGTCGGCCCCGGGGCCGGTGATGCCCTCGCAGGCCACCACCTGCAGCAGATCGGCAGCCGGGGGCGCGGTGTCCAAAGTGACGCCCGCGGGCAGGGCGGGGGGAATGCCGGGGCGGTATTCCATGGCGGCCATCTGCCCGCTTTCCCGCCAGCCCATGGGCAGCGGGCCGGCGGTGACGATCCGCCGCACCCCTGCAAAGGCCAGCATGCCGGCCAGCTCGGCTCCGTCGGCGGCGCCGGCCAGATAGGCGGTGTCTCCCTTGATTTCCATCGCCCCCTGCTCGCAGACAAAAAAGCGCATCAGGTGGTCGCAGTGGCCGAACAGCCTGGCGTCCACCTCCATCTGGCAGCCCAGAAAGGGGTCGGCAGCCGCCAGGCGGAAAAACTGTTCCTGATTTCCGGTGTGCAGTGCAGCGATCACAGGCTGTTCACCAGGTCCTTGAAGTGCCGCCCCCGCACCTCGAAGTTGGGATATTTGTCAAAACTGGCCGATGCCGGGGAGAGGGAGACGATGTCCCCGGGCTTGGCGTTGCGCCGGGCCAGTTCCACGGCCTGGGCCATGTCCTCGGCGTGCTCGATGATCAGCCCGCTCTCGGCAAAGCCGGGGCATCCCCGCACCGCCTTTTCGATGATGGGGCCGGTGTCTCCCATGAGCACCAGCACCTTCACATGGGCCAGGATCTCGGGAGCCAGGGGCTCGTAGGGGATGTGCTTGTCGTAGCCGCCGGCGATGATGATGATCTTCTGGTCAAAGCTGCGCAGTCCGGCGATGGTGCGGGTGGGGCTGGAGGCGATGGAATCGTTGTACCACATCACCCCGTCCAGCATCCGCACCGGCTCGATGCGGTGCTCCACACCGGCAAAGGTGCGGGCCACGGCGGCGATGTCCTCCACCGGCACCAGACCCCAGACGGCGGCCGAAGCGGCCAGCAGGTTCTCCACATTGTGCAGGCCCCGGAGCTTTACCTCCTCCCGGCGCAGGATGGGGGTGACGATGCCGTTCTGGGCCATGCAGAGCATGTCGTCCTCCTGGCGCAGGAAGGCGCCGTTGTCGATCTCATGCAGCCGGGTAAACCAGCAGTAGCTGCCCTGGACGTCGGCGGCCATCTCCCGGGTGACCTGGTTTTCGTAGCCCAGCACCGCCCGGGCGGCATGGCTCTGGTGCAGCAGGATGTTGCGCTTGGCGTCGATATACTCCTGCATGTCCTTGTGGTGGTCCAGATGGTTGGGGGTGACGTTGGTCACCACGGCGATGTCGGGGCTCTGGTCCATGCTGATGAGCTGGAAGCTGGACAGCTCCACCACCGCCATATCGTCGGGCTGTACCTCCCCGATGATGGGCAGCAGGGCCCGGCCGATATTGCCCCCCAGATGCACCGTATACCCCGCCTGGCGCAGCATGGCCGCGATGAGGCTGGTGGTGGTGGTCTTGCCGTCGGAACCGGTCACGGCGATCTTGCGGCAGGGGCAGAGCCGGAAAAACAGCTCCATCTCGCTGGTCACCAGCGTGCCGGCGGCCTTGGCGGCCTGCAGCGCCGGGGTGAAATACTCAAACCCCGGGGTGCGCATGATGATGTCCTGGCCGGCAAAGCCGTCCATATAGTTTTCTCCCAGGCTCAGCTCCACGCCCAACTGGCGCAGAGTGGGGGCGTAATCCCCGAAGGCCTCCAGATCCGGCTTTTTATCGCAGAGGGTCACCTTTGCCCCCAGTTCACAGAACAGGCCTATCAGCTCCCGGTGGCTGACACCGGCGCCGATAAAGGCCACTTTTTTTCCTTCCACCAGCTGCTTGAGCTGGTCCAGCTGCTGTTTCATGGCTCCATTTCCTCCCGGTATTCTGCACCCGGTCCCCTCTCTTGCGAAGAAAAAGGCCGGGCGGATTCGTATAATACACAGTCTATATATTATACTCTAAAAAGAGGCCCGGATGCAATCAAAAGGAGATCGTTTGCTGCCTGTCACAAATTTTTCGTCTAAAATGCGGCAAGTTTGGCATCCCTTCCCCTTGTTCGACACTGCCCGGCATGATAAAATTATGCTGTATGTGCGCGCCTGCGCGCGCTTTTGCCAAGGGAAAGTAAGGAGGAAACGCTTTTGAGCAGCAATGCAGAACATTTCAGCCATTTTGGCTGCAACGCCTTTGACGACCGGGTGATGCGCCAGCACCTGCCCCTGGACGTATACGAGAGCCTGCGCCGCATCCGGGACGACGGCTATCCCTGGGACCCCAAAGTGGCCGACGCCGTGGCCCATGCCATGAAGGACTGGGCCATCGAGCTGGGCGCCACCCATTATATCCACTGGTTCAGCCCCCTCACCGGGGTGGGCAGCGGCAAGCACGACAGCTTCATCGACGGCACCAACGCCGGCCAGCCCATTATCAAGTTCAACGGCAAGATGCTTTCCAAGGGCGAGAGCGACGCTTCCAGCTTCCCCTCCGGCGGTCTGCGGGCCACCTTTGAGGCCCGGGGCTACACCACCTGGGACCCCACCTCCCCCGCCTTTGTGCTGGGCACCACTCTGTATATCCCCACCGCCTTCTGCTCCTACACCGGCGAAGCTCTGGACCAGAAGACCCCGGTGCTGCGCTCCAACCAGGCCCTGAACAAGCAGGCTCTGCGGGTGCTGCGGGCTCTGGGCGACGAGGAGACCGTGTCGGTGCAGCCCACCGTGGGCGCCGAACAGGAATATTTCCTGGTGGACAAAGCCCTCTTTGACCAGCGGCTGGACCTGAAGGTGGCCGGCCACACGCTGTTGGGCGCCAAGCCCCCCAAGGGTCAGGAGCTGGAGGACCACTACTACGGCTCCATCAACGAGCGGGTGCGGGCCTTCATGCGGGAGCTGGACGACGAGCTGTGGGCTCTGGGCGTGCCAGCCAAGACCGAGCATAACGAGGTGGCCCCCGGTCAGTATGAGCTGGCCAGCGTCTACGCCACCGCCAACATCGCCTGCGACCACAACCAGATCATGATGGAGCTGATGCGCAAGGTGGCCCTGCGCCACGGCATGGCCTGTCTGCTCCATGAAAAGCCCTTTGCCGGCATCAACGGCTCGGGCAAGCACAACAACTGGAGCCTGGTGACCTCCAGCGGCAAAAACCTGCTGGACCCCACCGACGATCCCGGCCAGAACCCCACCTTCCTGGTGTTCCTCTGCGCCGTGCTGACGGCAGTGGACGACTACGCCGATCTGCTGCGGCTGTCCGCCACCTGCCCCGGCAACGAGTTCCGTCTGGGCGGCGGCGAGGCGCCTCCCTCGGTGATCTCGGTGTTCCTGGGCGACCCCATGGAGCAGCTGCTGGCCGGCATTGCCGAGGGCCACATCCCCGGCAAGAGCGAGCGGGCTCCCCTGCTCACCGGCGTAAAGAGCCTGCCTCTGCTGATGCGGGACGACAACGATCGCAATCGCACCAGCCCCTTTGCCTTCACCGGCAACAAGTTCGAGTTCCGCATGGTGGGCGCCAGCCAGAGCATCGGCCTGGCCAACGCCGTGCTGGGCGCCGCTGTGGCCGACACTTTGCGCGCCTTTGCCGACCGGCTGGAAGCCGCCGAGGACAAGACCGCCTGTGTCTATGACATCGTAAAGGACACCTACAACAACCACGGCCGCATCATCTTCAACGGCAACAACTACTCCTTCGAGTGGGCCAACGAAGCCCGCCGCCGTGGTCTGCCCAACCTGCCCACCATGGTGGACGCCGCCGAGGCTTTCCTGGACGAGAAGAACATCGCCCTGTTCGAGCGCACCCATGTGTTCACCGCCGCCGAGTGCCACAGCCGCCACGAGATCATGCTGGAGACCTACTCCAAAAACGTGAACATCGACGCCGCGGTGATGCTGGAGATGGTGGAGCGGCAGATCCTGCCCGCCGCCCTGCGGGAGCTGGACCAGGCCGCCGGCACCGCCCAGAAGCTGGCCGGGCTGCATGTCACCTGCCAGACCGCCACCGACATGGTGAGCCAGCTGTCCACTCTGGTGGACCGTGTATCCGGGCTGTCGGCCCAGCTGGCCCGGGCTCTGGCCAATGTGCCCAAGAACGGGGACGCCCGCCAGACGGCCGCCGCTTTCCGGGCTCTGTCCGCCGAGGAGATGAGCCGGCTGCGCAGCGCCGCCGATCAGCTGGAAGAGGCCATGCCCGCCAGCGCCTGGCCGGTGCCCAGCTACACCGATCTGCTGTTTGACCTGTAATTCGGATTTTTCCACATGATTTTCCGGCCCGCCGCATACGCTTTTGGTGTGCGGCGGGCTGTGCTGCCTGTTCAACGCGCCGCCGGAAAGGAGTTGCTATGCGCCGCTTTGTATCCCTTCTGCTCAGCTGTGCGCTGCTGGCCCTGTGTTTTGTGGGCTGCGGCTCCAGCGAGCTGGTCACCTTCACCTGGCAGGTGGATTCCATGCCCAAAAGCCTGGACCCCCAGCTGGCCGGTTCGGTCTGTGAACGCACCGCCGCCGAACATCTGTTCCGGGGGCTGGTGATGCTGGACGCCGAAGGCCAGCCCGCCCCCGACTGCGCCGAAAGCTGGACCGTATCCGCCGACGGCCTCACCTATACCTTTGACCTCCGGGACGACCTGTATTTTTACTCCTACGAGGAGGAGACCAACACCATCCCCGTCACCGCCGATGACTTTGTCTTTGGCCTGGTGCGGGTATTCCTGCCCGAGACCGGCTCCCCCTACACCCAGCAGCTGGGGGGCATTGCCGGCAGCGCTGCCGTGATGGCCGGCGGGGATGAGTCCCAGCTGGGGGTTTCCGCCCCCGACGACAAGACGGTGGTCATCCGCCTGTCCGCCCCCGACGACACCTTCCTGTACAAGCTGTGCTGTCCCGGGGCCATGCCCTGCAACCGGGAATTTTTTGCTTCCACCCGGGGTTCCTACGGCCTTGCAGAGGAATATCTCCTCACCAACGGGGACTTCCAGCTCTACAACTGGGCCGCCGAAGGTGTGTTCCTCCGGCGCAAGGACGCCCCCGCCGGCGCCGCCAACAACCTGCGCCTGGTGCTGACCGACCCCAACGAAACGGTGGAAGGGCTGGCCGCCCTGGACGAGGGGATCGTCAGCGGCATCGAGTACCGGGGCGAAGCCCCCGAAGGCTATGCCGCCCAGACCTTCACCGACACGGTGTGGGTGCTGCTCTTCAACAGCGGCGACTCCTCTCTGGCCAATCTGTCGGTGCGCCAGGGCCTGGCCCAGGTGCTGGGCAAGAGCCTGTCCGCCGGCCTGCCCGGCAGCACCTATACCGCCGCCGAAGGCCTGCTGCCTCCCGCCCTGCCCCTGCCCGACGGCAGCCCCGCCCAGGGCAATCGTCTGACAGCCTACGGCGACGCCCAGACCCTCTACCAGCAGGGCCTGGCCCAGCTGGGGGTGCAGAAGCTGTCCGGCATCACGGTGCTGCTGCCCCAGGACGAAGGGGTGGGCAGCCTGTTTGAATCGGCCAACCAGCAGCTCCAGCGGGAACTGGGGGCCTTTTTCTCCCTCCAGAAACTGGAGGAGGAAGAGCTGTCCTCCCGCATCGCCGCCGGGGATTTCCAGCTGGCCTTGGTGCCCCTCTCCCCCTCGGACAGCGACGCCGCCGCCTTCCTTTCCCAGATCGCCGATTACAGCGGCGTGACGGCCGCGGCTCTGGATCAGCTGACCTCTACCACCCTCTCGGCCGACCAGCGCACCCGTCTGGTGCTGGAGGCCGAAAACCAGCTGCTGAACCAGGCCGCCGCGGTGCCTGTGTGGTTTGAGCAGCGCTCCTTCCTCACTTTGGCGGGCTGGTCGGGGATCATCTATTCTCCCTTCGGCCCCCGGCTCAGCCTGCGCAGCGCCTACTATAATTAAAAAACAGGGAGATATTCCTATGGATCGACTTACCCGCCGCACCCCCCAAGGGGTGGAATGCGACGACACCTCCGCCGCTCTGGAAAAGCTGGCCCGCTGCGAAGACCTGTGCCAGTACCTGGAACAGCGCCAGGACCAGCTGAGCCAAAAACTGGCCGACCTGCGGGCCGCCGGCAAAACCAAAACCACCCAGTTCCGGGAACTCATGGGCGAAAAGCTGACCAACGGCCACACCATCGCCCTGCTCCACGCGAACCAGCTTCTGTGATTTTCCCCCCGCCTTTCACCGGCGGGGGATTTTTTTGCCCCTTTTCCCGGCCCAATGTCCCTCTTTTGGCCCCTTAGAGGGATTTTTTGTCTCTTTTTCATAAAAAGCCGCCTGGTTTTTGTTCCAGTCTCTACACCCTTCGTCTGGTTTCCCCCTTGACTTTGCCGCCGGATTTTTGTAAAATCTATTCAAACAATTTAATTAAATTATTTTAACTAAATTGTTTGAGCATTTGACACGACCACATCTGAAAAACCAAAGATACAAAAGGAGATTACCAATATGTTTGAAAAAGTGCGCGACATCATCGTGGATACCCTGAGCTGCTCTATCGACGACGTGACCCTGGAGGCCAGCCTGGCCGACGACCTGGGCGCTGACAGCCTGGACGCTGTGGAGCTGAACATGGCTCTGGAGGACAAGCTGGGCGTTTCCATCCCCGACGAGGAGCTGGCCGGCATGAAGACCGTGGGCGACATCGTTGCCTATCTGGAAGCCAACGCCTGATTTTTTCCGCAGATTCCGGCCCCGCCGCCCGGCTTTTTTCCAGCCGCCGCCGGGGCCGGTTTTCCTTGCAACAGAGCATCGCCCGCCCTTTCGCCGCGGGCCATTGGAGGTATTATGGAACTGGAACAGATCACTGCTTTGCTGGCCGCCTTTGACCAGAGCACCGCTGTGCGGCTGCGCTGGAAGAGCGGCGACCAACAGCTCACCCTGGAAAAGGCCGAGGCCTTCCCCGCCCCTGTGGCTCCCGCGGCTGTGGCTGCGGCCCCTGTGGCTGCGGCTGCCGTACCCGCCCCTGCCGCTGCTGCGGCAGCTCCCGCCCAGGCTCCCGCCGCTCCCGCGGCCCAGGAGGAGGGCGAGGCCATCACCGCTCCCCTGGTAGGCACCTTCTACGCCGCCAGCGCCCCCGACAAGGCCCCCTTTGTGGCCGTGGGTGACAAGGTGAAGGCCGGACAGACCGTCTGCCTGCTGGAAGCCATGAAGATGATCAGCGAGGTGCCCGCCCCCTTCGACTGTGTGATCGAGGAAGTGGTGGCCGAAAACGGCCAGCTGGCCGCCTTCGGGGACGTGCTGTTCCGGGTGCGCCGGGTATAAAAGGAGTCTGGGTATGTTCAAACGAATCCTTATCGCCAACCGGGGCGAGATCGCCCTGCGCATCCTGCGCTGTTGCCGGGAGATGGAGATCGAGACCGTGGCGGTCTACTCCGAAGCCGACCGCACCGCTCTCCATGTGCAGCTGGCCACCCAGGCGGTCTGCATCGGCCCCGCCAAGGCCGCCGACAGCTACCTCAACGCCCAGGCCATTCTCACCGCCGCGGTGAAAACCGGCTGCGACGCCATCCATCCCGGTTTCGGCTTTCTGAGTGAAAACAGCGAGTTCGCCCGGCTGTGCGCCGACTGTGGCATCACCTTCATCGGCCCCTCGGGGGACGTGATCGACGCCATGGGCAACAAATCCGCCGCCCGCCGTCTCATGCAGGCCGCCGGGGTGCCGGTGGTGCCCGGCAGCGACGGCAGCATCGACACCGCCGCCGACGCCGCGGCCCTGGCCCACAAGATCGGCTACCCTGTGCTCATCAAGGCTGCTGCCGGAGGCGGCGGCCGGGGCATGCGCCGGGTCTATGACCCCGCCGAGCTGGAAAGCTCCTTCGAGGCCGCCCGGGCCGAGGCCGTCGCCTGCTTCGGAGACGGGGAGATGTATCTGGAAAAGCTGGTGGAAAATCCCCGGCATGTGGAGTTCCAGATCCTGGCCGACGAGATGGGCCATGTGGTCCATCTGGGAGAGCGCGACTGCTCGGTGCAGCGCAAAAACCAGAAACTCATGGAGGAGAGCCCCTGCAAGGCCCTCACCCCGGACCTGCGGGAGGCCATGGGCCGGGCGGCGGTAAACGCCGCCAAGGCCGCCGGCTACACCAGCGCCGGCACCGTGGAGTTTGTGCTGGCTCCCGACGGGCAGTTCTATTTCATCGAGATGAACACCCGCATCCAGGTGGAGCACCCGGTCACCGAGATGGTCACCGGTATCGACCTCATCCGCCAGCAGATCCGCATTGCCGCCCACCTGCCCCTGGAATTCAGCCAGGAGGACATCCAGCTCACCGGCCACGCCATCGAGTGCCGCATCAACGCCGAAAACCCCGCCAAGGGCTTTCTGCCCAGTCCCGGCAAGGTCACCTTCCTGCACCTGCCCGGGGGCTGCGGGGTGCGGGTGGACACCGCCCTCTACACCGGCTACGAGACCAGCCCCTACTACGATTCCATGGTGGCCAAGGTCATTGTCCACGCCCCCAACCGGCTGCAGGCCATCCGCCGCATGCGCCGGGCTCTGGAGGAACTGGTGATCGAGGGCATCGACACCGGCGCGGGGCTGGCCCACATGATCCTCTACCACCCCGACTACCTCAAAGGCAGCTACACCACCAGCTTCATCCCCGAGCACCTGGATGAACTGCTGTCCTGGGACTGCCCCCCGAAAGGAGATGACGAGGCGTGATTTCCCCCTTTCAGCAGCGCCGCCAGCAGCTGGCGGCCCTGAGCAGCCAGCGGCAGAAACCGGCGGTCCGCCCCGCCGCCCCCGCTGAGCAGCCCAGCCCCTTTGTGGCCTGCGCCGGCTGCGGCGCGGCCATTCCCCGCCAGCAGCTGGCCGACTATTTCGGCGTCTGCCCTCACTGCGGCCACCATCATCCCCTGTCCGCTCCGGCCCGTCTGGCCATGCTGCTGGACGAAAACAGCGCCCGCACCTTGCGGCCCCGGCCCCAGTGGCGGGTGGACCCCCTGCATTTCCCCGGATACAGCGAAAAGCTGGCCATGCTGCGGCGCAAGACCGGCCTGGCCGACGGGGTTCTCACCGCAGTGGGCACCATCGGCGGCTGCAAGGCCGTGGTTTCGGTGATGGACAGCCGGTTCCTCATGGGCAGCATGGGCGCCGCTCTGGGTGAGAGCATCACCCAGGCGGTGGAATACGCCCAGAAGCACAAGCTGCCTCTGATCATCTTCTGTGCCAGCGGCGGCGCCCGGATGCAGGAGGGAGCCGTCTCTTTGATGCAGATGGCCAAGACCAGCTCCGCTTTGCAGCGGTTCTCCCAGGCAGGGGGACTGTATGTGGCGGTGCTCACCCATCCCACCACCGGCGGCGTCAGCGCCAGCTTTGCCATGCTGGGTGACATCACCTTGGCCGAGCCCGGGGCCCTCATCGGCTTCGCCGGTCCCCGGGTCATCCAGCAGACCATCGGCGAAACCCTGCCCGAGGGCTTCCAGCGGGCGGAATACCTGCTGGACCACGGCTTTGTGGACCAGGTGGTGCCCCGGAGCCAGCTGCGCAGCACTTTGTCCCGCATCCTGCGGCTGCACACTGCCAAAGGAGGTATGACCAAATGCTGAAAGAACTGGACGACCGCATGGAGGCTTTGCGGGGCAAGCTGGAACAGCTTCACCCCGAGACCGAAGCCCAGCAGCTGGAATACGACCAGCTGCGCCGCTCTCTGGCCGAGCTGCAGGACGCCTACCGTCCCCGCACCGCCGCCGACGAGGTGTATCTGGCCCGGCATCCCGCCCGGCCCTCCATCACCGACTACATAGAAAACCTCTTCACCGACTTCTTCGAGCAGCGGGGCGACCGGCTGTGCAAGGAGGACGGCAGCATCCTGGGGGGCGTGGCCCTGTTCCACGGCATGCCCGTCACGGTGATGGGCCACCGCAAGGGCCGCACCCTGCCGGAAAACCTGGCCTGCAACTTCGGCATGCCGGGGCCCGAGGGCTACCGCAAGGCCCTGCGGCTGATGAAGCAGGCGGAAAAGTTCGGCCGCCCCATCATCACCTTTATCGACACTCCCGGCGCCTACCCCGGCAAGGAAGCCGAGGAGCGGGGCCAGGCCGAGGCCATCGCCCGCAATCTGGCCGAGATGAGCAGCCTTTCGGTTCCGGTGATCTGTGTGGTCACCGGCGAGGGCAGCAGCGGCGGCGCCCTGGCGCTGGGCGTGGGAGACGCGGTGCTGATGCTGCAGCACGCCGTCTACGCGGTGCTCAGCCCCGAGGGCTTTGCCAGCATTCTCTGGAAGGATTCCTCCCGCTGGCAGGAGGCCGCCGGGCAGATGAAGCTCACCGCTCCCGATCTGCTGGAACTGGGGCTCATCGACGGCATCGTGCCCGAGCCCGCCGGTGGCGCTCACACCGACCCCGCCGCCGTCTACCGGGCACTGGACAAGGAGCTGTACGCCCGGCTGCACGCTTTGTGCCGGATGCGCCCCGCCGCCCTCACCGCCGCCCGCTTCCAGAAGCTGCGGGCCATGGGCAACCTTGGGAAGGAGCAAGCATGAAGGGAATCAACATCCTCTCCACCGGTCTGGCACTGCCCGGCCGGCGGGTGACAAACGACGATATGGCCGCCATGGTGGAGACCAGCGACGAGTGGATCTCCACCCGCACCGGCATCCGCCAGCGGTATTTCTGCGCCGAGGGCCAGGCCGGCTGGCAGCTGGCCGCCCAGGCCGGTGCCCGGGCCCTGGAAAACGCCGGGGTATCCCCCCATCAGATCGGGGTCTGTCTGGTGGCCACCATGACCCCCGCCTTCGCCACCCCCTCCGCCGCCTGTCTGGTACAGCGGCAGCTGGGGCTGGAGGAGAGCACCCTGTGTTTTGACATCAACGCCGCCTGCAGCGGCTTTGTATACGCCCTCATCACCGCCCGGGCCCTGCTGGAAAGCAGCCCCAAGCCCTACGCTTTGGTCATCGGGGCCGAGGCGCTGAGCAAGGTGACCGATTTCACCGACCGCTCCACCTGCGTGCTGTTCGGTGACGGCGCCGCCGCCGCGGTGATGGAACTGACCGACCTGCCCTTTGCCGCCGTGCAGGGGGCCCGGGGTGACGACCAGGCTCTGGTCTGCCCCGGCTTCGGCAGCGCTCCCCAGCATCTTTCCATGGACGGCCGGGCGGTGTTCCGGTTTGCGGTGGAGGTTCTGCCCCGCTGCGTGGACGGAGTGCTGGAACAGAGCGGCCTTGCTATGAACGACATCGACTATGTGGTCTGCCACCAGGCCAACAAGCGCATCATCGACCATGTGGTGCGCCGGGCCGGGGCCGACCCCGCCAAATTTTATATGAATATGGACCGCTACGGCAACACCTCGGCGGCCAGCATCCCCCTGGCTCTGGAGGATATGCGGGCTGCCGGGCTGCTGCGTCCGGGCATGCGCCTGGTCTGCGCCGGTTTCGGCGGAGGCTTCACCTGGGGCGGCGTGCTGGTCCACTGGAACGTGAAAGGAGAAACAGTATGCGACTGAACGAGATCCTCGGCACCGAATTCCCCCTGATCCAGGGCGGTATGGCCAACATCGCCACCGGCACCTTTGCCGCCGCCGTCTCCAACGCCGGGGCCCTGGGCCTCATCGGCGCGGGCGGCATGCGGGCCGAGCAGCTGCGGGAGGAGATCCGCATCTGCAAATCTCTCACCGATAAACCCTTCGGCGTCAACATCATGCTGATGAACCCCGACGCCGACCAGATGGCCCAGATCGTGGTGGAGGAAGGCGTGAAGATCGTCACCACCGGCGCCGGCAACCCCGGCAAGTACATGGCCGCCTGGAAAGAGGCGGGCATCAAGGTGATCCCCGTGGTGCCCGCCGCCGTGCTGGCCCGCCGCATGGAAAAGGCCGGGGCCGACGCCGTCATCGCCGAGGGCACCGAGAGCGGCGGCCATGTGGGCGAGATGACCACCATGGCTTTGGTTCCCCAGGTGGTGGACGCGGTGAATATCCCCGTCATCGCCGCCGGCGGCATTGCCGACGGCCGCCAGCTGCTGGCCGCCTTTGCCCTGGGCGCTGTGGGCGCCCAGCTGGGCACCTGTCTGCTGGCCAGCGAGGAGTGCCCCATCCACCCCAACTACAAGGAAGCCATCCTCAAGGCTTCGGACAACGACACCATCGTCACCGGCCGCATCGGCGGCACCCCGGTGCGCATTCTGAAAAACCGCATGGCCCGGGAGTACGTCAAGCAGGAAAAGGCCGGAGCCGACAAGATGGAGCTGGAAAAATACACCCTGGGTTCTCTGCGCCGGGCTGTATTTGAGGGCGACGTCCAGACCGGCAGCCTTATGGCCGGTCAGGTGGCCGGCATGGTCCACGAGATCCGCCCCCTGCGGGCCATCTTCGAGGACATGATGGCCGGGGCCGACGCCACTCTGGCCGCTCTGAACGGAGAAAAGGCATGAGCGCCCCCTCTCTGTCCCGGCTGTCCTTGCCCGTCATCCAGGGAGGCATGGGCATCGGGGTATCTCTGGGCAGCCTGGCGGGGCATGTAGCCGCCGCCGGAGCCATGGGGGTGATCTCCACCGCCAATCCCGGCTACGCCGAGGCGGATTTCTGGCCCAATCCCGCCGCCGCCAACCTGCGTGCCCTGGCCGCCCAGATCAGCAAGGCCAAGGCCATCGCCCAAGGGGCGGGTCTGGTGGCGGTGAACGCCATGGTGGCCACCACCCGCTATGCCGAGACGGTGGCCGCGGCCATCGCCGCCGGAGCCGACGCGGTGATCTCGGGGGCCGGACTGCCCCTGGATCTCCCCGCCGTGGCCGGGGCCGAAAAGGTGCTGCTGGCCCCCATCGTGTCCAGCGGCAAGGCCATCTCCACCATCTGCAAGCTGTGGCACCGTCGCTTTGCCCGGATGCCCGACTTCGTGGTGGTGGAAGGTCCCCTGGCCGGGGGACATCTGGGCTTTACCAAGGCCCAGCTGGACCAGAAGCCCCTGCCCAGCCTGGAAGGGCTGGTGAAGGAGGTATGCGCTGCCCTGGCACCCTGGGCCGCCCAGTACGGCCGTGCCATCCCGGTATTCGCTGCCGGGGGCGTATGGAGCGGGGCTGACATCGCCGCTCTCCAGTCCGCCGGAGCCGCCGGGGCCCAGATCGCCACCCGGTTCATCGCCACCGAGGAGTGCGACGCCGCCGATGGCTACAAACAGCGGATGGTCCAGGCCAAAGACGAGGATGTGCGCATTGTGCAGAGCCCCGTGGGCATGCCCGGCCGGGCGCTGTACAGCCCCCTGATCCGCCGTCTGGAGACCGCCGGACGGATTCCCCCTGTCCGCTGCGCCGGCTGTCTGGTCCCCTGCAAGCCGGCCGAGACCCCCTACTGCATCACCAACGCCCTCATAGAAGCCGTGAAAGGCAACTGGGAGGAGGGCCTGTTTTTCTGCGGCGGCAACGTAGGCCGCATCGATTCCATCACCACCGTACCCCGGCTGCTGGAGCAGCTGGCACAGGAATGGCATACCGCCAGAAGGAGCCAAGGATGAAACTTGCATTTTTGTACGCCGGCCAGGGCAGCCAGCACGCCGGCATGGGCAAAGACCTTTACCAGCTGCCCGAATTTGCCGCCGTGCTGGACAGCGTCCAGCTGGATTTCGACCTCAAGACCCTCTGCTTTGAGGGTCCCGAGGAGACCCTCGCCCAGACCCGCTACACCCAGCCCTGCATGGTGGCCTTCGCCTGCGGCGTCACCGCCCTGCTGGCCGCCGAGGGCATCCGTCCCGACGCTGCCGCCGGTCTGAGCCTGGGCGAGTATTCCGCCCTGGCCTGCGCCGAGGTGTTCACCCCCAGCCAGGCCATTTCCCTGGCCGCCTTCCGGGGGGACGCCATGGCCAAGGCCGTCCAGGGCCGTCCCTGCGGCATGACCGCCGTGCTGGGTCTGGACCGGGAAAAGCTGGCCGCCTGCTGCGCCGAAGCGGCGGACAAGGGGGTCTGTGAGATCGCCAACTACAACTGCCCCGGCCAGCTGGTCATCGCCGGTGACGAGGCCGCCGTGACTGCCGCCGGGGAACTGGCCAAGGCCGCCGGCGCCCGCCGCTGCGTGCCCCTGAAGGTCAGCGGCCCCTTCCACACCAGCCTCATGGCCCCCGCGGGCCAGGCTCTGGAGGAGCGGTTCGCCGGTGAGACCTTCGGCGCCGAGCAGCTGCCGGTGGTATTCAACTGCCTGGGCCGCACCCGCACCGCCGAAGAGGAGATCCCCGCTTTGCTGGTGCGCCAGGTGCAGTCCAGCGTCTATTTCGAGGATTCCATCCGCTGGCTGGAGGAAAACGGCTTCGATACAGTGGTGGAGATCGGTCCGGGCAAGGCCCTGTCCGCCTTTGTGAAAAAGACCGCCAAGAGCATCCGGGTGCTCAACGTGGAGGATATCCCCAGCCTGCAGGCCACTCTGGCCGCCCTGAAAGGAGAATGAACCATGTCTGAATCCATTCGCCGCGCCGCCATCGTCACCGGCGGCAGCCGGGGCATCGGCCGGGCCGTCTGTCTGGCCCTGGCCGCCCAGGGACTGGACATTGTGGTGAACTACGCCGGCAGCGCCGCTGCCGCCGCCGAGACCGCCGCCCTCTGCGAAGAAAAGGGCGTGAAGGCCATCACGGTGCAGGCCGACGTCTCCACCGCCCAGGGCGCCGACGCTCTGTTCGAGGCCGCCATGGCCGCCTTTGGCCGGGTGGACGTGCTGGTGAACAACGCCGGCATCACCCGGGACGGCCTGATCCTGCGCATGACCGAGGAGGACTTTGACCAGGTGATCGCCACCAACCTCAAAGGCGCTTTCCTATGCGCCAAAAAGGCCGCCCGCATCATGATGAAGCAGCGCTACGGCCGCATCATCTCCATCTCCAGCGTGGTAGGCGTCCACGGCAATGCGGGCCAGGCCAACTACGCCGCCAGCAAGGCCGGACTCATCGGCATGACCAAATCCCTGGCCAAGGAGCTGGGCAGCCGCCACATCACCGCCAACGCCGTAGCCCCCGGCTTCATCGACACCGACATGACCCGGGTGCTGCCCGAGGCCGCCAAGACCGCCCTGCTGGGCCAGATCCCCCTGGGTGCTCTGGGCCGGCCCGAGGACATCGGCAGCGCCGTGGCATTCCTGGCCAGCGAGCAGGCCGGCTACATCACCGGCCAGGTGCTGGGGGTGGACGGCGGCATGGGCATGTAAGCCCCCGCTTTTCCCGTGTTTTACAAAACGTAATATTCACTCAAATTTATACAATACAAAGATATACAGGAGGACCATCCATGAAACGCAAGGTTGTCATCACCGGTATGGGCGCTGTGACGCCCATCGGCAACACCGCCGCCGACAGCTGGGCCGCCGCCCGGCAGGGGGTGTGCGGCATCGCCCCCATCACCCACTACGACACCAGCGCCCAGAAGGCCAAGCTGGCCGGCGAAGTGAAGGATCTGGACCCTTCCCTCTGGGTGGATAAGCGGGAAATGCGCAAGATGGACCGGGTCACCCAGCTGGCCATGGTGGCCGCGGCCCAGGCCATGGAAGACAGCGGTCTGAACATGGAAGCCGAGGACGCCGCCCGCTGCGGTGTGATCGTCTCCAGCGGCATCGGCGGTCTGTCCACCATCGAGTCGGAGCACAGCCGGGGCCTGGAAAAGGGCTTTGACCGTGTATCGCCCCATTTCATCCCCATGGTCATCACCAATATGTCCGCGGGCCACATTGCCATCCGCTACGGCTTCAAGGGCATGTGCAGCTGCCCCGTCACCGCCTGCGCCAGCGGCTCCAACGCCATCGGCGACGCTTTCCGGCAGATCCGGGACGGCTACGCCGACGTGATGCTCTGCGGCGGCACCGAGGCCTCCATCACCCCTCTGGGCATCGGCGGCTTCACCAGCCTGAAAGCCCTGCACACCGGCACCGATCCCCTGCGGGCTTCCATTCCCTTTGACGCCGAGCGCAGCGGCTTTGTCATGGGCGAGGGCGCCGGCATCCTGATCCTGGAGGAGTACGAGCACGCCAAGGCCCGTGGCGCCAAGATCTACGCCGAGCTTGCAGGCTACGCCGCCAACTGCGACGCCCACCACATCACCGCCCCGGCTCCCGGCGGCGAGGGCGCGGCCCGGTGCATGACTTTGGCCATGGCCGACGCCGGTGTGGCCCCCGAGGAAGTGGGCTACATCAACGCCCACGGCACCTCCACCCCCATGAACGATTCCTGCGAGACCGCTGCCATCAAGGCCGCTTTCAGCGAGCAGGCCGGCAAGCTGGCTGTGAGCAGCACCAAGTCCATGACCGGCCACCTGCTGGGCGCTTCCGGCGCGGTGGAAGCCATCTTCACCGCCCTGGCGGTGCGGGACGACTTTGTGCCCGCCACCATCGGCTACAAGGTGGCCGACCCCGCCTGCGATCTGGACATCGTGCCCAACAACGGCCGGGAGATGCACCTCACCGCCGCCCTCTCCAACAGCCTGGGCTTTGGCGGCCACAACGCCTGCCTGGTGTTCAAGAAAGGAGAATAAGCCATGACGTTGGATTCCAACCAGATTCAGGAAATCCTGCCCCACCGCTGGCCCTTCCAGATGGTGGATAAGATCACCGAGTGCGAGCCCGGCAAAATGGCCCGGGGCATCAAGTGCGTGTCGGTGAACGAGGCCCAGTTCTGCGGCCATTTTCCCCA
Organism: Candidatus Anaerofilum excrementigallinarum; assembly: GCA_019115305.1. Lineage (GTDB taxonomy): Bacteria > Bacillota > Clostridia > Oscillospirales > Ruminococcaceae > Anaerofilum > Anaerofilum excrementigallinarum. The sequence continues at coordinate 33,468 of DXDW01000130.1, forward strand.
GTACCATGTGATGCCCGGCGTTCTCATCATCGAGGCCCTGGCCCAGGTGGGCGCGGTGGCTCTGCTGACCATGGACGAATTCAAGGGAAAGACCGCCTTTTTCGGCGGCATCAAAAACGCCCGGTTCAAACAGCAGGTGCGGCCCGGCGACGTGCTGGAACTGGAATGCGAGCTGATCCGGCTGCGGGGCAGCGTGGGCATCGGCAAGGGCGTGGCCCGGGTGGACGGCAAGATCGCCGCCCAGGGAGAATTCACCTTTGCCATCGGCTGAGGCCCTGCGCCGGGCTCCCGCTGCCGGAGCCCTGGCCCGGGCCAGGGTAAAAAGGCTGAAAATGGCCATGCGCGGGTCGAGACAATATGCTATAATAGAGCAGAGATCCGCCCTCCATTTTTCCCAAAAGGAGCCATTTGCCATGCTGAAGGAAAGTTTTGCCCAGATCTACACCAAATTCAAGCTGCATTTCTACCGCCAGGTGTTCAGCAGCAGCCTGCAGAATCGGGAAGCCACCCTCACCACGGTGGAGACCTTCTGCATGGAGATCATCTACGCCATGGGGCATCCCACCATCAACGAGTTTGCCAGCTTTATCGAGATATCCTCCCCCAACGCCGCCTACAAGGTGAACAGCCTGATCCAGAAGGGGTATCTCAAAAAGGTGCGCTCGGAAAACGACCGGCGGGAATATCACCTCTACCCCACCCAGAAATATCTGGACTACTACAACCTCAGCTACTCCTACCTCAACACCGTGATGGACCGCATCCCCCAGCGGTTTTCTCCCGAGGAGATCGCCCAGCTGTCCCGGATGCTGGACACCATCTGCGATGAGCTGATGCCCGAGATCCCTCTGCGCAGGCCTCACCTGCCCCAGGAGACGGCCGCCGGCAAAACCGAGGAGGACAAAGCCGAATAAACAGCGCAAAAAGCCCCCGGATTCCGCAGCTGCGGAATCCGGGGGCTTTGTCTTTGCTATAAGGGAATCAGTCCTTGATCTCGGCGGTCTCCACCTCGCTGAGGTGCTTGCCCTCGTCCACGTTGTAGCCCAAAGTGAATTCCACATCGGGCAGGCCCAGCTTGTCGGCGCTCACCGTCACCCCTTCGGGGCGGAAATGCTCGTTGAGGATGCGGGCGGTGTTCTCCTTCTCCACCCCGTACAGGCCCTGGCCGTTTACAGTGATGGGGCCGCCGCTGCAGCGCACAATATAAATATCCTCGGCCTGCAGTTCCTTCATGGACAGATAAATGCCCATCAGGTCCATCACCGACAGGTCGGTGTCCAGATAGACAGCCACGTTCTTGGCCACCTGCAAAGCGTCACCCACCGGGTACTGCTCCATAAAGGTGCGGAACACTGCGGCGTAGAAGCTCTGCTGCAGCTCCAGCCGGTCGTAGTCGGCCAGTACGGTGCCGCGGTTGCGCAGGATGATCTCGGCGGTGTCGCCGTTGACCTTCGTATCCCCTGCCTTAAACAGCAGCTTGCCGGTCTCCTTGTCGTAGAGGTCCCGGGGAATATTCATCCAGATGCCGCCCATGACGTTGAGCATGGTGCGGAAGCCCTCCACGTCCATCACGGCGTAGTTGTCGGCTTTAAGACCGAACAGCTCATAGATGGCAGTGGCGGTGTTGGCGATGGGGTTTTCCTTGTTGGCGCCGTTGCTGTAAGCGCCGTTGAGCCGCTGGTAGATGCCGCAGTCCACACTGATCCCATCGCCCACATAGGTATCCCGGGGAATCTGCAGGATATTCATGGTGTGGGTCTTGTTGTCCAGCCGGACATACAGCATCACATCGGTGTTGTCGGTGCCCCGGTCCTCGTCCTCCTGGACGCCGTGGTCGGTGACAGCCACCAGAATGGTGTAGACGTCCTTTTCGTTCACCTGGCTCAGGTCCACATTGTTGTCGCCTTCCATGGACTGGTAGCTGTCGGGCAGCTGGCCGGCCTTGCCGGTATCCAGCAGGCTTTCAAACTCCAGGTAGGTCTTGACGGCATACGCCACCACCGCCGCCAGCACTACCAGCACTGCCAACAGTACCCACCGGCCGATCTTGCGCTTAGGTTTGTTTTCCATTTCCAACGCTCCTTGCTGCGTGTTGCATCTCGCTTGGGGTCAATTTTCAGTCCAGCTCCCACAGGAACCGTTTGTAAAGGGTTTGTAACCACCTGTTATAATACCAAAAATCGCCATTTTTTGCAAACCGACCGGCGCGTTTTTACAGGTTGTTCACTTTTTTCGGCAAAGCTGTACAAAATATGCAAACAAATTTTTCTGTTCCGCATAGAAACGGGCCAGATTTTCGGGATGCCACTGGACGCCGAAGACACGGCCGTCCTGGCTCTCGATGGCCTCGATGAGCCCGTCGGGGCCAAAGGCGGCAGCGGCAAGGCCCCGGCCCGGTTCCTTTACGGCCTGGTGATGAAAGCTGTTCACCGCCGCCTGCTCCCCCAGCAGCCGACGCAGCAGGCTGTCGGGCCGGGTGGTGACGGTATGGATGCGCTGGGCGCGGCCGGCGGCATTGTTCTGGGCATGGCAGCAGGCGGCGGGGCACTGGGCGGGGATATCCTGCCACAGGCTGCCGCCGTGGGCCACCGCCAAGGTCTGCACACCCCGGCAGATGCCGAAAATCGGCAGATCCCGCTGCCGGGCCAGCTTGACCAGCAGCAACTCGGCGTCGTCCAGCCCCCGGCAGATGGCGTTCACCTTGGGGTGGGGCATCTCGCCGTAGAGGGCGGGGTCTACATCGCCGCCGCCGGGCAGCAGCAGGCCGTCGGCCAGATCCAGCCAGCGCTCTGCCTGCGGAGGGCCGAAATCCGCCGTGACCGGCAGCATCGCCGGCAGGCCGCCGCAGTCGGCCACCGACTGGATATAGTCGGCGCCTATGCGGTAACCCGGGCGGGGATTGTCGGTTTCGGAAAAGGTGGGAATGAGGATCACCGGGCAGTCTTTCACAGCGTCACACCTCCCGGTCCAGCTGGGCGTCGGAGCAATGGACGCAATCGGCCAGGGGCAGACCGGCGGCCAGACGGCGGGCCATGTCCAGGGCCTTCTGGCTGGCGGCCCAGCGCACGGTATCCCGGCTGCGGCCGGGCAACAGCATCTTATATACCCAGACGCCTTCCTTGCTGGCGGCGCCGATATAGACCAGCCCCACCGGCTTTTCCTCGCTGCCGCCGCCGGGACCGGCGATGCCGGTAATGCCCACCCCCACGTCGGCCCGGGCCAGGGCCCGGACGCCCAGGGCCATCTGGCCGGCCACCTGGAGGCTCACCGCTCCGAACCGGTCCAAAGTGGGCTGGCGCACTGCCAGCAGCCGGGCTTTCACCTGGTTGGCATAGCTGCATACGCCGCACTGGAACATGTCGCTGCTGCCGGGCACCGAGGTGATGCGCTGGCTCACCAGGCCGCCGGTGCAGCTTTCGGCGGTGGCCAGCTGCATCCCCTTGCGGGAATAGAGCTGCACCACGGTTTTCTCCATGCCTTCCTCGCCCTCGTCGTAGACGGCGTCCCCCAGCAGCCGGTAAAATTCATCGGCCAGCTGGCCGCAGAGGGTCTTGGCCTGCTCCAGGGTATCCCCCTTGGCGGTGACCCGGACAGTGACCTCGGCGGTTTTGGCATAGAGGGCGGCGGTGGGGTTGGACCCCTCCAGCAGATGGCCCACCAGCTCCTCCAGCCGGCTTTCCCCGATGCCGTAGACCCGCAGGATGCGGGAATAGAGCACCCCGTCCTGCAGGGTTTCCAGCAAAGGGCGGACCTGCTTTTCAAACATGGGCACCAGCTCCTTGGGAGGGCCGGGCAGCAGAATGGCCATGCGGCTGTCCTGCTCAAACACCACCCCCGGGGCGGTGCCGTTGTCGTTTTGCAAGGTGCGGCCGTGGACCGGCACCATGGCCTGCTTGCGGTTGTTGGCGGGCACCGAACGGCCGGAAGCGGTGAAGTAATCGGCGATGCGCTTATATTGTTCCTCGTCAAACCGCAAAGTATCCCCGTAGGCGGCGGCGATGGTCTCTTTGGTGAGGTCGTCGGCGGTGGGTCCCAGGCCGCCGCTGTAAATCACCAGCTGACTGCGCTGGCGGGCCTGCTGGGCCAGCTGGGCCAGACGCTGGGGGTTATCCCCCACCACGCTCTGGTGCCATACCGTGAAGCCCAGTCCGGCCAGCTGTCGGGCCAGATACTGGGCGTTGGTGTTGAGGATATCTCCGAGCAGCAGCTCGGTTCCCACAGCGATGATCTCGGCGTTCATACCATACCATCCTTTCCCGCGCAAAACGGTGCGCACAAAGCAAAAACAAAGGGATGCAAAAGAGCGGACAGGACGCAGCCGACGGCGGCCGCCCTGTCCGCGGGTCGGTTCTTTTTAAATGGCGGCCAGGGGAGGAATGTCTCCTACCCGGAGATGGATCTTTTCGGCTTCCTCGGCGGCCTTGGCTTCCAGCTCGGCCAGACCGGTCATCTTCTCTTCCGCCGCCAGGATCTCCTCCAAAGTGGGACGGGTCTTGGGATGGGGCGGGGTAAAGATGGTGCAGCAGTCCTCGTAGGGCATGATGCTGGTCTCAAAGGTGCCGATGCGGCGGGCGATGTCCACGATCTCGGTCTTGTCCATGCCCAGCAGCGGCCGCAGAATGGGCAGGCTCTGGGCCTGGTCGGTGCAGGCCAGGGCCTTGAGGGTCTGGCTGGCCACCTGGGCCAGGCTCTCGCCGGTGACGATGCCGTCACAGCCGATGCGGTCGGCCACCATCTTGGTGATGCGCAGCATGCTGCGGCGCATGAGCACCGTGAACAGCACATCGGGGGCGTTGTCCCGGATGTACACCTGGGGCTCGGTGTAGGGCACCACATAGAGGTTGGTGTTGCCGGTGTAGTCGCAGAGCAGCTGTCCCAGGCTCTGCACCTTCAGCTTGGCCCGCTCGCTGGTGTAGGGAGGGCTGGCGAAATGGATGTGATGCAGGCTCAGGCCCCGCTTTGCCATCATCCAGGCCGCCACCGGGCTGTCGATGCCGCCGCTGAGCATGGTGATGGCCCGGCCGCTGGTGGACACCGGCAGACCGCCGGCTCCCGGCTCCTTGGGTCCGTGGATATAGGCGCCGAAATCCCGCACCTCCACATAGACGATGATCTGGGGATTTTTCACATCCACCCGCAGATGGGGGTGCTTGCTGAGCAGGAAAGCGCCCAGCTCCCGGGCGATCTCGGGGCTCTTCATGGGGAAGGTCTTGTCGGCACGGCGTGCCTCCACCTTGAAGGTGCGGCTGGCCCGCAGAGCACTGCCCAGGTATTCCTCGGCGGCATTGCAGATGGCTTCAAAGCTCTTTTCGCTCACCGCCGCCCGGCAGACCGACGCCAGACCAAAGGTCTTGCAGACCTTGTCGTAGGCGCCGTCCATATCGGCAAATTCGTCCAGAGGCTCCACATACATGGTGCTCTGGGCCTTGTACACCTTGAACTCGCCCAGGTGCTCCAGCCGGCGGCGGAGGGTTTTCATCAGAGTGGATTCAAAGGTGGCCCGGTTGAGCCCCTTGAGGGCCATTTCGCCCTGGAACGCCAGAATGATCTCCTTCATCTTGTTCTCCTTTTCGGTGGGTTATAGTTGATTTTGTACAATTTCCGATTCGCTGTTTGGTCATCTTGCCCGGGCCAGAGTGGCCAGGCCGTCCCGCAGCCCTTCCAGCAGGGCGTCTACATCCTCGGGTGTGTTGTCGGCACAGAAGCTGATGCGCAAAGCGCTGTCCACCCGGCCGGCGGGCAGCCCCATGGCCGCCAGGGTATGGCTGGCTGCGCCCTTGCTGCAGGCCGAGCCGCTGGATACATAGATCTCCCGCTGTTCCAGAAAATGCAGCATGGTCTCGCTGCGCACCCCCGGCAGGCTGAGGTTCAGCACCTCGGGCAGGGCGTCGGCGGGGCTGTTGATCACGATTCCCTCCAGATCGGCCAGACCCTCCCGCAGCTGCCGGTTGAGGGCCGCGATCTTTTTGGCCCGGGCGGGCAAGGTGCGCCGCAGGGTATCGGCCGCCAGGGCCAGACCCGCGATATAGGGCAGATTCTCGGTGCCGGGGCGGATGCCCTTTTCCTGGCCGCCGCCCAGGAAGGGAGGCTGGATCAGGGCGTTTTTCCGCAGATACAGTGCGCCGATGCCCTTGGGGGCGTGGATCTTATGGCCGGACACCGAGTAACTGTCGATGCCGCTGGTGTCCAGCTTCACCGGCCGGCGCAGCCAGGCCTGCACACCGTCCACATGGACGGCGGTGCGGCTGTTTTTGGCCTTGACCAGCTTTGCCAGCCGCACAGTGTCCAGCACCGCGCCGGTCTCGTTGTTCACCTCCATGGCCGCTACCAGAGCGGTTTTGGCGGTGACGGCTTCGGCCAGGGCCTCCACCGACACATGGCCTTCGGCGTCGGGCATCACCCAGCTCACCCGCCAGCCGTTTTTCTCCAGCCCTTCCACCACATGGTGCACTGAGGGATGCTCGTAGCCGGTGCAGACGATGTGATCGGCCCAGGCCCGGCGGGCAGCCGTCTGGCCCAGAATGGCGATGTTGTTGCTCTCACTGCCGCAGGCGGTGAAATATACCTCCCCTGCTCCGCAGCCCAGAGCCGCGGCCACGGTGGCCCGGGCCCGGCGCAGCAGCAGCTCGCTGTCCAGCCCGGGGCCGTAGAGTGAGGAGGGGTTGGCGAAGTGCTCGGCCATCACCCGGGCGATCTCGGCGGTCACCGCCGGCGCCACCCGGGTGGTGGCGGCATTGTCCAGATAATGCATGGTATCTTCTCCCTGTTCCGGCCCGTGGATTCCGCCGGACCGGCTTTATTGCAAATTGTATAGTATGTGCGCTTTATTCCTGTTTGTATTTTATGTGCAAAAAGCGACATTTCAACTTATTATTATACCCCATCCAGAGCGGCGGGCCAAGGGGCGGGCAGCAAAAAAGCCCGGCCGCCCCTGAAAAAAGGCGTCCGGGCCAGGCATGGCGCGGCTTATACCGCCAGCACCACGCCGCCGTCGTTGGCATACACCGTGGATACCCCGCCGGTGGGCACCACGATCACTTCCCGCAGAGCCGCGCAGCCGGCCAGCAGGCTTTCCCGCAGGGCGGTGGCCCGGTCGGGACAGTTGCAGTGGCTCAGCACCAGTACCAGGCTTTTGGCCGGATGAGAGGCCAGGGCATTGTTTACAATCTCCACCAGACGGCGCAGGGCGTTCTGGGTGCCCCGCACCTTGTCCAGCTGGATGATCTCCCCGTGACCGTTTTCTCCCATAATGGGCCGGATGCTCAGCATAGTGCCCATCAGGCCGGCCACCTTGGAGATGCGGCCGTTTTTCACCAGGTTGGACAGGTCCTCCAGCACAAAGAAGGTCTTCATGGAATCGGCAAAGACCTCGGCCTTTTCCACCACTTCTTCAAAAGACAGCCCGCCGTCGATGAGCTGCCGCAGCAGCAGAGCCTGGCGCAGCTCGCCGGCCGAGGCACTCTGGGAATCCAGCACATGGATCTTCTTTTCGGGGTACTCCTCCAGCACCATATCCCGGGCCACGCAGGCAGCGTTGTAGCTGCCCGACAGCTTGCTGGACAAAGTGACCACCACGCTGGCCTCGGCGGCCCGCATGAGGGCGGCATAGCTCTCGGGGGAGGGGCAGGCGCTGGCGGCGGGCTGGTTGGTGGCCTTCATGGCAGCCAGCAGCTGGGGGATCTCGATGTGGCCGTCGTCGCAAAAGCTGGCGTCGCCGGCGCTCACCGTGAGGGGCGCAATGACAAACCGCATAGCCCGGCGCAAAGCGGGGGTGGTATCGCAGCAGCTGTCCACAATGATCTGTATTTCCATAGGTGTTTCCTCTCTCCGCTCACTGGAGCGGGCAGGCGCATCTTGTCTGCAAAATGGGATAATCTTATATTCTATCTTATATTGTAGCCTCTGGGCCGAAAAAAGTAAAGGCTTTGCGCCCCCCCTCACCGGCCGGGCTCTGTGAAAAAAAGATGGAAAAGCCTCCTGCCTTTTGGCTTATCTCATAGTATAATGGAATGGATAAGAAAAAGCGGACGAAGGACCGCAAAAGGAGACAGACAGAATGTGTGAGGTTTTGCCTGCCGCGCGGCGGCTATACGCCCTGGCAGCCGGGTGTTTCGGGGTGTTTTTCACGGCGGCTGCGGCGGTTTCCATAGGCTGCAGCCGAATCCCCTTTTATACGGTGCAGCCGGCGGTGCTGGCGGCCTTTGGGCTAAGTGCGGCGGCTGTGCTGGTACTGGCCTGGCAGGGCTGGCGGCGGCTGTGGCGGCAAGGGATTTCAGCCCGGACCGAAGGTCTGCTGGCCGGCGGCGCTCTGGTGCTCTGGTGGGTGCTGCAGCTGACCATGGCCTGGTGGCTGGAAGTGACCCCCACCGAGACCTGGGATTTCGGGGTGGTGTTCTCCGCCGCCCGGCAGCTGGCCCAGGGGCAGCTGCCCGCGGGGGATTATTTCACCCTGTTTCCCAACAATATCCCCCTTTGCCTGGTATTGGCGGGCTTTATGCGGATCTTCGGCACCGGCATGCTGCCGGCGCTGGTGCTGAACACCCTGGCGGTGAACCTCTCGGTGCTGTTCTGCTGGCGGCTGCTGCGGCGGCAGGCCGGCCCAGTGGCCGGGCTGTTCGGGCTGGGGGTCTGCCTGTGTCTGGCGCCGCTGCTGCTCTACGGCCCCATCGTCTACACCGACACCCTCTCCATGCCCTTTGTCTGCGGCGGGGCCTGCCTGTGGAGCTGGGCCCGGGAAGGCAGCGCCCGGCGGCGGCTGGCGGGGCTGGCGGCTGTGGGGGCGGTGTGCGCCCTGGGCGGCTGGCTCAAGGTGACCGTGGCCATTCTGCTCATCGCCATCCTGCTGGACGCTCTGCTTTCCCTGCCGGGCCGGCAGAAAGCGGCGGCCGCGGCGGCTGTGGCGGTTTTTGCCCTGGCATACAGCGGGCTTTCGGCTCTGTCGGCATCCAGTCCGCTGGCCGGTGATCCCGACGCCGCCATTCCCCACAGCCACTGGGTGATGATGGGCCTCTCGGGAGATGGGGGCTACAACGACGACGATTACCAGCTCACTTTGGCGGCGGCCCCGGACAAGGCGGGGCGGGACGCCTTTGACAAAGCCGAGATCCTCGCCCGGCTACAGGCCATGGGGCCGGCGGGACTGCTGGAACATCTGGCCCACAAACTCAGCTATGTGTGGGGGGACGGCAGCTGCTATGCTCCCATGAAGCTGGATATCCGGCCGGTGCGGTCCAGCTGGCTGCAAAGCTACTGCATTCAGGGCATGGCCCACACCGGACGCATTGTCTATCTGGCCACCGGGCTGCAGCTGGCGCTGCTGGGGCTGGCGGTATGGGGGGCCATACAGAGCGTGCGGCGGCAAAACTGGTCCATCTCCTTTGTGCAGATCGCCCTGCTGGGACTGGGGCTGTTCCTGCTGCTGTGGGAAGCCCGCAGCCGATATATTGTGAGTTTTCTGCCTCTGTTGGCTGTCTGCGGCGTATGGGGGCTGTGTATGGAGCAAAAGAAGGCGCCGGGGTTGTAATCGGCCGCGGGGTCTGGTATGCTAAAAAGAGAGGTTTCCCCCGCAGCGGGGTGTTTTTTTGGCGGAAACGCCGCGTTTTTATGGAAAGAAAGGATGTTTGCATGAAATCGGATATCCAGATCGCCCAGGAGGCCACTCTGCGGCCCATCACCCAGGTGGCGGCTCAGCTGGGTCTGGGAGAGGACGACATCTCCCTCTACGGCAAATACAAGGCCAAGATCGACCATCGGCTGGCCAAAAAGACCGATAAAAAGGGCAAGCTGATTCTGGTCACCGCCATCAGCCCCACTCCGGCCGGCGAAGGCAAGACCACCACCAGCGTGGGCCTGGCCGACGCTCTGTGCGCCATGGGCAAGTCCACCATGCTCTGCCTGCGGGAGCCCAGCCTGGGACCCGTGTTCGGCGTCAAGGGCGGCGCGGCCGGCGGCGGCTATGCCCAGGTGGTGCCCATGGAGGACATCAACCTCCATTTCACCGGAGATCTTCATGCCATCGGCGCGGCCAACAACCTGCTGGCTGCCATGATCGACAACCATATCTACCAGGGCAACGCTCTGGGGCTGGACGTGCGGCGCATCACCTGGAAGCGCTGTGTGGATATGAACGACCGGCAGCTGCGGTTCATCACCGACGGTCTGGGCGGCAAAACCAACGGCACGCCCCGGGAGGACGGATTTGATATCACCGTGGCCAGCGAGATCATGGCCATCTTCTGCCTGGCCACCGATCTGGCCGATCTGAAGGATCGTCTGTCCCGCATCGTGGTGGGCTACACCTACGCCGGTCAGCCGGTCACCGCCGGTCAGCTGGGGGCTGCCGGAGCCATGACCGCCCTGCTGAAGGACGCCTTCGACCCCAACCTGGTGCAGACTCTGGAGGGCAACCCGGCCATCATCCACGGCGGTCCCTTCGCCAACATCGCCCACGGCTGCAACAGTGCCGTTGCCACCCGGCTGAGCCTGTCCCTGGCCGACTATGTGGTCACCGAGGCGGGATTCGGTGCCGATCTGGGCGCCGAGAAATTCCTGGACATCAAGTGCCGCAAGACCGGCCTGTGGCCTGACGCCGTGGTGCTGGTAGCCACTGTCCGGGCGCTGAAGCATCACGGGGGCTGCCCCAAGGAGGAGCTGGGGGTTCCCAATCTGGAATATCTGGAAAAGGGCGCCGCCAACCTGACCCGCCACATCGAAAACCTGCGGGATGTCTACGGGCTGCCGGTCTGTGTGGCCATCAACGCATTCCCCACCGATTCCGCCGAAGAGCACGAGCTGCTGCGCAAGCTCTGCGCCCAGCAGGGTGTGCCCTGCGCGCTCAGCGAGGTATTCGCCAAGGGCGGCGAGGGCGGCAAGGAGATGGCACTGCAGGTGCTGGATATCCTGGAGACCACCCGGCCCAGGTTCGCTTACGAGACCGACGCTCCCCTGGCGGAAAAGATCGAGGCTGTCTGCCGCAAGGTATACCGCGCCCGGAGCGTCACCTACACTTTGGCCGCCAAAAAGGCCCTGGCTGAGATGGAGGCCATGGGGTACGGCGATCTGCCTGTCTGCATTGCCAAGACCCAGTATTCCTTCTCGGACAACGCCAAGCTGCTGGCTGCTCCCACCGATTTCACCATGCAGGTGCGGGACGTGCGGCTGTCTGCCGGCGCCGGTTTTGTGGTGGTGATCATGGGCGCTATCATGACCATGCCCGGTCTGCCCAAAAAGCCCGCCGCTGAGAACATCGATGTGGACGAAAACGGCAAAATCACCGGCCTTTTCTAATTTTTTATTTTCTTCGGTCTTGCTTTTTCTTCGGTCTTGCCTCTGGCTCCCTGCGAGCCAGGGGCTTTTTCTTTTGCCTTTCACTCGCCGAAGGCAATCAGCGTTGGTTTTTCTTCGGTCTTGCCTCTGGCTCCTTGCGGGCCAGGGGCTTTTCTTTTGCCTTTCACGCGCCAAAGGCAAGCGGCGCCTGTCTTTGCAGTGTCTCCTGTGCCTTTTGAGGCCCTGTATGCGGGGCTTTTTTCCATATTCAAGCGGCAGACCGGTTCTGCCCTGTTTTCCCCCAAGTCTGCTCCGCCCCACAGCGGCCTTTCAAAGTCCGGATACAACAAAAAACGCACCGTATGGCCAAAGGCCAAACGGTGCGTTATGGTGGGCGCTAAGGAACTCGAATCCCTGACCCCCTGCACGTCAAGCAGGTGCTCTACCAGCTGAGCTAAGCGCCCATGTCGCAGTCGACGCTATATATTATAACGCCCTGCGAAGGGCTTGTCAAGGGATTTTGAAAAAATTTCGGATTTTGTTTATTTGGCGGTGTTGATGTACTGCCGGTTGCCCCAGAGGTACTGGACGCCCGAAATCAAAGTGGCGGCGCCCACGGCCCACATCAGGATATGGGCCACCAGGGCGGTGGCGGGCACACCCAGGCCCAGCAGCACGAACACCACGATGATGGACACCATCTGCAGCACGGTTTTCACCTTGCCCCACATATTGGCGGCGATGACCTTGCCGCCGGGAGCGCCGGCCGCGATCATCCGCACGCCGGACACCGCGAATTCCCGGGCGATGATGATGATCAGCACCACGGGATGGCACAGGCCCATCTGCACCAGGTAGATGATGGCGGTGGTGGTGAGGATCTTGTCGGCCAGAGGATCGGCAAACTTGCCGAAATCGGTCACCAGACCCCATTTCCGGGCCAGATGGCCGTCCAGATAATCGGTGAAGCTGGCAATGGCGAACACCGCCACCGCCCACAGGTAATGACCGGCAAAGTCGATCTCCACCAGGGCCACGAACACAGGGATCAGCAGGATGCGCAGCAAAGTAAGCTTATTGGGCAGATTCATTTCTTTTCCTCCTCATTTACGGGCACGGCGAACAGATCGTATTCGTCGCTCTCCTCCACCAGCACGGTGTAAAACTCGCCGGGATACAAGGGCTCCTCGCTGCGCACGCAGACCGCTCCGTCGATGTCGGGAGCGTCGCCGGCGCTGCGGCAGAGGTACAGCCCGCTCTCCTCGTCCAGTCCGTCGCAGAGCACCCGCAGCGTGCGGCCCACCATGGCAGCCTGTTTTTCGGCCATGATGCCGGTCTGGATGCGCATGATGCTGTCGGCTCGCTGCTGCTTGGTGTCCTCGTCCAGCTGGTTTTCCATTTTGGCTGCCACGGTGCCCTCCTCCTGGGAATAGGCAAAGCAGCCCAGGCGGTCAAACTTCATCTCCCGCACAAACTGCTGCAGCTGGGCAAATTCCTCCTCGGTCTCCCCGGGATAACCGGCGATCAAAGTGGTGCGCAGGGTGATGTCGGGCATGGCGGCCCGCAGCCGGCTCACCGCCGACCGGATGGTTTCCTCATCCCCTTTGCGGTTCATGCTCTTGAGCACCCGGGTCACCGAATGCTGGATGGGGATGTCGATGTAATGCAGCACCTTGCTGTTGCGCACCATGGCGGCGATGAACTCATCGGTGATCCGCTCGGGATAGGCGTAGAGCATGCGAATCCATTCAATGCCCTCCACCGGCTGCAGTTCGTCCAGCAGGCGGCAGATCTCGTTTTCGCCCCGGTCGTCTCCAAAGGCGGTGACGTCCTGGGCCACCAGAATCAGCTCTTTCACCCCCTGGGCGGCCAGCCAGCGGGCTTCGGCCACGCAGTCCTCCACGGTGCGGCTGCGCAGCGGACCCCGGATGGAGGGAATGGCGCAGTAGTGGCAGCAGTTGTTGCAGCCCTCGGCAATCTTCAGATAGGCGTAGTGCCGGGGAGTGCTCACCACCCGCTCGCCCCCCAGAGGCAGGGCGGTTTTGGGACCGTAGCTCTCCACCTTTTCGCCCCCGGCGATGCGCTCCAGAATGGCCACAATGGCCTCGCTGCTGCCCAGGCCTACGACACCGTCCACCTCGGGAATCTCGTCGGCAATCTGGCTCTGGTACCGCTGAGCCAGACAGCCGGTGACCACCACCTTGACGGCGGGGTTGTTCTTCTTATATTCGCAGGCCATGAGGATGTTCTCAATGGCCTCGCTCTTGGCGCTGTCGATAAAACCGCAGGTGTTTACCAGGATCATGTCGGCTTCCGACAGATCGGCGGTGGTGGTGTGACCGGCGGCCAACAGACGGCGGCACATGACATCGGCGTCCACCTGGTTTTTGGGACAGCCCAGAGAAATGAGTGCAAATACCATAAAATCCTCCCGAATTGGTTTATTCAAAATCCCGGCGTGCCTGCCAGCGCTCCAGCGCCCGGCGCACCTGGCCGCAGCCGAAGCCCCGGCGGGCCAGCGCCGCCCGCACCTTATCGGTGTCTCCGGCGGCCAGCCGACGGGCATACTGCCCTTCCAACAGCCGGTCCAGAGCGGCGGCGTCTCCCTCCTGCTCCTCGCTGCAAAGTTCTTCCAGCACCGTTTCGGCCAGCTGCCGGTCCACCCCTTTGTCGGCCAGATCCTGCAAGATCACCATCCGGCTGCGGTTTTTCCGCAGCAGCATACCGGCCCGGGTGCGGGCAAAGGCCTCGTCGTCCAGATAGCCCAGCCGCTCCATCTCCTCCACGGCCCAATCCACGGCGGGGCCGTCGTATTTCTGGGCCAGCTTGCGGGCCAGTTCCCGCCGGGCATACATCCGCCCGCTGACCAGCCGCAGGGCGGCGGCCCGGGCGTGGGCGTGTTCGCTTTTGTCCGCAAGCAGCCGAAGCTCCCCGCCGGACAGCAGGGAGCCATTTTTGATGGCCTGGGGCAGGCCGTATTGGTAATAGGTGTCCTCGTCCACCGAAAACAGGAAGCCCTCGGCGGTGAACAGCGCCACCAGACCCTGGCGGGTGCGGCCGGCCCGGGTGATCACCGCGGCGGGCAGCTCCAGCGGCCCGTTCATTCGTCCTCCACCATGATGTCGATATCCTCACGGACGGGGGCGTCATCCTCTTCCTCGGTTTCCACGGGGGTGGCGGCGGCGGGAATGGGCTGCACGTCCGCGGCGGCGGCGCTGGCGGCGGGGGCAGCCTTTTTGCCGCCCCGTTTGCCCGCGTAGAGCTTTTCGGCGTTGTCACGCACCTTCTGCTCGATCTCGGCCATCACCTCGGGGTGATCCGCCAGATACTGCTTGGCGTTGTCGCGGCCCTGGCCCAGGCGGGTCTCGCCGTAGTTGAACCAGGCGCCGGATTTCTGCACGATCTCCAGCTGCACCGCCAGGTCCAGCACCTCGCCGGACTTGCTGATGCCCTCGCCGAACATGATGTCGAACACGGCCTCCTTAAAGGGAGGAGCCACCTTGTTCTTCACGACCTTGGCCCGGGTGCGGTTGCCGATGAAGCTGCCGGAGGAATCCTTCAGGCCCTCCACCCGGCGCACGTCCAGCCGCACCGAGGAATAATACTTCAGCGCCCGGCCGCCGGTGGTGACTTCGGGGTTGCCGTAGACCACGCCCACCTTTTCACGCAGCTGGTTGATGAAGATGACGATGGTCTTGGTCTTGCCCACCGCGCCGGTGAGCTTGCGCAGCGCCTGGCTCATCAGCCGGGCCAGCTGGCCCACATGGCTGTCGCCCATCTCGCCTTCCAGTTCGGCCCGGGTGCTCATGGCAGCCACGCTGTCCACGACCACCACGTCCACGGCGCCGCTGCGCACCAGAGCTTCGCAGATCTCCATGGCCTGCTCGCCCATGTCGGGCTGGCTGACCAGCAGATTGTCGATATCCACACCCAGAGCCCGGGCGTAAATGGGGTCCAGGGCGTGCTCTACGTCGATGAAAGCAGCCTCGCCGCCCCGCTTCTGGGCCTCGGCCAGCACATGGAGAGCCAAAGTGGTTTTACCGGAAGATTCCGGTCCGTAGATCTCCACGATACGGCCCCGGGGCAGACCGCCCACTCCCAGAGCCAGGTCCAGGGAAAGGCTGCCGGTGGGGATGCTCTCCACCTGCATGGCCACGTTTTCCCCCAGGCGCATCACTGCGCCCTTGCCAAACTGTTTTTCGATTTGGGCCATGGCGGCCTCCAGGGCCTCCCGTTTGCCGGCGGGCGCCGCGTCCTTGCCGCGGGCTGCACGGGCTGTTTTCTTTTCTGCCATCTCTGTCCTCCGCAATCTATGCTAGAAAGTGTGTAAAAATAAAAACTGTCTGAAACAAATTTCGCCTTTTGTGTTCCAAGGCCCTTCGGGCCTTGCCGACAGGCTTATTATACCCGATTTTTCCCCGGCTTTGCAAGGCGATAGAGCCCACCGGGGAAGAATATATGTCCCGTTTATGGGATGTTATAAAAACTGTCCCCGGACTACCCGGTCCCGTCCGGCGCCGTCGGGCAGAATCTGCACCGCCGATGCGCCGGCATCCCGCAGCAGCCCGGCCACTGCCGGGCCCTGGGCCGCGCCGATCTCAAAGGCCAGCCAGCCCCCCTTGGCCAGCAAAGGCGGGTAGTGGGCGGCGAAATAGCGGTAAAATTCCAGGCCGTTGTCCCGGCCCAGCAAAGCCATTTCCGGCTCGTGGGCCACCTCGGGGGAAAGCTCTTCCATCTCCCGGGCGGTGACGTAGGGGGGATTGGAGGCAATGATCCACCAGCCCCCGGGCATCGTCTTTTCCAGACCCATCACGTCCCCCTGCACCGGCGTCACCCGGCTGGCGGCGGTGTTGCGCACCAGATAGGTCCAGGCATCGGGGCTTTTTTCCACTGCCGTCACCTGGGCCTGGGGCAGCAGCCGGGCCATGCCCAGCCCCACGCAGCCGGTGCCGGCGCAGAGGTCCAGCAGCCGGGGCGGGCCGGAAAGAGAGGCCGGGGCGGCTTGGGGTGCTTCGGGCCAGCCCCCCAGCTGGTTGGCCAGGGCCTCGTCGGCCTCGGCCCCCAGCCGGCGGGCGCAGTCGGCAGCGGCCAGACACAGCACCTCGGTGTCGGGACGGGGAATCAGCACCCCGGGGCCCACCTCCAGCTCCATGTCCAGAAAGGGCCAGCGCCCCGCCAGGTATTGCAGCGGCCAGCGCTGGCACCGCTTTTGGCACAGCTCCGCCAGCTTGGCGCACTGGGTATCGTCCAGAGGACCGGCCAGTCGGGGGTCGGCCCCATCCAGAGCCAGCCGCACCAGCTGCACCGCCTCAAAAGGCAGGTCGGCGGGGTCGATGCCCGCCTCTCGCAGCGCCTTTTTCACCAGCTGCACACAGCGGCTGCCGGACAGCCCGGCAAAATCCATCACCACAGGCTGTCCTCCCAGTTTTCGGGCAGCACCGGCTTCACGGCGGCAATGGCCACCTCGATCATGCTGTCGTCGGGCTCGCTGGTGGTGAGCCGCTGAATCCACAATCCCGGAGCCGAGATGATGCGGGTGAGGATGTTGTCATACCGGCCGGCCAGCTTGATGAGCTCGTAGCTGATGCCCATTACCACCGGCAGGGTGAGCAGCTTGAGGACGATGCGCAGCCCGGTGCTGCTCCAGGGCAGCAGGCTGGACACCAGAATGCTGATGAGGATCACCAGCACCAGAAAACTGGTGCCGCACCGGGGATGGAACCGGCTGTGACGGCGGATGTTCTCCACCGTCAGCTCTTCCCCTGCCTCGTAGCAGGCGATGGTCTTGTGCTCGGCGCCGTGGTAGCGGAACATCCGCTTGATGTCCTTCATATTGCGCACCAGAGCCAGATAGCCGATGAAGATGGCGATCTTCAGCACGCCTTCCAGCAAAGCCCGCACCCCTTCCAAAGGCAGCACCTTGCCCAGCAGGCCCACAATGGTGGTGGGCAGCACCATGAACAGCACCAGGGCCAGCATGCCCCCCAGCACCGCCGCCAGACTCATAACAAAGTTCTGGGCCTTTTCCCCCAGATGCTCGTTGATCCACTTGTCCAGCTTGCTCTCCTCGGCCTCAAAGGCCTCCTCCCCCATGCTGATCTCGGCGGAGTACATCAGGCACCGGTAGCCCACGATCAGGCTCTCGATCATGCTCAGCACACCCCGCACCAGGGGGATCTTCTGCCAGGAAAAGGTGGTGACGGGGTCCAGCTTGGTCTCGATGCCGCCATCCGGCCGGCGCACCGCGGTGCAGACCTGGCGGGGTCCCCGCATCATGATGCCCTCGATGAGAGCCTGTCCCCCCACCGAGGTTTTGAATTTTTCTTTTTTCATGGTATTTCCTCCCGCCCGCCCACCCGGGCCGGGCGCTGTTTTTTGATAGTATCCCACGGCCCTGCTTTGCAGACGCCGCAATATATAATTATATCTTGTTCGGGCCCCTTTGTACATAAAAAAGCTGTGAATTTTCCGCCTTTTGGCTGCAAAAAAACCGCCCTCTGCCCCAAACAAGGCAAAAGGCGGCCTGTTTTTTTCTTTAAGGCGCCGGTACCGGGCCCGCGGCCCCCAGCATGGGCAGTCGCACCGTCACGGTGGTGCCCACCCCCAGCTGGCTGGCGATGGACAGCTCCCCGTCCATGGCCCGCAGGATCTCGTCCACCACCGCCAGGCCGATACCGCTGCCCTGGACGGCGTTGCGCCCCTTGTAAAATTTCTGGCACACATTTTCCAGGTCCTCGGGGGCGATGCCCCGGCCCTCGTCCCGTATCTCCACAAAGGCGCTCTCCCCATCCTGGAGCAGGTCGATGTAGATGGCGTGCCCCGGGGTGGAGTACTTCACGGCGTTGTCCAGCACGTTGACGAACACCTGCCGCAGCCGCGCGGGATCGGCCAGAACCGGCAAAGGCAGCTGTGGCTCCTCGTATTCCAGCCGCAGTCCCTGCTGCTGGATGCGGGCCTGCATCATCAGCGCCGCGTCGCTCACCTCGGCCACCAGGTCCAGCCGCTGGAAATTCAGCTTGACCCCGCTTTGCAGCCGGGAAAAATCCAGCAGTTCCTCCACCATGTTGTACAGCCGTTGGGTCTCCCGGGTGATGATGTCCATGCCCCGGGCATACATCTCCTCCTCGGGGGAGAGATGAGAGAGGGTCTCGATCCACCCCTTGATGGAGGTGAGCGGGGTGCGCAGCTCGTGGCTGACGCTGCTGATGAACTCATTTTTCATCTGCTCGGTGCGGCGCAGCTCCCGGGCCATGTCGTTGATGGTCTCGCACAGCCGGCCGATCTCCCCGTCGTAGCTCTCCTCGATACGGATGTCCAGTTCTCCCCGGGCGATGCGCCGGGCGGTGGCCTCCACCGTGTTCAGGGGATGGACGATGCCCCGCACAAAAAACAGACCCGACACCACGCTGAAGGCAAACACCACCAGGCAGACCAGCAAAGACAGCTGGAGATAGTCGGCCAGCTGCTGGTCCACCAAGGTCAGGCTGGTCACCAATCGGATGGCCACCACCAGATCGGCGGGATAGGGCACCAGATAGGTCACCGCCATCACCTTTTCTCCGGCGCTGGTGCGGTAGATGGCCTCTCCCCGGCCGTCGCCGCTCTGGCGGGCCAGCTGGTAGTCGGGGGGCACCGCCAGCCCCGGCACCTGGCCGCTGGAACTGGTGAGAATGCGCCCGCCGTCCACCAGCAGCATCAGTTCAAACCGGTCCTTGGCGTCGAAATCCTCCACCATCTGGCGCAGCAGCCGCTCCCGCTGGCCGGCAGCCTCGGCGGAATCGGACTGGGGATCGCCGGTCACCTGCAAAGAACCGGCAATGATGGAATAGCGGTTGTCCAGCGCCCGGCGCACCTCGTCGTAGTAGGTGGAGTGCATAAAGGCCACGAACAGGGCCTCGGCCGCCGCCAACAGCAGCACCACCAGCGACAGATGGCTGGTGATCCATTTGCGTGTGATGCCGTAGCGCACCGCCCGCCCCTCCTTTCCCGGGTGTCCTTATCCCTTCCAGCGGTAGCCGTAGCCCCACACCGTGAGGATGTGCTGGGGGTTGGAGGGTTCTTCCTCCACCTTCATCCGCAGCCGGCGGATGTTCACGTCCACGATCTTTACATCCCCGAAGTAGTTCTGTCCCCACACCCCTTCCAGGATCTTTTCCCGCTGGAGGGCGGCCCCCAGGTTGGCGAAAAACAGCTCCATGATCTGGAACTCCACCTGGGTGAGGTCGATGGGCTGGCCGTTTTTGTAGAGAATGCGGCTGCGCTTGTCCAGCACGAACCCGCCGCTGGTGATCTGCTCGCCGTCGGTCTGGCTGCCCGCGCCCCGGCCCACCCGGCGGCAGAGAGCCTCCACCCGGGCCAGCAGCTCGCTGACACTGAAAGGCTTGGTCATATAGTCGTCGGCGCCGATGGAAAGGCCCCGGATCTTGTCCTGCTCCTGGCTTTTGGCGCTGAGGATGATGATGCCGATGGTATCGTTCTGCCGGCGGATGCTCTCGCAGAGGGAAAAACCGTTCATGCCCGGCAGCATCACATCCACCACCGCCACATCGTAGCCGGGATTTTTCTCCAGCAGCTTCAGGGCCTCCTCGGCGCTTTCGGCCTCGTCCACCTGGCAGTCGGTGAGACGCAGGTTGAGTGCCACCAGCTCCCGGATGGGGGCGGCGTCCTCCACCACCAGTATCTTTTTGGACATAACAAACCCTCCTTTGGGCGTGTGATTTACAGTATATAGAGCCCCTCGGCCGTCCAGCCTTCGGGCAGATAGGATTCATTTTCCTGTACCAGCAGCCGGTTCTGCCCCAGCAGGCAGATCTGGCTGTATTCCCGGGCCGCGCCGGGAATGGCCCCCTCCCGGCTGCACACCAGCACCCGCAGGTACCACAGGCTGCCGTTGGCGCTGGTCACCTGCCAGCCATCCAGAGCGGGGCCGTCGGAGACGGTCACATCCCCCATCCAGGCCACCGGCAGGCGCAGGAAAAATCCGTATTCCATGTCCAGCACGCCAAACTGCACCACCGTGCTGCTGGCCCGGGTGAAATCCCGCCAGGTGATGAGGGAGAGCCGCCGGGCCGAGTCCTCGGTGGTGATCTCCTGCTCCACCACCGGGATCTCCACGGTGCCGTCGCCGTTGATGTCACAGCTGTACAGCCCCGGTTTCAGGCGGGCGGTGCGGGCGGCCAGGCTTTCCCCTTCCACCGCCCGGCGCAGCTGGCCGGACTCCTGGTCGTAGCAGACCAAATCGCTGATGGTGTAGCCGCTCTGGTCGGTGCCGTCCATCACGATATAATGCCCATGAGGGCTGGCGGAATACAAAAGCTGCTCGCAGCTGTAAAAGCGGGGGTCCAGGGCCAGATCCTGGGTATTGACCAGCTCCCCGTCCCGGCTGGTGAACAGAGTGAGGACCAGTCCCTCCCCCCGGCGGCGGGCCAGCACCAGATCCTGGCTGCCCGAGCCGGTGACGTCCTGCACCAGATACTGGGAACAGGGCAGCACAAACTCTTCCCGGATGGTCTTATCCTGGTAGGAGTAGACGGCCAGATAGTTTTCGGCGTCGGAGGTGGGGGCGGCGTAGACCACCACCAGATCGTGCCCATAGCCCCGCAGGGCCGCCTGGGAGATGCCCGCCACCTCGGTGGTGGGGCCTTCCAGCTCCTGGGTCACAAACCAGTTTCCTTCCCGCTGCTCCAGCACCGCCAGCCGCACATTGAGGCCCTGGGCGCTGCTCTGGTAGAGCACCACCGCCTCCTCGGTGCCGTCTCCGTCCAGGTCACCGAACAGAAAGGGGCTGGAAGTGTCCCCCTCCCGGGGGTATTTCAGCTGGGCGGCCTCTCCCAGATAGTCGTTGAGAGCCTTCTGCACCACGCCCAGCCGGGAGGACAGCTGCGGAGCCCGCAACAGTTCCTCGGCGGTGGCGGGGGAACAGGCCGTGAAAAGGCAAAGGGCGGCCAGCACCGCAGCCAGCCAAATTGCTCTGCGCATACCGCCACCCCGTTTCCTTGGCGAAAACCGCCCTTTTCGATATGCACCTATTGTAGCACAAACCCTCGGCGGGGGCAAGTGCGCGGGTTTTCTCCCCCTCCCCGGCCCAGGGCGCAAAAAAGCGGCTTTGCGCCGAAGCACAAAGCCGCAAAAGGGTGATAAAACCGGGCCGTCAGATCTGCTCCACCAGCTCGGCGGCGAAAAAGTCCCGGCCGTCCTGGCTGCGGAACTCGGTGAGCCGCACCTGGAAGCGGCATCCCGCCGGCTGGAAGTTCTCCTGGGGATGACTTTCCAGATACCGGCGCACCTGCCGGGGCGAGATGTTCACCATATATCCTTCGGGGCGCAGGGTGCCCTTGAGGCCGCCGTTGGATTTGCGCTCGGTGCACTGCATTTCCTGCACCGAACCCACCAGCCGATTCACCTCGGCGGGGTCCAGAGCCGGCGGGAACAGCCGCCGGGCCAGCTCCCGGGCCAGAGCCAGACGGTCCAGAATGCCCTCGGAATCCTGCCGGCCCATGAGCAGCTCGCACATCTCGGCCAGGCTGTCCCTATCGGGGGCCTGGTCATCGGCATGGTCGGCCTGGTTGCGGATCATCCGGGCGCCGTGAATGTCGCTTTGCAGCCGGTCCCACCAGACCTTCCAGCCGGCGGCGGGAGGATTGGCCAGGTCGTTCTGGCAGCAGAGGGTGTCCAGATAGTCCTTCTGGCCGGCGATCAGATAGGCATAGTTGCCGATGTAGGTGCGGCGGGGCACCTTGCAGCCGAAGGTCTCGGCGCCGTCGGGGTCGTCCCGGCGAGTGATGGGGTTGTAGCTGCGCAGCCGGGGCTCCTTGTGGAACAGCTCGTAGAGGTTGTCCTGCAGCGCCTGCTCCAGGGCCTTGCCGTAGAGCACCAGCTGGGGGGAGAATTCCTCCATGAAATTGCCCAGCAGCCCCAGAGCGTCCTCCACCACCACCGACATCTTGAGATAGAACTGGCAGCGCTCGCTCTGGCGGGCCAGCATCTCGTCGGTGAGGGCCGGGCGGCATTTGCGCCGGGCGGCGTCAAAGCGCCGTTCCAGGGTATCCAGATCTTCCGGGTCTACCTCCACCAGATCCTGCTCCTGGTCCACCTCCACGTCCTGGAGCAACTGGCGGCCGATCTGGCCGAACTGCTCGTCCCGCTTTTGGGCGTAGACGGTTTCGGGCAGCGCCTCGGGCCGGGGGGCGGCCTCCAGGGCCAGGCCCTCCATCCGCCGACGCAGCAGCTGGGCAAAGTCCAGAGGCGAACCCGACTGGCCCAGCATATCCAGCATCTGCCGGGCGGTGATGCCCTGGACGATCTGCAGATTTTCGGCGGTGATTGTCTGGCTGTTGTCCTGGGCGCCGTTGGTATAGATATTTCCGTGGACGATGTACTGGTACTGCACCGGCTGGACGGGCTGGGCCTCCTGCTGATCCTGGGCGGGCCGGGGATGAAGGGGATTGCCGGCGGCAGCCTGCCGGGGCTCGTCCTGGCGGCAGAACTGCTGGAACAGCAGGCAGTTGCAGCTCACCTCGTACTCATTGGGTACCCGCAGGCGGCCCTGGCTGTCCACCGTGGACACCGGCCGCAGCAGGCCCCGGCGGCAAAGAGTGGCCACCGCCGGCAGCAGCCCGGGCTGGCCGTTGAAGTCCAGCCGGGCCAGCTGGTTGTTGCTGCCGGGCACCGCGGCCAGCTGTTCCAGCACTTCCAGCTGGGGCTCGGTGAGCAGCTTGCACCAGCTGCGGAAGATGGGCAGGCTGGCCTGGTAGGCCTGGCGGGTGGCCTGGGCGCCGTTCAGCTTGCCCTCCCCCTGTTCCAGGCTGTCGAAAACCGCTTCGGCCACCGCCTCCAGCACCCAGGGCACGCCGCCCGAAAGGAGATGGACCGTGCGGATGGCCCGGTCGTCCAGCTGCATGGGGCTGCCGGCCTGCTTGCCGGCGATGAACGCGGCGGCCTGTTCCTCGGTCAGCGGCTGCATGCAGAGAAAGCCGGTGAACTTCTGCAGGAAGTAGGACCCCCGCACGTCGGCAGGCAGAGAGTCCCGGGACAGATCGTAATCGGTGGCCACCACGCACTGGAGCCGGCCGCCCTCGATGAGGGAACGGAACACCTCGTGGTGGTTCATGGTGATGGTGGGCGAGGAAGTGAAGGTCTCGAAGTTGTCCATCACCAACAGGATGAAATAGCCGTAGTCGTGGAGCATCTCAATGGTCTGCTGCAGCCGGGTGAGGGCCGCATGGCTCTGGATGATCTCCAGCTCGGCCAACAGCTCGGTCTGCAGGGAGCTGCCGGCCAGCAGCCGACGCACTCCGTAGACCAGCTGGTCGTAAAGGTACTGGCACATCTCCTCGCCGTCGGCGGTGGGAGACAGATCGGCGCGGCACACCAGAATGTGCTGTTCCGCCGCCATGCGCCGGCGCACGGGAAAGCTGAAAAAGCAGTTGAGAAGGGAGCTTTTGCCGCTGCCCTGGGGCCCCAGCACACAGACATTGACCCTCTGGCTGATGTATTCCTGCAGCTGCTCAAAAGCCCTGTCGCAGCCTGCCCAGTCCTGGCGGGATTCCAGGGGCCATCGGCTTGCAAATGGATTCATATCGGGTGATTCTCCTCTCCGCCGGCCCCGAAGGGCCGGCATCTGTTGGTATATCAGGTATCGCTAAAGGGGTCCCATTCCTCCTCATCGGAGGACAGACCGGCAGCCGGCTGGACAACCGGGGCGGCGGGGGCAGTGGGCGCAGCCGAAACCGGCTGTGCTGCCGGGGCCGCAGCGGTGCTCAGGTCCTGTTTTTTCTGGAAAATGTCGGGTTCCTCGGGCATCTGCTCAAACTGGGACGGGCAGGTGCGGAAGAAGCGGCGGTAGATGTCCAGCTCGAAGCGGAACAGCTTCTGGTCCGCCGGGTGCTGGGCCACTACCTTGAGTTCCCGCAGCACCACCATGGCTTTCTGCACCTCCACCGGCTCCCAGCCCAGCCGCTGGCAAAGGCTGTTGAGATGGACATAGCCCTCCCGCTTGCTGGCCAGGCTCTGCATGGCGTCCAGCAGCTGGTATTCCGTCCGGCCCTCGCAGCCCTCGTAGAACTGCTTGCACCACTGCTCGTTTACCACCTTGGGCAGACTCTGCTGCACGTCGGAGGGATAGACCACGCTGCGGTAGTCCTGCTTGGCCCGCTTGATGGCCTCCTCGCCCAGCAGCTTGGTGTGCCAGGCAAGGCCGCCCACATAGCCCCAGATCCAGTCCATGGCGCTGGCGGTGATGACCAGCTCGGGATAGGCCCGGTAGGGGGTGCGGATCAGGGCCTTGGCGTCCTCTTCGGGCAGCTTGCCGATCTCGATGACCTGCTTGCCGAACCGCTGGAACAGCTGGTTGACCTTGTCTCCCTTGAGATTGTAGCGGATAAGCCAGTTGGAGCCGCAGAGCACAAAGTGGACGCACTGGCGGCACTCGGTGCTGTTGAGCATCTCGCTGATGGCCCCGAACAGGCTGTCCAGGTTGCGCTGGTAGAGGTTGTGGTTTTCTTCCACCCGCTGGAACAGCCGGTCCACCTCGTCGATGACCAGATACAGGCCCCGGTCCCCGATGAGCTGTTTCACGTCGTAGTAGAACAAACTCAGCCGCTCGGGGTGCTGGTCGGCGCAGAAGGCGCCGGAGGACCAGGTCTGGCGCAGCCGCTCCCAGCCGTCGCTGAGGGCCAGGTCGGGCAGCTGGCGCTGGACAATGTCAATGACCCGGTCCACAAACACATACTGGATGCAGTCGGCGGCGCTGAGGGTCTGGCAGTCGGTCTTGACGCAGATGACGTCGGGGCAGTTTTCGGTGATATAGGTGGCGAAATAGTTCAGCAAGGTGGTTTTGCCGGTGCGGCGCACGCCGTAGAGCAAAGCGCTCTTGTACTGGGCAAAGCTGCTGCCCTCCACCAGTCCCCGCAGGGCCGCGGTCTCCTGTTTGCGGCCGATGAATTCGGGGCTGTAAATCTCGCCGGTTTTGGGGTCCACGGCAAAATCGATGCCGTTGGCGTTGCTGCACAAAATGTTGTCGGGATAGGTGGGCGCAGGCATCGGGGCGATCTCCAGCTGCCCTTTGCGGGCCAGCTGGGAGGACACCTTGCCGTTGTACTGGAAGGCCAGGTTGAGGAAATAGTCCAGCTGCTGGGCATCCCCGGCGGAATAGTCCACCTCAAACACCACCTGCGCGCCGGGCAGAATCCGGCGCACCAGATACTGGCTGCTGCGGGTGTCGTTGCTGTAACTGGCCTGCAGCGCCACCTCCTCGGCGGCAGCCTGACCGATGTTGGTGACCATGCCGTAGAGATGGCCCTCGCTGTCCTGCAGGCCCTTGTTGAACACCTGCACATCCAGCACCGGGCGGTGGTCCAGCTCGTTGATCTCGTCGTTGATCAGCTTCTGCACCCGGTTTTTCAGTTCCATCCAGCGGTTGGTCTCGATCTTTTCCAGAGCAAAGTAGTTGTCGGACAGCGCCTGGCGCAGAGCCTCCAGATTTTCCTGGCCGTTGTAGGAATAGCTGCTGCAAAGGTTTTCCAGCACCTGGTAGATCTGGCCTACACAGGCCGCCTGCAGCGGGTCGGCCAGCAGGCCGCGCATAAACTGCCACAGGCCCCGGTGGGAGCCGTAGCTGTCCAGCAGCGGCTGGAGGGAGGAGAAGGAGATCAGCAGATCGAACAGAGCCGCAGGCATGGCCTGCCGGGCCTCCCGGGCACCGTAGCCCTCGCCGGCGCCCCCCTTGAGCATGGTGGCCAGCTCAAACAGGGTTTCGGTGGCCGCTTCCCGGTCTTTTTCTGCCAGGCAGAGGTTGTAGTGGTCCACCCCAAACAGCAGCAGGGCGTCCTCGATCTGGGGACGATAACCGCCGGCCAGGCTGGCCTGGTAGATGCGCTGGCTCAGCTCCCGCTTGCGCCGCAGATTGCTCGCCAAAGCCTGGATGGCCCGGTGCTGCTCTTCCAGGGCAGCGGGGTCGACCCCGGCCAGGGGCTCCAGGCCCTCGGCATAGGCGGGAAGATGCCCGGCGGGGTCATCCTCGGCCCCCGGACGCTGGCGGCCGCTCCAGAGGGAGGGATCCTTCTGGGGCACCCGGGCGCCCTCCTTGCACCGGTTGGAGATCAGGATGGTGTGGGCCAGCAGGGCGCGGCCATCCACGATGGCGTCGCTATTGCAGGCGGCCAACGTTTTCACCAGCTGCATATACCGCCGGTTGATCTGGTCGGCCATATCCAGGTTCTGCAGGCAATAGCTGATCTTGATGGCGCCCTTGGGCCGGAAGGGATTGTAGGGATATTTGAGCACATAGCAGAAATACAGCCTGGTAACGTCGTCTGCAAACTCGTCCACCAGCTCCATCTTCTCCTGGTCGGAACCGCTGTCGTCCATGATGAACAGCACCGCCCGGACCAGGCGGGCGTTGTCCCGGCTCAGCAGACTGGCCAGCCGCAGCACCTCGTCGGAGCGGCTGGTGCTCAGCAGCTCCAGAACCAGATTCAGGCAGTCCCAGACAGGCAGCTGGCCAGAGGCCGCCTCGGCGAGCTGCTGGCTGTCCCCGGCAAACAGACCGGCCAACCGGTGCATCGTTTCGTAGATGGCCAGCTGCTTGCGGTTGTCCACCCGGTAGGTCAGCTGGACCGGTTTGAGGTCGAAGTCGCGCACCACCCGGCAGAGCGCCCCGTACAGCAGATAGGCCAGGGAGTCGTCGGTGCGGGTAAAGACGGCTTCGGCCCGCTTTGCCAGCTCGTTTGTAAAGCCCTGGTGACAGGTCATGGCGCCCATCATCCAGGCCAGGGGGTAGACACTGGGCAGGTTTTGGGCGATTGCCTCATCCAGATGGCGGCGGATGAGGAAGTCGCAGAGGCTGTAATCCTCAAAGGGATCGGCCAGCAGAGCAGCCAGCTTTTCGCTGCCCATCTGCTGCTCCAGCTTGTCCAGCCAGCCCGCGGCATAGAATTCCGCCACAAAGGCGGCCTGCTGGCGGCGGCGCAAAGGCAGCAGCGAACCTCCGTCCCAGGCCGACAGCCACTGGACAAAGGCGGTCCGCTGGTCTGCGGGCAGAGCGACCAGCAGACGGAGAGCGCTGCGGCCGAAGCCCAGGTCCTCCAGATCCTGGACGGTGCACTGCAGTTCCCGGCCGGGCTGCTCCTGCCGCTCCCAGGCCTGGCGCAGCAAAGGCAGCCAGTTGGAGGTGAGCAGGGCCAGATAGCCCTCGCTGAGCCGCCGCACTTCGTCGGGGCTGCGGTTCTGCAGAGCAGACCGCACGTCGTTGTAGGCCGCCGTCACGTCGCTGACGTCCCGGGGAGAAACGCCCCCGGCGTTGGCGCGGTAGTATTCGCCGGTGGACCGGGTGAAATCGTAGTCGGGCGCCTGGCTGGTCTGGCTGTTGGAGATAAGCAGGGCGTCCAGCACGGCCAGCATCCGGGCATACTGCTTCTGATCCCGGCGGTAATAGCTGGCGGCGTTGACCCCGGGCCGCACCGCCACCAGCTCCCGCAGGGTGCGGTGCAGCAGGGGCAGATAGCCCTCAAACCGGGTGCAGCACAGGTCATACAAAGCGTTGCAGATGCCGTGGTCGTTGGGGAAGACGGCCAGCATCTGGAACAGCACCGCGGCGGTCTCCTTCTGCTGACCGGCCCGGATGCCGTTGTAGGCCACAGCGTTGATCTGCTCCAGGCTGGGGCGGTTGCCGTCGGGCAGCACCAGCTCCAAAGTGATGCGGTTTTCGGTGGCCTGGGCCCACTGGGCCAGTTCCTCGGGGGTCTTGCCCGAAAGGCTGACAATCAGCTGGCTGTAATTCATTTTGACGATGGCGCTGCCCAGCAGGGCCAGCACATCCCGGGCCTGCTGCCAGCGGCCTTCCAGCAGCAGCCGCACTGCCAGCACCACCCCGATGTTGCTTCCGCCGGTGAGCAGGGCATTGCCGAACCGGTCCAGCAGATGCTCCACTGCCTGGTCAAACCCGGTCTTGACGGCGATGAGGGTCACCGCCCGCAAAGTGGCGTGGAACTCCTGCTCGGCAAGCTGTACCCGATCGCAGAGGCTCTGGGAGATATGCAGCAGCGCCTCGCTGCCGGCCCAGCGGTCAAAATAGTCGGGCTGGTCGGTGAGCCGCTCCTCCAGGAACTTGCGGCACTCGGTGCTCTGTCCGGGCTCGCTGCTGGCGGCCCAGCCTCCCAGGGTTTGCAGCAGCAGATCGTACTGCTGGTATTTTTCGCAGTATTCGGCGCATTCCCGCCAGACGCCCGCCCCGGCCCGGCTGGCCAGATACAGCAGTTTGGCATAGCTTTCGGGCACGTCCTGCAGGGGCAGGCGGGTGCACTGCTGCCACACCTGGGCGTTCTGGGGCCAGGCAAACAGCATGTTGACCACCGCGCCGCTGTTCTGCTCGGACAGCATCCGGGGCTCCCCTTCGGCCAGGGACGCCTGCAGCTGTACCAGCTCGCCGGCGTCGGCCACCGCCAGAATGCCGGCGAACCGGATGTATTCGTCGATCTCCTCCACGGTGCAGTCGCTGAGGACCTGCTTGAACAGATCCAGGTAGCCGGGCAGAGAGTCCTGCCAGCGGTCCTGGAGCTGGGTATAGATGATTTCGTCCAGCACCTTGCCGGTGATGTCGTTGCTCACATCGGCAAGCACACGCAGGGCATAGTCGGCGTAGCGCTGACGGCCCCGGGCCTTCTCGGCAAAATACAGGCAGAGGATGCTCTCGGCGCTGCGGTATTTTTCCACACACCGGGCGCAGAGACGGGCCGCCGGCTCCACCAGGGCGGGGTCAAACCGGCCCTCGGCAAAGACGCTGACCCAAAAACGCAGCACAAACAGGGCAAACTCCTGCTGCTGGACGCCCCAGGCCTCCAGCCGCTGCTGGAAATAGGCCACAATCTGCCCGGGCTGCTCCATGCGCCCGGCCAAATCGGCCAGCGGGGTGTATACGGCGGCATCGCCTCCCAGGCTCTGCTGTTCCAGCAGGGGCAGCAGCTGGGCCACGGCCGCGGGATCGGGGGGATAATCGGCGATGATCTTCCCTACTGCCGCGGCTTTCTGGCTGTCGGAAAGGGTGTCGTCGGCCTCCAGCTGCCTGACCCGCAGCAGACTCAGCTGCACCGACACCGCGGGCAGCCGCCCGTCGTACAGCAGCCGCAGCCGGCCCAGAATGGCCAGCTTTCCTGCGTCGTCGGACTGCTCCAGAGCAGCATTTTCCCCCTGGGCATACTGGTCGGACAGCTCCTGCAGCTGCCCTACCCCTAAAACATTGTAGATATACAGAGCCAAAGACAACTGACCGCCCTGCAAAGCCTCCTGCTGCAGCGCGGCCAGATCGGCCTGGCTTGCTGCGCCGCCGCCGGTGACCACCTGCCGCAGTTCGTCGGCGGTGAAGCTGTCCAGCCAGCCTTCAAAGTTTTCCAGCACCCGGCCCACGTCGGCAATGCGGCCGGCGGCCAGCAGGCTGGCGGTCAGCAGACCGCCCCACTGGCGGAACCAGTCGTCGGCCTGCTGCCGGCCGGCAAAATCCGACAGTCCGGGCAGCGGCCGCGGATCGGCGGCATCCAGCTGCAGCCGGGCGATAAAGGCCTGCAGCTGACCGGGGCCATCCAGCTGCTCCTGGCCGCAGGCCTGCAAAAAGGCGGCGTAGCGGCCCCGGCGGAACAGCATGGAGAGATACTGCTCCCGGTGCTTGGTGCGCAGGGCTTCCGACCCCTGGAGCAGCTCGATCTGCAAAGATTCCTCCCCCATGGCCTGGTAAATGTCCCACAGGCATTCATCGGCGGCGGCATCGGGCTGGGCAAACCGGGCAAAAGCCTCGGCTACCCCCTTGTAGGTGCCGAAAAACCGCATGCACCGGCGGGCGATGTCCACAGCGGTGGCGCCGTGGGGATAGTTATCCGACTGATAGACGCTGCCGATGGCATTGGCCAGCTGATCCGGCAGGCCGATTTCCTTGGCGTAGAGCGGGCTGGCATATTCCCGCAGGGTGCGGTCCAGCAGTACCACGCCCCGGACCAGAGGGTCATCCAGACAGCCGGCCAGCTGCAGCAGCTCGGTGCAGAACTCCCCCAGGGCCCCCGGCCGCCCGGCCGCCTGCTGCAGGCTGGCCCGGACGATGGCCTCGGTGTTCACCAAGGACAGACAATCCTGGAGATTGGCCCGGATATAGGCCGGGGCTGCGGCCATGCCGCCCTGTAGCAGCGCCACCAGATACAGCTTGCGGCAGCTGGTGTTTTCGGCATACAGGGACTGGAAATGCTCGTACAGCTGGCAGCACTCCTGCCAGCGTTTTTCGTCGGCCAGCACCAGCAGCAGATGGGTGGCCACAATGCTCCGGTCCTGGGCCAGGCCCTGCCACATATAGCCTTCGGCCAGGCCGTGGAGGTTGCGCTGGAAACGGTAGAGCCGCAGACCCACGGCATAGTCGGCGGGCAAACCGGCGGCGGACTGGCTGCTTTCGCTCTCGGCAGCCTGGGCGATGCGCTGGATCTCCCGCTCGGTGTACCCCATGGCGGCCAGCTCGTCGGGCCGTTCAGCCAACTGACGGGCCCCCTGCAGATCACCGGCAATCAGGGCACTTTCCAGCTGGTTGCGGGGGGCGTCGGCGGCAAAGGTCTGCCGGCGGACAGCCAGCCGTTCCCGCTCCTCCTGTTCCAGGCAGTCGGCGGGCAGCCCCAGCAGCAGCTCCAGGCTCTGGGGCAGGTAAAGAAGGCAATAGTTGTCCCGGGCATACTCCAGCGCCTGCTGGGGCGAGCGCTGGCAGAGGATGCCCAGATAAAAGATTTGATTTTCGATGCCGCCGTCACACTCGGCGCCAAAATGCCGATATACCTTTTCAAAGGCGTCGGTGTCCTGCTGCTGGCGGTAGATTTCCAGCAGCCCCTTGGCGGCCCGGGCACCATCGCAGATCAGGCCCATGGTGTAGTAGATCTCGGCCAGGCGGTCCCGATTGCCCACGATTTCCCACAGACGCCGGGCGGCGGCGCAGCAGGTGAGATCGGCGGGCAGCCGGGCGATGCGCTGGGCCAGGTCGGGGGTGTTGGCCGGATGGTCGGGGTGGGCCTGGAAATAGCCGGGAAGCTGATCCAGACGGCCGAAAACCAGCATCTGAAGCAGCTCGTCATCGGGGCAGATCTGCCGGGCCTGGTCGGCCAGCAGCATACCGTCGGCCTTTCCCGCCAGGCAGAGATCCAGCAGCTGCGCGGGGGAAAGTTCGGCCCCGCTGCCGGCGGCCGCAGCCTGGCGCACACTGCCGGCGCACTCCTCCAACAGCTGGCCGATGGGCTCCAGCTGGTCGAGATAGCCATAGCTCTCGGGCTCGGCATTCACCATGCAGAGCACCGCCACCTTGTAGGTGATCTGGGGGAAATGGGACAGCAGTTCCTCGATGCATTTGTCCACCTCAGGGGTGAGCTGGGACGCCTGCATCACCTGGCGCATGGCCCGGTAGGCGGTCAGCAGCTGCCGGAAGCTGTCGATAAAGGCAGCCATCTGCTCCTCGCTGGCCAGCTCCTCCCACTGGCTGCGCAGCTGGGCGGCGTCCCGCAGGGGCACCGACAGTCCATCCTCGGGCAGGGGCAGCTTGTAGGATTGCAGATGCTGGTCGGCCT
The DNA here is from genome assembly GCA_019115305.1 of Candidatus Anaerofilum excrementigallinarum. Lineage (GTDB taxonomy): Bacteria > Bacillota > Clostridia > Oscillospirales > Ruminococcaceae > Anaerofilum > Anaerofilum excrementigallinarum. The sequence goes on from DXDW01000130.1 coordinate 65,309, forward strand.
GGACCGCCAGGGCCTCGAACTGCTCCACCGCCGTGTGCAGCTGCTGCAGCAGGGCATTTTTGCTGTCGGCCCGCTCCAGAATCTGCTCCAGGGTGGCATCATCGGCCAAAGGCTCGTTCCAGGCGGCCTGGTAGGTCTGGCGCAGCTGATCGGCGGCAGCCTCCAGCTCCTTCATCCGGCCAGCCAGCGAAGCGGCGGGCAGACGGCCGGCCTGCAGACAGGCCAGATACGCCTCCAGCGCCGGCTCCAGTTCCCGGCACAGCTGCCCGACCTGGCCGGCTTGTTCAGCCAGGGCCGCGTAGGCAGAATATCCCCCCTGGCCGGCGGCGCAGTGCATCCGCACCCATTCCCCCAGCTCGGTGGGCTGGTCGGCGGCGACAAAATCCACCAGCGCCCAGGGCTGTTTGGTGCCATCGGTGTTTTTTGGGTTCTCTTCAAAAATGGCGTAGATGGGGCTTTGGGATGCCGACTCCAGCCCGATGTCCAGCGCGGCCCGCCGGGGCTCTTCGGTCTGGATGGTGAGCAATCCTTCCTCGCCCAGCAGCGCCCGGCCCATACGGCGGGCCACCTGGGCCTTGATCTGGTTTTCACTGGGCAGATCTTCCCGGAAGGTCTTGAGCCGCTTGAGGTTGTTGCTCCACCAGTTCATAAAGGCCAGCCCGTGCATCTGCTGTACCTCCGCCAGGGCAGGGTCAGCCGCCGGGCTGGATGTATTCGTCTGGCTCTCTTTTTTCTCCAGCCAAAGGTTGTCGTCGGTCACCGCAAACTGGGGAAAACTGGCGGTGAGCCAGTCGATCATCTTCTGGCCCTGGCTCAGTTCCCGGTAGAGGATGCCTCTTTCCTCCAGCAGACGGGGAATGGAGGAGAGCAGCACCCGGCCGCCCTCCAGCTCCTCTTCTAGCGCTTTGCCCGCCGCCAGCAGAGCATCCACCCCGCTCATTTTGACAGGATGCACCGTCTCCAGGCCATTGCTGCCCTCGATGCGAAATTCCGGAAAATTTTCCCCCAGCCACCGCTTGAGCCCGGAGCCCGCGTAGAGTCCTCGGTCGATGCCCTCCTGGTCAAACAGCCGGGGCACCTGGTTCAGCCGCATAAACCCGGCAGCCTGCAGCTGCCGCGCAATGGCCGCCGATACCTTTTGCTTTTCCTTTGCCGTCATAGAAAACACCCCTTCCTCCCCGCGCACAAAGCGCTGTGAAAGACATAACGAGTATAGTATTAACTATAAACTTTCCCTGTGGGTTTTGCAAGAAAAAGGGCGTTTTCCGCCGTCCCATCCGGTGCAGACAGAAAAAAGCGCCCGGCCCTCTCCCCCAACGGGAAAAGGCCGGACGCTTTTTTCATAGGCAAGGGGGTTATTCCACGCTCGCCGGGCAGCTGTATACCCGGCGGCCCAGCAGCGGAGCCGGCTGGCCCACCAGCTGGACCGAGGTGCGCAGAGGAAGATCGTGGGCGCTGGTGCCCACCATCACCTGCAGCTCACCGGGCTCGGTGACAAAGTCCATGTTTTCGTTGTAGTAGCCCAGCTGGGCCATGGAAAGGCGGAAGGTGACCTTCCGGCTCTCCCCCGGCTGGAGCCATACCCGCACAAAGCCCCTCAAAGACTTGTTGGGACGGGTGACGTGGGCGTCCAGGAAATGGGTGTAGAGCTGCACCACCTCGCTGCCCGCCCGGCTGCCGGTGTTGGTCACCCGGCAGGATACCGTCAGCCGGCCGTCGGTGGGCACCCGGGCGCCGTCCAGTTTCAATTCGTCCAGGGCAAAGCTGGTGTAGGACAGACCGAAGCCGAAGGGATACAGCGGAGTCCCCGGCTCGTTGACATAGCCACCCGAGAAGATGCCCGCGGCCATGCCGTCGGCGCCGTCGGTGTAGCCGCTGCCCACCTTGTGGTTGTAGTAGAGGGGCACCTGGCCCACGCTGCGGGGAACGGTCACCGGCAGCTTGCCGCCGGGATTTTCGGTGCCGTCCAGCACGTCGGCCACCGCCAGGCCCGCCGCCGGGCCGGGCATCCAGGCTTGAAGGATAGCCCCGGCGTGTTCCTCCGCCCAGGGAATGGCAAAGCATCCCGGGCCGTAGAGCACCACCACCACGGGTTTGCCGGTGGCGGCCACCGCCTCCAGAAGCTGCTGCTGCACCCCGGGCAGTTCCAGGCTGGAGCGGTCCTTGCCCTCGCCGCCGGTGACATTGACCCAGCCGCAGTTGCCCCCCAGAGCCAATACCGCCACATCGCTTTCCCGGGCGGCCTGCACCGCCGCTGCAAAGCCGGAGGTGTCGGGGTCGGTGATGCCGCAGCCGGCGGCATACCGCACCGGCAGCCGGGCCTCCAAAGCCTGGCGCAGGCTCACGGCGCCCATATCCCGCAGCACGCTGTTCATATCCCCCAGCTTTTCCAGATCCTCGGGGGCAAACAGGCTGAACATGCTGGCGAAGGGGTTGGCCGCCTGGCCCTTTTGGCCGCTTTCTTTTTCCTTTTTGGCCATCTCGTCCCCGATGCCTCCAAAGCTCACCTTGCTCTGGCTGCGGAAGCCCTCGATCATCTCGATGTAGGCGGGGTAGGTGTAGCCGCTCACGGGATAGCGCAGGCTGTCGGCGTGGGGGCCGATGAGGGCCACCCGGGTGCCGGGCGCCAGGGGCAGCGTCCCGTCGTTTTTCAGCAAAATCAGGGAATCCCGGGCGATGCGGCTGCTCAATTGCCGGTCGGCGGGGCGGGACATGGCCGCCGGAACCGCCGATTCCTCCAGATAGGGGTGGTCGAAGAGGCCGTATTCAAACTTGATGGTGAGGATGCGCCGCACCGACTCGTCCAGCACGCTCTCCTCCAGTTTTCCCTGTCGCACATACTCGGGCAAAGCCGCGAAACCGGCGCCCACGGGGATCTCGGTGTCCACCCCGCTCTTTTTGGCCAGCAGGCCGGCTTCGGGATAGGTGCGGGTGAGGTGATAAAAACTCCACAGCCGCATGACCCCGCCGCCGTCGCTGGTGAGCATGCCCCGGAATCCCATGGTGTCCCGCAGCAGAGTGCGGGCGATCTTGGGATTGGCGCAAACGCACAGGCCGTCGATCTCGCCGTAATTGGCCATCATGCCGCTGACGTCGGCCTCCTTGGCCGCCGCTTCAAAGGGGGTGGCGAAGGTTTCGTAGAGTTCCCGGTCGTTGATGCGGGCGGCGGCGCAGTTGAGCCCCGCCTGGGTCTCGGCATAGCCCAGAAAATGCTTGGCGATGCAGGCCACCCCCTGGTCCTTGTCCCCCTGCATGCCCTTGATGTAGTTCACGCCCATCTGGGTGACCAGATAGGGGTCCTCGCCAAAGGTCTCGTAGGTGCGGCCCCACCGGGGGTCACGGGATACGTCGATCACCGGGCTCATAGCCGAGTTGATGCCCACCGCCCGGCATTCCCGGCCGATGACGGCGCTCATCTGCTCTGCCAGCTCCGGCTCCCAGGTAGAGGCCAGGTTGAGCATGGAGGGGAACAAAGTACCACCCGCGCCGGGATAGCCGCAGAGGTTTTCGCTCTGCAAGGCCACCGGGATGCCCAGCCGGGTCTCCTCCACAAAATACCGCTGCACCTCGTTGCTGATGTGGGCGATGCGGGCGGGATCGGTGAGGCCGGCCAGGGAATACTGGGTGAACCGGCCGTGGCCGTGGGGGAACAGCCGGCGCAGCTGGTCCTTGTCCACCTCGCCGCCGCGGATAAAGGCTCCGGGCAGGTTGCCGCAGAGCTGGGCAGCCTTTTCTTCCAAGGTCATCCGGGCCAGCAGGTCTTCCACCCGCTCAGAGATCGGGGCATTTTTGTCTTTGTAGAGTTCCATGATTTCACCACTTTCCTGTTTGGATCGGGCGGGCTCAGCGGCCCAGGGCCCGGAACATCCGCTGTTTATAGGCCTCCACACCCGGCTGGTCGAAGGGGTTGACCCCCAGCAATTCCGCCGAGAGATAGCAGGCAAAGGCGAAGAAGTAGAACAGCTGGCCCATGTGGAAGGCATCCAGCCGGTCCATGGCCAGAGTCAGACAGGGCAGCACCTGGCTGTGGGCGGCCCGGGTGGCCTCGAAGCTGGCCCGGTTCACCTGCCAGAAGTCCTTGCCGCCCAGATAGCCGAATCCGTCGGCCACATCGGTGCCGCCGATGACCAGGCTGTCCTTTGCTCCCGGCTCTTTTACATCCAGGAAGGTCTCAAAGAGCAGCGGGGTACCCTCCTGGACAAACTGGCCCAGGCTGTGCAGCTGCTCGGAATATTCCCCGGTCACCGGCAGCAGGCCTTTGCCCTGCTTGCCCTCGCTCTCGGCGAAAAGCTGCTGCCACCACTGGAAAAATCCCGCCAGCCGGGGCTCGAAGGCGCTGAGCATCTCGGCCTTATAGCCCTTCCGGCCGTAAAGCCAGCGCAGCACTGCATACCGCAGGGCGATATTTTCCCCGGCGGGCTGGGTGCGCAGCTGCTGTTCCATGGCCGCGGCGCCCCGGGCCAATTCGTCGATGTCCACCCCGGCCACCGCCATGGGCAGCAGGTGCACCCCGCTGAGAGCGGTGAACCGGCCCCCGATGTTGGGCGGGAAGGGCAAAAAGGCATAGCCCTCCCGGCTACAAAGAGCATCCAGCTGGCTGCCGGGGGTACCGGTGCAGAGGATGCGCCGGGCGGCCTCTTCTTCCCCGTACCGCTTTTTCAGGTACTGGCGCAGCACCCGGAAGGCAGAACCAGGTTCCAGGGTCTCGAAGTTTTTGGCTACGCAGTCGATGTACACCTGCCGGCCTTCCAGCTGCTCCAGCAGCCGGTTGAACTCCCAGGCCGAAAGGGTGTTGCCGGCCCAGAGCACCTGGGTGGGGCCGGCGGGGTCCAGGGCCCGCAGCACCGCCCGGGCGGCGTTGTTGGAGCCGCCCACCCCGATGAGCACAAAGGCGTCGGCCTTCCGGCGGATGGACTGGGCCAGGGCCTTGATCTCGGCCCGCTTTTGCTCCCCGGCCCATTCCTCCACCCGCAGCCAGCCCAGGCTGTCGGCATACTGGGCATGGCCGGCCCGGCAGGCGTCCAGCAGAGGGACGGCGTCGGCCAGGGCTTTTTCCAGCTGGCCGGCGGAAAGGGCGTTTGTTTCGTCCTTGACAAACAGCTGCAGCATATTCTCTCTCCTTTCCTCAGCCGCCGCAGGGATGGGCGGGGGCGCTGTCCCGGGTATGGCTGTTCTGGCTGGGGTCCTTCATGCACAGATGGACGGAAGCGGTGGTAAAGGTCTGGGGCAAGGCCAGAATGTTGGGATTGGGGCCCACATACTTCTTCATGGCGTCGGCCAGAGCCTCCTCGAAGGTCGCGCGCGTCTTCAGACCCATGCCCCGGGCGATGCCCGGCTCGCGCGCGCCCACGATGTAGATGGCGCTGGTGTGCTCCTCGGCCAGATGGCCGCAGCTCATCATGGAGAAGCCGTGGAAGGGATGAAAGGCGTTGGCGAACCGGTATTTGCGGATGTACTCCTGGTTGGTGGCGAAGTACTCGCCGTAGCGGTTCATGTCGGGCAGGATGTTCATGGAATCGTGCTGGAACATCTCGTACAGCTCTTTCAGATAGGGCCAGCGCTCCTCGTGGAACCAGCCGTCGCAGATGCTGGACACGATGAAGACGCCGTGGTCGGCCAGCACCCGCTTGTGGCGGATGACCTGAGCCGAGAGGGCCTGCATCATCTGGATGGGGTTGGTGCCCATACCGTCGCCGTAGTGGAAATTGGTGGGCATACCGAAGACCACCACGTCGTACTTTTTCTCGGCCCAGTGGACGTAGGTGCGCTTGTCGGCGGTTTTCCAGCTGATGGGCTGCATCTCCTTGGCCCAGCCGGAGTTGATCTCGATCTGCCGGGACTTGGTATCCAGCACGGCGTCGCAGCAGAAGAACTTTTTGCCCATCTTTTCCTCCATCCACATGCCCTGCTGGTCGAATTTGTGGCGCATCTCGCTGTGGGTGGAAACGGGGACGAAGTCCTGCCGGTGCATCACCTGGGGCACATGGTGGGCCGAGATGCTCTTCCAATGGCTGATGCCGGTGGCGCAGTGCTTGTAGCCCCCGGAATAGCCGCCGTAGGGGTTGCCCTGGGTGTGGCCGATGAGGATGGCCAGGTCGGCGTCGTAGACGTATTTGTTCATGATCACATGGTCGCCCTGGGGGGTGTAGCCCAGGTCCACCAGATTGTCGTAATCTTCCGAGTCGTGGCTGGTGATCTGGCCGGAGGGGTAAAACTCCCCGAACAGCTCGGGCCCCAGAATGGTTTTCATCTCCGGCACGGTGGCCCGGGGGTGCAGGCCGTTGGAAAACAGCAGCAGAATGTCCTTTTTCTCCACACCTACGCTGTACAGCTCGTCCAGGCAGGCCCGGATGGCCACCTTGCGGTGGCTGGCGGGCTGGTTGCCGCCCTTGACGATGTCGGGGATGACGAATACCACCTTGCTGCCCTTGTGGGCCAGCTGGGTCAAAGTGGGCATGCCGATGGGATGGCGGATACTCTCCAGAGTGGCGGCGTAGAGGGCGTCCCAGGTCTGCTCGATGCAGGCCGGGTCGGGGACGGTGACCCCGGGGATAAATACATCGGTGGTGTCGGGCAGTTCGGCGCTCATAAAGCCGTGGCCGTATTCAAAATCCAGTTTCATGGCAGATTTCCTTTCTTGTTATTCGCCCAGATACAGGCGGATGATCTCCAGATATTCGGCGGGGTAAAAGCCGATTTCCCCGGAAAAGCGAGTGAGGGCGATGAGCCCGCCGTCGATCTCGGGGATAGAGGCCAGCATGGCGGCGTTGTCGGTCTTGAGGCCGCCGCCGTAGACCACATCCAGCCCGCCGGTGCGCTCTTTGACAAACCGGGCGATCTTCTGGATATAGGGGGCGTCAGCGGGGGTCTTTCCCGGCCCGATGGACCAGACCGGCTCGTAGGCGATGACTACCCGGCTCTTGTCGGCTCCGGCCAGGCCGATTTCCAGCTGGTCTCCCAGCACCTTTTCCCATTGGGCCTGTTCCTCGCTCTTTTCGCCGATGCAGTAGAGCACCTTCAAGCCCCGGGCCTGGGCGGCCAGCACCTCCTGGTTGAGGATGCGATTGACGGCAGCGGTGTCGGTGACCCCGGCTTCGGCCAGGATGCCCGCCTTGTCGTTGCGCTCCTCACAGTGGCCGATGAGGGCCCAGCCGCAGCCCAGAGCCGCGGCGGCCGCGGCTGGGAGATTGGTGGTGAAGGCCCCGAAGTTGCCCCCGGGGGCCACGTCCTGGCGATAGACGCCCTGGCAGCCGATCTGCACCGGGCTGTTTTCGCTTCGGGCGGCGGCTGCGGCGGGCAGATGGGCTTCGGGGAAGAACTGGAC
>DXDW01000015.1 GCA_019115305.1 Candidatus Anaerofilum excrementigallinarum
AAGGGATTTTTGAAAAAAACAAAAAGAATTTTTAAAAAAGTGTTGACAACCGCACCCCTTTTCAGTATAATATGAAATGCGCTGCTAAGTACGGCGCGAATGTGGCGGTATAGCTCAGTTGGCTAGAGCATTCGGTTCATACCCGAAGTGTCACCGGTTCGAATCCAGTTACCGCTACCAAACATACAGAGCCGAGTGCTCAAACACACTCGGCTCTGCTTATATGGCCCGATGGTCAAGCGGTCAAGACATCGCCCTTTCACGGCGGTAACCCGGGTTCGATTCCCGGTCGGGTCACCAAAAGCTCTGCAGCAAGTCTGCAGAGCTTTTTTCTTTTCGCAAAAGGCAGCGGCTGCCAAACTCTGGCAGAAAAATGAAATGAAAAACCGCCTGCCCTCGTTGTATAAGCAGAATGCTCCGTTTCCCCGGCAGATTGCCGGGCTTACAGCGGCAGAGACGGAGTTTTCAACAAATAGGGGACGAAATGTTGAAAACTCTCCCCACAGGGGCAGGGAGAGAAAAAGGCGGTAGAGGGAGGATCTCCATGACCAAAAAACCAACCTGGCAGGAGCTTTTGAATATTCCAAATATCCTGACCTATTTCCGGTTTCTGTTTATTCCGGTATTTATCTGGCAGTATCTCCATGAAAATTACTGGCTGGCGGGGCTGGCCCTGGGGCTGTCGGCCCTCACCGACCTGCTGGACGGCAAGATCGCCCGCAAGTTTGACATGATCACCGAGATCGGCATTCTGCTGGACCCGGTGGCGGACAAGCTTACCGAGGCGGCGGTGCTGCTCTGTCTTGCCCTGCGGTTTCCGCTGCTGTGGGCGGTGCTGGCCATCTGCCTGTGCAAGGAAGGCTTTATGGCGGTGGCCGGGGCGGTGATGCTGCGGCGCAAAAAGAAGCTGGGAGGCGCCATGTGGTTCGGCAAGGTCTGCACCACGGTGTTTTATCTGGTGACTCTGGTGCTGACCTTCTGGCCCAGCGTTCCCGGGATGCTGGCCAACAGCCTCATTGCAATCTGCGGCGGTATGATGCTGTTTACTTTGGCGGGGTATGTGGTGGTTTATATCCACATGGCCAAAAATCCCCGCACCGGCAGCTTCGACTCGGTGAAAAGCGTAAAAGAACAATAAAAAGGCGGCCCGGCTTTCCCTGTGTGGGAGAGCCGGGCCGCCTTTTTGCGGTATGGGGGAAAGTCAGCGGAACAGCCGGTCGTCGGCCTGCCAGAGCATCTGCCCCTGGTCGTCGTAGACGCTGCAGTCCAGATAGAGCAGCTCGTGGTCTATGTCCAGTCTGCCCTGGCTGTCCACCGTGTAGGCGCCGCCAAGGGCCCAGTAGTGCAGGCCGTGATGGTCGGTGATATCGGCATACAGCTGCAGGGAACTGCCCGCAGGAATCTGCCAGCTTTGGTCCAGATAAAAGTAAAAGCTGCTTCCCTTGCCCTGGTTGTAGTCCTCCGGCGCGGGCATAGCGATGGCGGAACTGCGGCCTTTGTTGTAGCGGTCCACATATTCCTTCTGGCCCTGGTAGCTGATGTCGGCGGCGGCGCGCCAGATCTCCTCGCCGTCCAGCACGGCCACAATATCCATCTGTTCCACCTGGGTGTAGCCGGAGGCGTAGACCTCTGCCGTCAGCAGGCCCTGGAGTTTTCGGGTCCAGGAGCCCCCCTCCTGAACGCCGCTCTCGTCGCCGTCAAAGGAGAGATAGACATTGGGCAGGTAGTCAAAAAGGGGATTGAAATACCACTCCACCGCCTGGCTGCGGACGGCGTCATCCTCCACCAGCAGCACCGTGTCGATCTGGCTTTCGGAAAAAAGAGGCACCGGCAGCCGGCCGGTATAGGCGTCTCCCTCCAGCGTCAGGGGATACCGCTGGCCGTCCAGAACCGCAAAAGCCTGGGTGACGCCGGGGGTGTATTCCTTGGGACAGACGGTGCAGGATACCCACACCTGGCGGTTTTTCATATCCAGTTCCGTGTATTGGGTGGACTGAGAAGAGAACAGATTGGTCTGTTCTTCCAGAGCGCTGCGCATCTGGCTGCGGGTTTCGCTGATGTCATCCCGCAGGATGGAAAACTGGTGGGAGGTGTTGGACTCCAGCAAAGAGATCTGATTTTCCAGAGCGCCGATCCGGAACAGACAGACCGCCGAAAACACACAGCTGGCCGCCGCAAGACAGGCCAGGGGAGAGGGTTTGAACTTCATGGCGGGGCTCCTTTCTGGGCAGATGAAGGTCCGGGGATTGGCCGCCTTATGGGCGGCATCTTTGGTTTCAGTATACCATTCCGGCGCCGGCCGTCGCAAGGCAAAGAAAAAGAGCGGCGGAAGTTTTCCGCCGCCCGGATGGGCTCAGATTGCCGCCAGCTCTACCAGCTGGTGGGGATGCTGGATTATGTAAGCCGCACCGGCGGATTCCAGTTCCTGCCGGGTGCGGAAGCCCCACAGCACCCCGCAGCCGGGCAGGCCGGCGTTGCGGGCGGTGAGGATGTCCACATCCGAATCCCCCACAAACAGCACCCGGCGTCCGGCAAATTCCGGCCGGGCCAGCAGGGCCCGGAGGGTGGTGGGATCGGGCTTCACCGGCAGCCCCGGCAGAGCCCCCTGGACATGGGCGAAGATACCGCTGCCGAAATACTGCTCCACAATGGCCCGGGCCAGGGTGTCCTCCTTGTTGCTCAGTACCCCCAGCACCACCCCGGCCTGCCGCAGCTGCTCCAGGGCCTCGGGGATGCCGGGATAGGGGGCGGTGACGTCGGCTTTGTGGGCGGCGTACCGCCGGGAAAACTGATCCAGAGTGTGGGCCAGCCGCTCCGGGGTGCGGGCCTCGGCGGGGGAGAAACGCTCCACCAGTTTGGGGATGCCGTTGCCCACAAAATATTTGTACTGGTCCACGGTGTACTGGGGCCAGCCGTTTTGCCGGCATACATAATTGGCCGCGTTGGCCAGGTCCTGGATGGTGTCCAACAAAGTGCCGTCCAGATCAAATACAATGGCGTCAAACACGCAGATTCACCTCGGAATAAATACGAATTGGAATGAAGAAAATCAAATATACAAATGGTATGGAAAAATCCCCCGAATCTGAGGGGAAAATCCCGGTATAACTGTATAAAACAATACGAAATATACAATTTGTTATATAATCAAGGGCAATTCCCGGGCCAGATAGTCGGGCAGGCCCCGCACCCGGAAGCTGCCCCGGGCGGGCAGCCGGACCCGCAGATTGCACCGCTGGCGGTGGGCCAGCAGGGGGTGCTGGGTAAAGACAAAGGCGGCGTTCTGGCTGAACACACAGACCCGGTGGCGGGTGAGGAACCGGGAGTAGCTCAGTTCCAGAGTGCGGCCCGGGCCCCGGCGGACGTTTTCGGTGAAGAAGCCCTCCAGGGAAACCAAAGTCCCTATGGCCAGCAGCACGGTGGGCAGAGCCAGCAGGGGAGCCACCTGGGGCATGACCCAGGCGGATACACCGGTGAGGGCCGCCGCAAACAGAAAGGCGCCCCCGGGCAGCCAGAGGAACTGCACCAGGCTGCGGCCCCGCAGGGGGGCAAAGCCGCTGCGGGAAAACTGAAATTCCGGCATGAGCTTTTGCAGCTGGTCCTCGGCTCCTCGCTTGTATACCATCAGGGGCAGGTCATCCCCCGAAAAGCCCCCGGCCTGGAGATAGACGGCACTGCGCCGCAGCAGCCGGGCAATGGGGGTGATGCGCACGTCGCAGCAGGATACGGCGCTGGCCAGGATGCGGCGCTCGGTTTTGGTGATGAGTCCGCCCCGGGCCAGAATCACCCCGCCGTTGCGGCAGACCGAAAATCCCGCCGTGTGGAGAAAGGAGAGCAGAAAGGCCGCGCTGGCCAGCAGAAAGATCAAAAGAAACAGCCAGGCCATGCCCACCGGCAGCACCTGCTCTACCAGCTTTTCCACCCGGGCCAGATTGGTCAGGGCAAATTCGTTGATGCCCTCTCCCAGGATGTCGATGGTCCGCCGGGCCGATACCACCGCCAGCACCGCCGTGGTGATGAGGTTGGCCGACAGCACCGCGAACCGCAGCCGCTCGGCCCTCACCGCCCGGAATACATTGTCCTCCCGGCGCAGGGGCATCATCTCGTCGGCCAGCTCCAGGGCTTCGGCTTGGCGCAGACAGAGGGTCACCGCGTCCCGGCGGTACTTGTAATAAAAGGTCACCTGGGAAGCCCCCAGAATCCGGTAATGGAGGGGGCGGCGCAGCTGCACCGCCGCCACCATGGGCCGGGAGATCACCTGCTGCCGGCGCACCAGCAGCCCCTGCTGCACCGTGATGCGGCCGTGGCCCCAGTGGTAGCCCGCCGCCCGCCATTGCAGCAGGGCAAAGGTGAAGATGGCGGCCAGAATGATAAGCTCCTGCCCCAGAATGGAGGTCAGTCCCGGAATATCCAGGGCCAGCAGGGCCTGGACCAGGGGAACAACGGAGAGTATCATTGCCAGGCGAATATACTTAAAGGAATATGAAAAGTGAAAGTGGGAAAATGGCCTCACAGATATTTCCCTCCCTGTCCCGGCAGCAGCGAAAGCTGCTGGGCCTGGTCCAGCCGGACCGCGGGAAGCAGCCAGACGCTGTGGGTGCTGTACAGCAGCAGAATGCAGGCGTCGGCCCGGCGCAGCAGAGGAGTCTGCACCAGCAGCACGCTGCTCAGGCTCCACACCGGCTGGCGGCGCACCACCCGGAGCCAGTAGCCGGTTTCCAGCCGCAGTTCGGCACCCGAAAGGGTGAGCCGGATGCAGGCAGCCCAGCGCTGCAATCCCAGGCAGGCGGCCAGGGAGGCCGCGGCCCAGAACAGCGCCGCCAGCCACCACCATTGCCAGAACAGCAGCACCGCCAGCAGGGCCAGCACCGCGCAGGCCCACAGCTGCATCACCCGCACACCGGGAGTATGGCAGCGGATCTCCATGGGGATTCCTCCTTTGCACAGGGATACAAAACCGGCGCCGGCTTACAGCAGGCACACAATGAAAAAAGCGGCGCGGTCCACAAAAAAAGACGGATCGGCCGCAGAAGGGGCGAAATAAAAAATCAGATGTTGGGCAGCCGCCATTCCCGTACCACGGTGTGCAGGGCGGCGTCCAAAGTGACGCAGACCAGCTGGTCGCCGGAGCGCAGGATGGTCTGGCCGCGGGGGATCAGCAGTTCGCCGTCCCGGGTGATGGAGACGATGTTGAAGTCCTCGGGGATGGGGATGTCCAGCAAAGTGCGGCCGTTGTAACGGAAGTTGTCGGGCAGGGCGATCTCCACCAGACTGGCGGTGCCGCCGGCCAGATTCAGCAGATGGCGGATGGCGGTGGTCTCCACCTCCCGCTCCAGAATCCGCACAATGTTGTCGGTGCTGCTGACGGCGATATCCACACCCAGCTTTTTCAGCACATGGGCGTTGCGGGGGTTGTTTACCCGGGCCACGGTGCGCTTGCAGTGGAACACCCGTTTGGCCAGCTGGCAGGCGATTAGGTTGTCCTCGTCCTGGCCGGTGACCGCGATGAGGGAATGGCACTGGTCGCAGCCGGCGGTTTTGAGAATATTCACGCTGGTGCCGTCGCCGGAGATCACATGGATGTCCAGGCCGTTGGCGATGCGGCGGCAGGCCTGGGGGTCCTGTTCGATCACCACCGGGTCATGGCCGTGCTCCAGAAGGGTCTTGGCAAGATAATAGCCCACCTTGCCGGCGCCTACAATACAAACATGCATACTGCTTCCTCCTTAGTCGGCCATGGAACTGTAAATGATCCGGTCCCCGGCATGGATCAGGGGACTGGGCACCGTGTTGAGCTCCACCGAGCCGTTGGCCCGGAGAATGCCCAGAATGCCCTGGCCGGTGGGAATCTCCACCTGAGAAAGGGGCTGACCCAGCAGAGCGGGGTCGGGTTCGGTGGGGGTGAAGTCGATGGAGCTGGACCCCATGGAGAGGTGCCGGCCCTCGCTGCCGGTGAGCACACCCCGGAGGATGGCTTCCACCGTGAGGTTGGTGGAGCAGATGATGTGCATGCCGAACCGCTCGGCAAAGATCTTTTTGCGCACCGGGTCGGCTACCCGGGCCAGCACGCGGGGCACATGGAAGATCTCGGACGCGATCTGGCAGACCATAAGGTTGATGTTGTCTTCGGGGCATACGGCGGCCACGGCGTCGCAGTTTTCGATGCCGGCCTGCCGCAGCATATCTTCGTCAATGGGCGAACCGATCTGCACCATGCCGCCGAACTCGTGGTTTTCCATGGACAGCAGACGATCCACGTTTTTTTCGTCGCCTTCCAGCACCGAAACGTCGTGGCCCAGATCCTCCAGAGTCCGCACCAGATGGGAACCCACCCGGCCGCAGCCGATGATCAGGATATTCAAACAGATAACCTCCTTGCATAAGGCACTGTGCCGACAGGGGATAATACGCCGGCACGGGATTAAAAAAGAGAGATAGCTGCCCTCATTATAATCCTTTTCCCCGCAAGGGGCAAGAGGGCCCGCCGCAGCCCTCTGTTGGTAGTATACCGCCGCCGGGGGCAGGGATATGCGCCGGAGCGGTGCAAAAAGACAAAATCGGCCTTTTGCAGGGCGGGGGAGTTCTGTTTTTGGGGGTGTTGTGTTATACTGATACCGGCGCGGTGTGCTGCGCCGGCCATACCATAGGCGGCCCGGCCGCCGGAAAAGAGGTTTGAAGATGGAGTGGACCCAAACATTGCTGGAATTGATCAAAGCGGTGTTCTACGGTCTGGTGGAGGGCATCACCGAATGGCTGCCCGTTTCCAGCACCGGCCATATGATCCTGTTTGAAGAGTTTGTGCATTTCAGCCAGAGCAAGGAATTTATGGAGATGTTCCGGGTGGTGATCCAGCTGGGAGCCATCCTGGCGGTGGTGGTGCTGTTCTGGGATAAGATCTGGCCCTTTACCGCCGACAAATCCAAACACTATATTAAAAAGGAATCCTGGGTGCTGTGGTTCCACATTCTGGTGGCAACCTTGCCGGCGCTGGTGCTGGGCCTTTTGCTGGACGACTGGCTGGACGCCCATTTCTACAATTTCATCACGGTGGCCGTGATGCTCATCGTCTACGGCGTGCTGTTCATCGCGGTGGAGAAAAACCGCAAGGGCAAACGCCCCCGGGTGCGCAGCCTGGATAAGCTGAGCTATCGGGACGCCTTCATCATCGGCCTGTGGCAGGTGCTGGCCATGATCCCCGGCACCAGCCGGTCGGGCGCCACCATCGTGGGCGGATTGCTGCTGGGCACCACCCGCAGCGTGGCCGCCGAGTTCACCTTCTTTCTGGCCATCCCGGTGATGGCCGGCGCCAGCCTGCTCAAGCTGCTCAAGTTCGGCTTTGCCTTTACCGGCACCGAGCTGGCGGTGCTGGCGGTGGGCATGGTGGTGGCCTTTGTGGTGTCGCTGGTGGCCATCCGGTTTTTGATGGGCTATGTCAAGCGGCACAGCTTCCGCATCTTCGGCATCTACCGCATTTTGCTGGGCGTGGTGCTGCTGGTGTATTACTTTGTATTCCGGCAGCCGGCCTGAGGGCGGAGCTGAAAGGGAAAGGATGTGAAGAGTATGCAGGTGGATCTGCATATGCACAGCAGCTGTTCCGACGGGACCCTGTCCCCGGCCCAGGTCATGGAGCGGGCCCGGCAGCAGGGCCTGGAAATCGCTGCCCTCACCGATCACGACACTTTGGCGGGGATCGCCGCCGCCGGCGAGGCCTGCGGCGGGGTAAAGCTGCTCACCGGTCTGGAGATCACCTGTGCCGAACAGCTCTGGCCCGGCATGGACCAGCCCCTGTCCATCCATCTGTTGGGCTACGGCTTTGACCCCCGGCACCCGGCTCTCACCGGTCTGCTGGAAAAGCGGAACCGGGCGGTGGAAGAGGTGTGGCAGCAGCTGGCCCAGGGTCTGGAACAGCTGGGCTGGCACCTGCCTCCCGAGCAGGTGCCCCGGGCCTGCGGCGTAGTGCTGCAGCTCAGCGATTTTGAGCGGGAACTGCGCAGCCGGCCGGGCCCGGCACTGGAAGAGGCCCTGGCCCTGGTGGAGGCCACCGCCGAGCCCCTCACCCGGGCCAACATCCCGGCGGCGGAGGGCATCGCGGCCATCCACCAGGCAGGGGGCCTGGCCATCTGGGCGCACCCCCTGGAGGTGTACCGGAAGTTCCGGCGGGTGGGGCTCTGCCGCACCGAAGCCGCCCGGCTGCTGGACAGCCTGCAGCCCTGTGGTCTGGACGGCTGGGAGGCCGAGTACAAGGATTTCGATCTGGAACGCCGCCGCTGGCTGCGCCGGGCCGCCCGGGAAAGAGGGATTCTCTTTTCCGCCGGCAGCGACTTCCACGGCTGCCCCGGCCGGGACCGGATGGGGCTGGAGATCCAGCTGCTGCCCGGAGAGGCCTTCGTGGCGGATCGGCTGACGAGATAATACAAAAAGTATATCTTTTTGCTTTTATTACAAAACACAGGAATGTGAAAGGGAGAAGAAGAATGGAAAAGAAACCGTCTGTCGTGTATTTTACCAATTTCCGGGCCCGTCCCGGCACCAGTGTGCTGCAGAAGCTGGAAAAGCTGATCCGGGCTGCCGGCATCGGCAATATCGATATGGAGAAGAAGATGGTGGCCATCAAGATCCATTTCGGCGAGCCGGGCAACCTGGCCTATCTGCGCCCCAACTATGCCAAGGTGGTGGCGGATGTGGTCAAGAGCCTGGGGGGTATGCCCTTCCTCACCGACTGCAACACCCTGTATGTGGGCCGGCGCAAAAACGCTCTGGACCACATGGATGCCGCCTATGAAAACGGCTTTTCTCCCTTCTCCACCGGCTGCCATGTGATCATCGCCGACGGCCTCAAGGGCACCGACGACGTGGAGGTCCCGGTGGAGGGCGGCCAGTATGTCACCACCGCCAAGATCGGCCGGGCCATCATGGACGCTGACGTCTTTATCAGCCTCAACCATTTCAAGGGCCACGAGAGCACCGGTTTCGGCGGAGCCATCAAGAACATCGGCATGGGCTGCGGCAGCCGCCGGGGCAAGATGGAGCAGCACAATTCCGGCAAACCCACGGTGGACCAGGAGCTCTGCCGCGGCTGTCACGTCTGCGCCAAGAACTGCGCTCATGGGGCCATCTCCTTCACCGACAACAAGGCCAGCATCGACCACAACAAGTGTGTGGGCTGCGGCCGGTGCATCGGCGCCTGCAACTTCGACGCGGTCTACAACGGCAACTGGGCCGCCAACGCCCAGCTGAACTGCAAGATGGCCGAGTACGCCAAAGCGGTGGTGGACGGCCGTCCCAGCTTCCACATCAGCCTGGTGATGGATGTATCCCCCTACTGCGACTGCCACGCCGAGAGCGATGTGCCCATCGTGCCCGATGTGGGTATGTTTGCCAGCTTTGACCCGGTGGCTCTGGACCAGGCCTGTGCCGACGCCTGCCAGGCCCAGCCCGTCATGGGCGGCAGCCTGCTGGACGACAACATGAAGGCTCCCGGCTTTGTGGACCACGGGGATATCTTCACCAACACCACCCCCGAAAGCGAGTGGGAGAGCTGCCTGGCTCATGCCGAGAAGATCGGTCTGGGCGTGCGGGAATACGAAGTAAAGGTAATCAAATAAAAAAGAGGAAAGCATCATGGACATCAACGCACAGCTGTTTGATTTTATCGAGAAAAGCCCCAGCCCCTTCCATGCGGTGGACACCGTCTGCCGGATGCTGGATCAGGCCGGCTTTGTCCGGCTGCAGGAGGGCCGCTCCTGGCAGCTGCAGCCCCAGGGCAAATACTACGTCACCCGCAACCGGTCCTCGGTGGTGGCTTTCGCCATGCCCGCCGGGGAGTGGGGCGGTTTTCTGCTCACCTCCAGCCACAGCGATTGCCCCACCTTTAAGGTAAAGCCCGGGGCCGAGCTGGAGGCCGCGGGGCTCTACACCATGCTGGACACCGAGGGCTACGGCGGCATGCTCTGCTCCACCTGGCTGGACCGTCCCCTGGGAGTGGCAGGCCGGGTGCTGGTGGAGACCGACCAGGGGGTGGAGACCCGTCTGGTCACTCTGGATCCCCTGCGGCTGGTGATCCCCAATCTGGCCATCCATATGGACCGCCAGGCCAACGACGGGAAGAAGTATTCCAAACAGACCGATATGCTGCCCCTGCTGGGAGATGCCGGCGCCAAAGGCAGCTTTGACCGGCTGGTGGCCCAGGCCGCCGGCGCAGAGCCCGGCCAGGTGCTGGGCAGCGAGCTGTATCTGTACAATCCCCAGCCCGGCCAGAAGGTGGGAGCGGAAGGGGAGTATATCTGCTGCCCCCGTCTGGACGATCTGGAATGTGCCTTCGGCACCCTCCAGGGCTTTGTGCAGGCCCAGCCCGGCTGCAATGTGAATGTCTACGCCATGCTGGACAACGAAGAGGTGGGCAGCGGCACCAAGCAGGGTGCCGATTCCAACTTCCTGGCCAGCGTGCTGGAGCGGGTCTGCCTGTGCAGCGGACGGGACCGGCAGGGCTATTTCGCCGCCCTGGCCGCCAGCATGATGATCAGCGCCGACAACGCCCATGCGGTGCATCCGGGCTATCCCGGCAA
Source organism: Candidatus Anaerofilum excrementigallinarum (assembly GCA_019115305.1). Taxonomy (GTDB): domain Bacteria; phylum Bacillota; class Clostridia; order Oscillospirales; family Ruminococcaceae; genus Anaerofilum; species Anaerofilum excrementigallinarum. The sequence continues at coordinate 10,566 of DXDW01000015.1, forward strand.
GAGCGATCCCGTCACCCGTACCCGGATGAACGGGGGCGTGGTGATCAAGAGCAACGCCAACCAGGCCTATACCACCGACGCGGTGTCGGCGGCCCTGGTGAAGAGCATCGCCGCCAAAGCGGGCGCGCCGGTGCAGTATTTCGTCAACCACAGCGATGTGCGGGGCGGCAGCACTTTGGGCAATATCTCCAGCACCCAGGCGGCCATCAGCACTGTGGATGTGGGCCTGCCCCAGCTGGCCATGCACTCCTGCTGTGAGACGGCCGGCAGCAAGGACCTGGAAGCTTTGGTGGATCTCTGCCGCGGTTTCTATTCCAGTTCCCTGACCTTGCAGCAGGACGGCAGCTGGAGCCTGTAACCAAATCCAAACAACCTCCGCGGCGGCAGCCGCGGAGGCTCAGCCTGTCGAAAAAGGCCACCTATCGGTGGTCTTTTTCTCGTATAAGGAAAGGGAATGCGGTATAATGGTGTGGGGTGATAAAAATGCTGGTAAAGAACGCAGAAAACAGAGGACAACTGGAATTTGTAAGTTTGGAAAACATGGTGCCGCAGGATCACTTGCTGCGGAAGATCGACACAGCCATTGATTTCAAGAAGATCTACGAATTTGTAGAGGATCTGTACTGCGAGGACAACGGCCGTCCAAGCGTAGACCCGGTGGTACTGTTCAAAATTGTTCTGATCCAGCATATCTATGGGATTCCTTCGCTCCGCCGAACTCTGGAAGAAGTGAGCATGAACCTGGCATACCGGTGGTTCATTGGATATCCGCTGAATGAGGCAGTGCCGCATTTTTCCACGGTGAGCTACAACTTCAAGCACCGGTTCAACCATGGCACGGTGGAGTATGTATTCCGCTGGGTGCTGAAAGCGGCGGCAGAGGAAGGGTATCTGGACACAGAAGCGATTTTTGTGGATGGAACCCATATTAAGGCAAGTGCCAATCTGAAAAAGCAGGCCAAAAAGGCGGTTCCCAAACAGGCGAAGCGGTACGCAAAAGAGTTGTTTGCTGAGGTAAACAGAGACCGGGAAGAACACGGCAAGAAGCCCTTTTCCGACGACAGCGACAAAAATCCGCCCCAGGAGAAGCAGACGAAGGAAACGGTGGTATCCACCACCGACCCGGAAAGCGGCGTGTTCCACAAGGGGGAACACAAAAAGTGCTTTGCCTACGAGGCGCACACGGCCTGCGACAAGCACAATTTTGTTCTTGGTGTTTACGTCACTTCCGGCAATGTCCACGACAGCGTAGCCTTTGATCCTTTGTATGATGAAGTGTGCAGAAACTACCCCGAGCACAAAACCGTGGTGGCGGACAGCGCCTACAAAACGCCTTGGATCTGCAAAAGGATCTTCGGGAGCGGCCGCGTTCTTTCCACTTGCTATACCCGTCCCAAGACCAAAGAGAACGGCCATCCCTGGTGGATGTATGTGTATGACGAGTACTTTGATGATGTGATCTGCCCGGAGTACCGTGCGCTGCATTATTCCACCACAAACCGGGAGGGCTACCGGGAATACAAAAGCCGGGCTTATCTTTGCAAAAGCTGTCCTACCAGAGGGATATGTACCGAAAGCTCCAGGTGCGAGAAAACGGTGATGCGCCATATCTGGCAGGACTATGTGGAGATGGCGGAGCATGTCCGGTATATGCCGGTGTACAAAGAACTGTACCGGCTGCGAAAAGAGAAGATCGAGCGTGTATTTGCCGATGCGAAAGAAAAGCACGGCATGCGTTACACCCAGTACAGAGGCTTGGCCCAGGTGACAAACTGGGTGAAGCTTAAATTTGCTGCCATGAATCTGAAAAAGCTGGCCACCTGGAAATGGAATGGCCGCCATCCGGCACCGGATGGCGGCAAACGGTCCAGATTGCGCGAAAATGCGCCTGACATTTCACTGCTTTTTCC
>DXDW01000131.1 GCA_019115305.1 Candidatus Anaerofilum excrementigallinarum
TTTTTTCTGCCGCCATGCGGAAAGAACGCAAGGAAGCCAACGAAAAGTCCTTTTTAGCCGAGAGCCAGAAGGTGCGGGACGTCCTGGACGATATTTGGGAAGTGGGCAGCGAAGTGAGCAACGTGCTGCAAAATTCCATTTGGATGCAGAAGTTCACTTCGGAGAGCAAGATTTTTGAAAATGAGTTCGGCCCGATGGAAAAACAGGATATTTCGGTCAATCTCACCGCTCTGTGCAGCCTCAACAGCGCTCTGCGGGATATCGCAGTGCTCTATCCGCAAAAAGATCTGGTGGTGACGTCCAGCGGGTGGTTTTCCGTTTCGGAGTACGAAAACTATTTGCAGCGAAAATTGCAGCTGCCTGCCAATCTCGTCACCGAGCATCTGCTGAATGTGCCGGGGTGCGAGGGCCCGCTCAAACCCAGCAATTTTGCTTTTCACAATGCGGACTATCTGGTCTATGTGCAGCAGCTGGATATTCTTACTCCGCCCCGGGCAATTGCCATAAGCTGCTTTGACAAGGCAGCCATGCAAAAGCTGCTTCAGCAGGTATGCGGCGAACAGGTGACCCAGCTGCTCGTAAAGGACTGGAACGGCCAGCCCATCTGGCAGGTGGATTTTCAGCAGACCTCTGCACCGACCCAAACATGCAGCACCAGCAGCCAGAGCATGCTGGTAACCTATGACCTCACCTGCGAGGATGCCCCCATTCCCTTTGCACAGAGCGCCTGGAGCTATGTGCTGGTATTAGTGCTTGCCATGCTGGGCATTTTGGCCGCCTATGTGCTGGCCAGCATTCAGTACCGGCCTTTGGGGGACCTGATTCAAAAGATAAACAAAAAGGTCAAGGGCAAAAACGAACAGCAGGATATTGACACCCTGGCCACCTGCGTGGGCAGGCTGTACGACGACCACACCAATATGGAAAACACCATTGCGGCCTATCGGTATGCCCTGCGGGAGCAAACCAATGCGCAGCTGCTGCGCGGCTATTTCAACAGTGATCAGCAATCGGTTCCTTCCTCCTGCAACTACTGGTATGTTGTGGTGGTGTTCCGCCATCAGCCTGGCAATCCCGACAACGAAACCGAGGACACGCGGATTCACCTGGAATTTTTGCTCACCTTGAAAAAATCGCTGCAAACCATCAAATGCGGCCAGAGCCACTGCGAACTGGTGGAAAATATTGATGAGTGCACCGCTGTGATTGCAGAATTTCCCTCTCTGCCGGACGAGGACACCGCAATGGAACTGGCGCAGCCGCTGTACGATGCGCTGATCGAAGAGGATATAGAATGCAGCGTGTTTGTGGCCCGCGCCCGCAGGGGCCTGACGGGAATCAGCGCGGCGTACCAGGAAATCAAAGAGAGCATGCGGGAAAAGAAGGGAATTTGCGGCATCCAGTTTGCCAGCCCCAACATGGAGTATTACTACCCGCTGGATTGGGAAACGCAGCTGGTGCGTGCCATCCGGGAGGGCAGCGAAAAAAGAGCGCAGGCGATCCTGCAGCAGCTGTACGAGGAAAATCAGCGCCTTGGGCTGAGCTATACGCTCATCCGCCGGGTTGCCACCCTTTTGTACGAAACCATGCGGCGGATTATTTTGGAAGAAAAGCTGCCGGTGCAGATGCTTTTGAAAATGGAGGAACCGCAGTATGGCATGACGCTGGAGCAGGCGTTTGACCGCGCAAGAAACACCGTCAACACGCTCTGTGAGCAGATCATGCAGAAAAAGCAGCAGGCGGCCACCAACGTGAACCGCTCGCTGGTGAGCTATGTAAACGAGCATCTGCACGACCCCGATCTGTCGCTGAATTTGCTGAGCGACCATTTTGGCGTGTCCAATGCCAGCATTTCCCGCATCTTCAAAAATACGGCGGGACAAAATTTCTACAACTATATCACAGAAAAGCGGATGGCAAAAGCCAAGGAACTGCTGGTGCTGAAGGGATACTGTCCCCGGGAAATTGCCACAGAAATAGGGTACGACAACGAGTATTCCTTCAAGCGTGCTTTCCAGCGCACCTACGGCATCACGCCCCGCGACTTTTTGGAAAAGGAAGGGAAAAATGCAAGGTGAATATTGCACATCCGGACAGAATACAGGCGGAATCCGGAATCTGGTATTGATTTATAATGGGTATTACGACCGGCAGCAGGGAGATTGGAGCGCACAAGAGCTGCTGCCCTATCTGCTGTATCAAAAACGAAATGCCGGTTTCGGCGAGCCCTTTTTCGATGGATTTCTCTTTTTGGGGCTTTTGTCCTGCACAGGCAACCAGCTGTTTGAGGCGGTGGACCCCGCCAAGGCGGCCACCTGGGAGGATTTTGAGTGGTATCTGAACAAAACGCTGCGGCCGCAGGGGGACCTGTGTGCGCTGCACGAGGCGGTGCTGCAGGCCAGAAAACTCAGCCGGCGGCCCCAGCTGCAGGCGCGGCTGGTGCTGACCATTCCCTTTCCCTCCCGGCAGACCTTTGGCGGACCGGAAAGCCAGAAAGCGGCCATTGACCGGTATATGGACCGCATGGCGGAGCTGTACCGCCCCTTTGAGCAGCTGGACACGCTGCGGTTGTGCGGCCTGTACTGGCTGCATGAGGATGCTTCCCAGACAGAACTGATTGACTATGCAGGCCAAAAAGCCAGAGAGCGCGGACTTGCCTTTTTGTGGATTCCCTACTACCGGGCTTTGGGGTTTGACCGCTGGCAGGCAATGGGATTTGATGCGGCCATCCTGCAGCCAAACCACTACTTTAATGGAACGCAGCCGGTGCAGATTCAAAATGCAGCGGAACTCGCCGCCCAAAACCACATGGGGCTGGAATTGGAGTTTGACGAGCGCGCTTTTGACGACGAAAATTTTTACCGGCGTTATCTGGATTATCTGAAAGGCGCACAGCGGTTTGGGTTCAGTGGATCCCAGGTGTTCAAGGGATATTACCAGGATGTGAAGGCCATATACAACGCGGCGAACAGGGGCGGCGCCCGCGGCCGTGAGCTCTATGAAAAAACTTTCGAGGTTGCAACAGGGCATAAAGGAGAGTAAAGCATGGCGGACGCAGCTGATTTTGACCGGCAGATGGCGGCGCAGAATGCCCGGGGGGAAGAAATCCTATGGCACGAAGTTCCCAACGAAAACATTCTGGTGGAAGGTTTGGGCTTTTTTGCAGAGGAAAGGCGATGGAACCGCCTCCCCCAATTTCTTTCCGGTATGCTGCAGGCCCAGCGGCCGGCGCTGATCGAATTGTCTTCTCACATGGCGGGTGCCTGCCTGCGCTTTCGGACTGACAGCCGGGCAGTGTGGGTAAAGGCGGCGGTAAACGCGGCTCCCTATATGGCGCATATGACTCCGGCGGCCCAGTGCGGGTGCGACTGCTATTTGAGGGCTTTGCCCGACATGGCCTGGCAGTTTGCAGGGCTGACAAAGTTTTCGCCGCAGGAGGACTCCTTTTGCTGCGAACTGGCGCGGGACCTTCCGCCGCACACCGAGGTGCTGGTGTATCTGCCGCTGTATATTGGCATTCGGTCGATTGCAATCGGCCTGGAAAAAGGGGCGCAGATGCAGCCGGCATTGCCCCGCAAACATCGCAGGACCATCGCCTTTTATGGCACTTCCATCACCCAGGGAGGTTGTGCCTCCCGGCCGGGTATGGCGTATCCGGCCATTTTGTCCCGGGAACTGGACCGGGAAGTGTACAATTTGGGGTTTTCGGGCAATGGCGTGGGAATGTCAGGTCTGGCTTCCTGCTTTTGCAGCCTGCCCCGGCTGGGGGCGCTGGTGGTGGACATCCAGCCCAACGCCGGCCCCCAGGGGCTGCTGGAAACCAACCTGCCAGCCTTTCTGGATGCGGTGCGCGGCTGTGCGCCGCAGTTGCCGGTTTTGGTGCTTTCGGCAAGCTGGCAGACAAAATGCGGCTGGAACAGCACCGAAGCGGAACAGTTTGCGCGGGAAGAGCGTTTTCAGCAGCAGGAGGTGGAACGCCGGAAATCCCGGGGAGATCGCTTTATCTGGTTTGCATCGGCACGGGATATGTTGGAAACGGTTGCAAAGGAAACCACCGTGGACGGCGTCCATTTGACCGATCTGGGCTTTTGGCTGCTGGCTCAAAAACTGCGGCCGCTGCTGTGCCGGATGCTGGAACAAGGACAGACAAACGAATAAAAACCATATAAGAAACACCCCGCAGGGGAAAAGCTGCCCAATGGCTTTTCTGCTGCGGGGTGCTTTTTGTAAAAAGCGGCCAAGTAAAATTTTTGCTGGCTCTGCCGGTGGAAAAAGTGGGGAAAACAGGGCGGGCAAAGGCCCTGTTTTTCTCGTTTTACCGGCAAAAATATTGCTGCGCATTTGAAAATTTTGTTTATTGCAACGTTGAAATCCGGTTCCTATAATGGGAATCAAATGCATGTGTCCTGTCTGCGCTGCTCCCGGAAAGGAATGCGGCTGGACGATCGGAAAATTTCAAAAAGAAAAAGGAGATGCAACCATGAAAAGCAACAAGCGAATGCAGGCGCTGCTGAGTACGGCGATGTGCGCGGCGATTCTGTTTTCCAATGCCGCCGCCGTATTTGCGGCCGAAGTTCCTCCCTTGCCGCGGAAGGAAGGCGAAAACCCTCTGGCGGAACAGTCGCCGGTCAACTTGCTCCGGCAGCCAGGCGCGGCGTCCTCCTACCAATACGGCGAGGATGCTCTGTATAATATGTCCAATTTTGACCTTTTGGGCAGTGATGTCAGTTCTCTGGACCTCGATTGCCAAAAGCTCACCGACGGCGTCAAGAGCAGCGCCGGTTCCATTGATTTTGACAGCGTAGTCAATTTTTATTCCAATTCCGCTTTCAACAATGCGGAAAATGGGGCAAAGTTCTCCAATCAGAACACGGTGGATTTTGACCTTGGCCAGCCGAAAACCATTGTGGAAGTAAATGCATACAGCTCGGCCGGGCTCACCGGCCGCTACGCCGGTTCGCTGGGCCATATCGGCAAATACAGCGTCTATGTGTCGGCAGACAAAAACCAGTGGACCTGCGTTTTGGATGGGAAAAACTGCGGAGAAGACATTTCGGAGCAGACTGGCGCCTATGTGGCCCGGTATGCGGTTTCCGCGGACAAGGTGCCGGGGCACCCCGATGCCACCGGAATCTACGCGCAGTATGTGCGGATTGTGTTTGAAACAAATGCGCTGTGGGGCAATTATTCCTTCCTCACAGCGGAAGAAGTGGAGATTCTGGGGCAGGATGGCAAGGCCCAGGGCGCCTTTGAGCCCGCCGGCGAACAAGAACCTCCCGCCGCTGAGAATCTGGCGCGGACCGCCTCCTACACCTACTCGCCTTCCACCGAAAAATATATGTTGACGGCGGAGAATGACCCGGCATATTCGTCGGATGCCGACTGCAAAAAGATGAACGACGGCGTTCGGGGAGATGCCACCGGGGCGGATATGACCAATTGGACGGTCTTTGAACCCATTCCCTGGATGAATCCCGACAACGCTTCCAACTACAACAACGATCCCCTGTGCGCCATTTTTGACCTGGGCACGCAGAAATCCATCACCGGGGTATCCACCGCTTCGCTGGTTACCCAGCAAATCAAGCAGAGTGCCAACCTTCAGATCTATGCTTCCAACGACAAGCTGGACTGGTTTGAGGTTTCCAAAAAGAACGGCTACGACCAGCAGGAGCCTGTGAACGGGGTGGTGGAACTGTCCTGGGATGCGGCTACGGACAAGGTGAAGGATCATGCCGATGCCACCGCGGTATATGCCCGGTATGTGAAGGTCGTCTTTTCTTCGGTTTCTCCCGATGCGCCCAGCCAGCAGGTGGCGTTGGACGAAATTGAAATCCTGGGCAGCAGCGACCGGATGGAGGGCGCCTATGAGCCCAAAGCCGAGGAGATAACCGGCGACACCGATCCTCATTATCCCGACAACCTGGCCTATCGGAAGTCTTATGAGGTGCTCAATGCCAGCGCGGCGGGGGACAGCTCCTACCCTGACCCCAAAAAGACCAAGCTGACCGACGGCGTGGAGGCCACTGCGGATTATCTGGATGCCCCCTGGACCGCCTATTCGGAAGGCGCCTACCGCGAGTTTGTCATTGATTTGGGCGAAATCTGCTCCGTTTCCGAAGTGGAGTTCAACAATCTCAGCAACGACGGCATTGCGGCCAAGATGCCCGGGTCGGTGGATGTTTCTTTTTCCAAGGATAATGCCAGCTGGTCCACTTTGAAAAATGCGTTTCTGATTCCCGAGCGTCCCACCGAGGTTGCCAAGGTGCTTTACAACTGGAAGGCGGCGGACGACCCCTATGTGCCCAAAGCGGACGGACAGGCCACCGCAAAGGTGGAGGCCCGGTATGTGAAACTGCACGTTCCCATGCAGAACTGGTGCTTTATCGACGAGATCCGTGTGCTGGGCGAAAAGGGCGTGACCGACGATGCTGTCAGCCTGCCCATCGACGGCGAAATCGTGAAAACCTATATGCAGAAAGGCCCTCATACCGCCGGCATCGGCAATCTGGTGCTGCTCTATAACGGCTATTATGAAGATGGCTCCGGCAACTGGACGGCGGAAAACTGCATGCCCTATCTGGTCCATGAAGATCTCAAAACCGGAGAACTCGACACAATGTTTGACGGCGTTTTGCTGCTAGCCCTTCGCACGGAAGGCGGCGAACACACCTTCCAGGGCCCCTCTTCTGCAGCCGAAGCTGCGACTGTGGACGATTTTATCTGGTATCTGGAAAAAACTCTGGGCAAAAACGGAGATGTTGCCCAGCTGAACCAGGCTGCCAAGATGGCCGGAGAAAAATTGGGCGATCCCGACTACAAGCTGAAGGTCGTTTTGAACATTCCCGGAACCAGCGAAAAGCAGGTGGATTTTGGCGCACTGCCCGGAACCACCAAGTCGCTGAGCTTCTCGCCCGACATCAACCCCGACGGCTATATGGACGACCAGGTCGCCGCTATCAACTGGTACAACCAGGAATTGCTGCGGATGTGGGATGAAGGCAGCTTTGAATATCTGGAGCTGGCCGGCATCTATCTGGTGGAAGAAGGCATCAGCAAAATGACGCCGGTTTTGCAGTCGGTTGCGGATTTTGCCCATGGCAATGATCTCAAATACTTCTGGATTCCCTATATGAATGCTCCCGGATACAGCCAGTGGAAGCGGTGGGGATTTGACGCAGTGGCCTATCAGCCCAACTATATGTTCTCGTCGGACTCCACCACCGAGCGCCTGCAGAATGCCGCGCAGGCTGCCATTGAATACGGTATGGGCATCGAGCTGGAACTGGCGGGGCTCAACGAAGCCGGTGTCATTTCTCCCGATCGTTTCAACCGGTATATGGACTATCTGGAAGCCGGTGTGGACTATGGCTTTGATGGCGACAAGGCATATAAAGCCTATTATCAGGATACTTGCGCGTTGCTTTATGCCGCAAACAGCAATACCCCCAAAGTGCGCTATATCTACGACGCCACCTATCAGTTCATCAAGGGAACCTATGAAAAGGGGTATCTCCAGTACCTCAGCGAGGAAACCATCACACTGAATGATGTTTCGGATATTGGCACTGCCCTGGAAGCGATT
>DXDW01000132.1 GCA_019115305.1 Candidatus Anaerofilum excrementigallinarum
CTATGGGGTTACCGTAACCGGTGTACCGGGAACTTCCAAAATTGAATGTTCTGTCAGCCTCTATAAAGTAGGTTGGTTTGGCACTACCAGTTATGTGGACGGCTTCTCCAGCACCCAGTATAGCCAAAGCGGCGACTTCTCGGACTCTGCCACTATTGGCAGCGGTACTTACCGCATGAACGTCACCCTCAAGGTCACCGCCAACGGCTACACCGAAACTATCAATCGCGAGTACGAAAGCTCCTTCTAATTTTCTTCGCTTACTTCTTTGTTCCATTCAATAGAGATTTGTCTGCGGCGTTTCCTCTCTGCAGACAAAAACGCACAGCGTCTGCCGGTTTCCCGGTGGGCGCTGTGCGTTTTTTATTGCATCTTACTGCAGGCCGTAGACCATGGTGTACTTTTCTTCCAGATATTTCACATAGAACGCCGGGTCAAAGGCCGCGCCGCAGGCATTCTGCAGCAGCCAGTCGGGGGTGTGCTCCTCGCCGTACTGGTGGATCTTTTCGCCCAGCCAGTCGGTAACCGGCTGCAGGCTGCCCTGGGCCACCAGAGCGTCCACATCCAGGTCCTTGCGCATGCTGGCCATCATCTGGGCGCCGTAGGCGCTGCCCAAAGCATAGCTGGGGAAATAGCCGAAGCTGCCGCCCGACCAGTGGGTGTCCTGCAGCACGCCCCGGGTGTCGTCGGGCACCTGAACGCCCAGATACTCCTCCATCAGCCGGTTCCAGGCCGCAGGCAGATCCTTCACCTGCATCGTGCCGTCAAACAGCTGTTTTTCCAGCTCGTAGCGCACCATAATGTGCAGGCAGTAGGTCAGCTCATCGGCTTCGGTGCGGATCAGAGAGGGCTCCACCCGGTTGATGGTGCGCCAGAACTGCTCCTCGGTGACATTCTCGGTCTGGGCCGGGAAGCATTCCCGCACCACCGGCCAGATCACCCCGGCAAAAGCCCGGCTGCGGCCGATGAGGTTCTCGTAAAACCGGCTCTGGCTTTCGTGGATGCCCATGGACGCGCCGCCGGACAGGCTGGTGCGGGCCAGACGGGGCGAAACACCCATCTCATACAGGGCATGGCCGCCCTCGTGGACCACCGAGAACAGGGAGAAGGTGAAATCCTCGTCGTAGTAGTGGGTGGTGATGCGCACGTCGTCACGGCTGAAACCGGTGGTGAAGGGATGCTCGGTCTCGCCCAAGGTGCAGCGGCCGTTGGTGAGGCCCATGATCTCCATCACCTTGGCCGACAGCTTCTCCTGGCCTTCCCGGGGCCAGTGCTGCTGCAGCCAGCTGATATCCGGGGCCTGGCCTTCGGTCTGGATGCGGTGCAGCAGGGGCACAATGCGGCTGCGCAGCAGGGCGAAAAAGCCGTCCAGCTCCTTGCGGGTCATGCCGGGCTCGTACTGATCCAGCCAGGCGTCGTAGGGGTGTTTATCGGGGGCAAAATAGCCGGCAAACCGCTTGCTGGTCTCCACCAGCTGCTCCAGGTAAGGGGCAAAGGCGGCAAAATCGTTCTCGTTTTTGGCCTTGCGCCACACCACGGCGGATTTGTTCAGCAGCTTGGTGTATTCCACCACCTCGGCGGCGGGTACCTTGCTGTACATATCGTACTGCTTTTTCAGCACCCGCAGCTGGGCAGCCTGCTGGGTGGTAAGCTGCTCCTTGTGCTGTTCCAGGGCTTCCAGCAGCAGGCCGGTCTCGGGGCCGGCGGTCAGCTGGTATTCCACCTCGCTCAAGGTGCCCAGGGCTTCGCCCCGGCCCTCAGCGGCCAGCTCGGGGGCGGCGGTCTCGCTGTCGTAGCTCATCACGCCCATGGCATAGCGGTAGGCATACAGGGTGTGTTCCAGCTGCCCGAGCCGGTCCAGCGCCTCTTTCAGTTCCATTGTTCTTCATCCTTTCCCGCCCAAGGGCGGTTTATTTTTGCAAATGGGGGCCGCGCTTGGGGCCCCCATTTGCTGTCATTATAGCACAAATGATAGTAAAACGGTATAGTTTGCCCTGCTTTTTTCGGGGGTCCCCTTCCTTGGGGCAACAAAAGAAGGGAGACCCCACTGTTGCGGGGCCTCCCTCAAAAACATATCTAGCGATTGCCGTCAGGCTTTTGCAGTGACTGCAAATCAGGCCTTCTTGGCAGCGCGGCGGGCAGTCAGATCCTTTTCCATCTGGGCCAGGGTCTTCTTGTCCAGGTTGTAAATCAGGGCGTAGCCGATGAACTGCAGAGCGGCGCTGAGCAGGTAAGCAGCGGCGGTCAGATAGCGCATCTTGATGGCGATCTCCATGGGCTGCTGAGCACCCAGAGAAGCGTCGTAGCCCAGCATGGTAGCGGCAACCAGGCCCAGGCTCGGTCCAATGCCCTGAGCAAGCTTACGGAAGAAGCTGTGCATAGCGTAGGTGGTGCCTTCGTTACGGGTACCGAACTTCCACTCCTCGTAGTCCATGGCGTCGGCCATCAGAGACCAGCTTACGCAGGAACCGATACCGCCACCGATACCAGCCAGCAGCTGGCAGCCAACGAAGATGGCCAGGCCGCGGCCGTCGGGAGTGATGGGCAGAACCAGCATCAGGATGTAGGCCAGCACAACCACGCTGACGCCCACGGTGATAGCTTCCTTCTTACCGAACTTAGCAACGATCTTGCCGATGAAGGGCATGAACAGGATCAGGCCAACGTAGGACAGCATGCCGACCAGACCGGAGATCTTGGCATTCTGGAAGTAAGCCTGGAACAGAATCTGCAGAGCAGTCTGAGCGCCGTACATACCGATGAACTGGCCAACAGGAGCCAGGGTAGCGCCCACAGCGGGACGGTTGCGCAGGAAGTGGCCGATGGCCTTGATGACGTTGAATTTGGGAGCATCCTCACCTACACGCAGGTCAGCATCCACACGAACAACGGTGTTGCGGATCATGAACTGGAAGCAGAAGAAGCCGATGGTGCCCATGACCAGAGCGATGAGGAAGATACGCTCGCCACGCAGGTTGTTGGAGGCATCGTAAATCAGGAAGGGCAGGACGATCTGAGCGGAAACACTGCCGAGCATAGAACCAGCGGAACGGAAGGTGGACAGCTGGGCACGCTCAACGGGGTCGGAAGAAATCAGGGACAGCATGGAGCCGTAAGGCACGTTGGCCACGGTGTAGAAGGCGTCCCAGAAGATGTAGCCAGCTACAAACAGGATGCACTTTACAACGTAGGGAGCGCTGAGCCAGGGCACATAGCACAGAGCGCCGGCCACCAGCAGACCGATGGAACCAGCCCACACATAGGCCAGGAACTTGTTGCGCTTGTACTGATGACGGTCAGCGTCGACCATGGCGCCGATAACGGGGTCGTTGATAGCGTCCCAAACCTGAACCAGCAGCAGCAGAGAAGCCATCAGGATCTCGTCGATGCCCATGAACTGGGTCCAGAAAATGGTCAGGGTGCCTTTCAGCGCAAAGGACATGTTACATCCGAAGTCGCCGGCGCCATAGGCCAGCTTATCGATGAAACCAAATTTACGGTAGCCTTTGCTGTCTACCGCGGCGGTATTACTCGCCATAC
>DXDW01000133.1 GCA_019115305.1 Candidatus Anaerofilum excrementigallinarum
GCCCCCAAAAAGGGTTGCCCGCCGCTTTGTCCGCGGAAGTTATCGGTCCAGTTCGCTGCGCAGTTCTTCCACCAGACTGCGGCTGCCCAGGGCCCTCAGAGCCGGCATGGACGCCAGCAAAGTGAGCCCCAGCGCCCCCGCCGCCGCGGCAAGCACTGCCCACCAGGGGATCTGGAAAGCCACCGCATAGGAGCGGCGCAGCAGCCGCCATTCCAGCCAGACCAGCCCCATGCCCACAGGCAGACCGATACAGAGTGCCCGGAAGGCATAGACCAGGCTTTCCAGCCGCACCATCCGCCGCAGCTGGGCCGGGGACATGCCCACGCTTTGCAGCATGGCAAATTCCCGTCGGCGCAGCGCCAGCCCGGTGGAAACGGTGTTGGCGATATTGGCGGCGCAGATGCCGGCGATGAGGGCCACAAAGCCGTAGAGCATCACCTGCACCAAGGTCAGCAGCGCCTTTTTCTGGGCGGCCTCCAGCGAAAGGTCCCGGGTATACAAAAAGACGTCGCCTGCACCGGGGTCCAGCTGGGACAGCTCCGTTTCCAGGTCCGCCGGGGTAGCAGTTTGGTAATAGATCTCGTACCAGCGTACACTGGGATTGCCGTTTTGGGCCTGCGCCTGGGTGTATAGCGGCTCTACAGCGCTGCGAGCTGCCACCAGCCGCAGCTGATAGGGATTGGGCCAGCTGTCCGCCGACAAACCGGTAACCTGGGTGAGCCGATCGCTGTCGATCACCGTCTGAATTTCCAGCGTCACCGGAGCGGTATCAAACTGCCAGTCCAGCTGATCCCCCGGCGAAAGGGTGGTCTGGGCGGGGATCTCGGTATAGCTTTTGGCTGCTCCGTTTTCCAGCACATAGTCGTTGACCACCACGCAGTCCAGCCGGCCCTGGGCAGGCTGGGGCGCGGCGCCGGCCAGGGCTTCGTATTCCTCATCGGGCACCACCCACAGGTGAGGCTGCACCGAATAGCTCTCCCCTTCCAGCCAGCCCACCGTGGAGTCGTTGCCAAACTCCGCACAGAGCTGCCGGTTTTGCTCGCTCATCCAGTTCTGGGGCAGCAGCAGCCGCTGGAACACCACTTCCTGGCTCACCAGCACCTTTTCCACCGGTGTGCTGGGATTGGCCAGACGATCCAGCAGAGGGAGTATGTCCTCGCCCTCCTGCCGGGTATTAAAGGTAATCTTGTTGGTCCATTGATCGGTATCGTGGCTGATGAGAAAGCTTTTTTCCAGATTCAGTGCCAGTCCCGCGGCCCCCAGCAGCAGCACAACGCTGAGTGCCAGAGAAAGCAAGGTGGCCAGATACCGCCGATAGCTGCGCTTGGCGTTTTTGCCGGCCAGCACCCCTTCGGGGCCGAACAGCCGCCCGAACAGCCCGGCCCGGGCCCGGTGCACCTGGATCTCTCCGCCGCCCCGGATGGCGTCCATGGCGCTGGTCCGGCCGGCCCGGCGGGCGGGCATAAAGGCGGAAAGCAGCAGTATCAGAGCCGAAAATCCCACAGCTGCCGCCAAAACAGCCGGTTTCACCGTCAAAAGCAAAACGAAGGCTTCATCCCCAAAAAGCTGCCGTACCGCTTCCCCGGCCAACAGTGTGCGATTGAGAATGGAGAATGTGATCCCCAATCCGGCACAGCCGACAGCCAGCCCCAGGGGAATGCCGATCACTCCAACCAACAGAGCTTCATAGAGCACAAAGGCGTTTTTCTGGGCCCGGGTGGCCCCCACGCTGGCCAGCAGCCCCAGCGTGCGCCGCCGCTCGGCCAGACTGATGGAAAAGGAGTTGACGATGAGCAGCGCCGAACCCGCCGCAATGACCCCCAGCAGCAGGGCTGTGACTCCGGTGCGTATCCGGGCAAAAGCGCTGTCCCCTTCGCCGCCGCCCAGCTCCACCATCGTACTATTGAGCCAGCTGTTGACATGGTATTGCTGGAGAAGCTTGTCGCTCAAAGCGCCCATCTCGCGGGAAAACTCGGCGTTCAGCCGCCGGGCCCGGCCCAAAATCTCCACATCGTTGCCCGGCTGCGCGGCCTGCAGCGGTTGATCCGACACAAAATAGACCACCGGCAGTGCGTTTTCGTCCTTCAACTGGCTGGCCGAGCTGCGCAAAATGCCGGAGACCTGCACCGTGGAGTTCTCCTGTTCTCCGCTCAGGTTCAGCGTATCTCCTATGCGGCAGTCCTCCATCGTCTGTGTGACCAGTACCTGCTGGGAGCTCCGGGGCAGCTCGCCTTCCAGCAATTCGGTCTGCATGATATCCAGATAGGCCGGATTCACCTGGCTGACAACCACCTCCTGGCCATCCCGGTCCCGCAAAAAGGCGGTGCCGCTGGCCCGGAGCGCCACATCCGAAAACTGATTGCAGGCCAAGATCTCCTGCAGTGCGGCCGGAGCAGTTTCAGCCGAGCAATAACAAGCCCAGTGGTAATCGCCGCCGGTGGCCGCGTAGAACTGGTAGAGGGAGGCGAAGGCGGAGTCCATGCCCACCAACACCGCCGTCACCATAGTGGCCGACAGCATCACCCCCAGCAAGGTGACAAGAAACCGGCGCCGGCTGCCCAGCAGCTGCCGCCAGGTGAGAGCGCGGATCACATTCATGGCCGGATCACCTCGTCTTTCACGATGCGGCCGTCCTCCATGGCGATGATGCGGTCGGCCTGGAGGGCGATCTCCCGGTCATGGGTGATGAGCAGCAAGGTCTGGCCGTGCTGCCGGTGGTAATTTTTCAGCAGCGAGAGGATCTCGGCGCTGTTTTTGCTGTCCAGATTGCCGGTGGGCTCGTCGGCCAGCAGCAAGGCGGGACTGGTGATCACCGCCCGGCCGATGGACACCCGCTGCTGCTGTCCGCCCGAAAGCTGGTGAGGCAGGGCCTTCCGACGGGCTTCCAGCCCCAAAGTGCGCAGCAGCTGTTCCAGCTGGGCCCGGTCGGCCTTTCGCCGGTCCAGCAGCAAAGGCAGCGTGATGTTCTCCTCCACCGTGAGCACCGGGATCAGATTGTAAAACTGGTAGACCAGCCCGATCTGCCGCCGGCGGAACACCGCCAGCCGGCTTTCGTCCAGGCTGGCCAGGTCGGTGCCGTCCACCTCCACTGTGCCGCTGGTGGGGGTGTCCACCCCGCCGATCATGTGCAGCAAGGTGGATTTTCCGCTGCCGGACGGCCCCACAATGGCCACAAATTCTCCCTGTTTCACCTCAAAGGAAACATTCTGCAGGGCCGCCACCCGGGCGGTGCCGCTGCCGTAGATTTTGGTGAGATCCTGCACCCGCAGGATGGTTTTGGATTGCTCCATCTTTTGCATACCTCCCCGGCGGCCGGGCCGCCTGTTTTCTGCTTTTCAGCATACCACGGCCATATGACCCATCGGTGACCCGGCAGATGACAGTTTTGTCACCCGCTACACCACCAATCGGGGGAACAGCACCGTGAAGCAGGCCCCCTTGTCCCGGTTGCAGGCCGCGATCCGTCCGCCCTGTTTTTCCACCACCGCCTTGGCAAAGGCCAGCCCGATGCCCGCGCTGTTTTCCCCGGCGTTTTTGCCCTTGTAAAACCGCTGGAAAATATGGGGCAGGTCCTCGGGGGCGATGCCTCCTCCGGTGTCGGTGACGGTGAGCTGCCAGCCCAGGGGGTCGCTGGTCACTTCGGCGGTGAGCACACCGCCCCCGGACATGGTTTCCAGGCAATTTTTCAGGATATTCTGCACCGCCTGCACCGTCCAGCTTTCATCCCCCGTCCACCGGGCATCGGCGGGGCAATGCAGCACAAACTCCACCCCCCACAGCTCCATGGCTACCTCCAGGGGCCGGGCCGCCTTTTCCACCAGCTGCCGCAGCTCCACCGGCTGTTTCTGGAAAACCGCCGCCCCGGCATCCAGCCGGGACAGCTTGAGCAAGGTAGCGATGAGCCACTGCATCCGCTCCAGCTGCTCGGTGAGGCGGCGGAGAAATTCCTCCCGCCGGGGCCGGGGCAGCGCCGGGTCGGCCAGCAGATCGGCCATCATCAACGCGCTGGTGAGGGGCGTTTTCATCTGGTGGGAGATATCTCCCAAGGAATCGGCCAGAAAGGTTTTGTCCCTGGCCAGCTGCTCGGCCTGCTGGGAGAGGGTGACAGTGATTTTGTACAGGTCGTTTTTGAGGATGCTCAGTTCCCCTTCGGTGTTGTCCCGGATATCCAGCACCGGGCCGCCGGCGTAGACCGCCGCCAGATATTCCGTCAGCCGCCGCAGCTGGCGATAGCGCCAGGCAGTGAAGGCTCCGTATCCCGCCAGCAATAGTGCAAAAGCTCCCGCACAGACTGCCGCTGCCAAGGGCGAAACCGCCCAGACCGCCCCTATCCCCGCTGCCGAAACAGCCAAACTGAAAAGAGCCAGCATCCATATCTCCCGGTTGCGCATCATTCCACCTCCAGCCGATACCCCAGTCCCCGCACGGTGGCAATGATGGCCGGACCGCCGGGGGCTTCCAGCTTGCCCCGCAGCCGGCGCACATACACCGACAGGGTGTTGTCGTTGACGTAGTTTCCCTCGGCATCCCAGATGCCTGCCAGCAGCTGGCTGCGGCTGAGCACCTGTCCCGGGTGGGAGACAAAGGCCAGCAGCAGCTTATATTCCACCGCCGACAGCGCCACCGGCTGTCCTTCCCGGGTGACCTCGGCTTTCTGCAGGTCCACCCGCACCCCGCCGGGTAACAGGGCAAAGCTGGCCGCTGCCCCGCCCCGCCGGCGCAGCACCGCCCGGATGCGGCTTTGCAGCTCCCGGATGCGGAAGGGTTTGGCGATATAGTCGTCGGCTCCCATGTCCAGGCCCAGCACCATGGTGGTCTCGTCGTCCCGGGCCGACAGGATGATAATGGGCAGGTCCCCCTGCCGCCGGGCCTGCCGGCAGACCTCCAGACCGCTGCCGTCGGGCAGCGAGAGATCCAGCAGAAGCAGATCCGCCGGTTCCTTCAGGGCCGCCAGAGCATCGGCCAGCGTGGACACACGGCGCATGGAGAACCCCTCCTGCTCCAGGGCATAGCAGAGCCCCCGGGCAATGGCGGCGTCGTCCTCCACCAGCAAAATCCGCGTCATATGCAGTCCTTCTCCTTTCCCCAGGGGGATTTTATCTCTTTTCAGTATATACCATTCCTCGCCCCTGTACATGACGGTTCCGTCACTTTTGCAAAACAAAAGCGGGCGACAGCCGGCAGATACCGGATGTCGCCCGCAAAGGCGCATTTCTTAAAGGGGCTGTATGTCCGCTTTTGCTTACTTCTTGAAGTAGCGGTTCAGCAGGCCTTCCATGCCGCGGCCGTGACGGGCCTCGTCCTTAGCCATCTCGTGAACGGTGTCATGGATAGCGTCCAGGTTCAGCTTCTTGGCCAGGGCAGCCAGCTGCATCTTGCCGTCGCAGGCGCCGTTCTCAGCGTCCACACGCATCTGCAGGTTGGTCTGGGTGGAATCGGTCAGAACCTCGCCCAGCAGCTCGGCGAACTTGGCAGCATGCTCGGCCTCCTCGAAGGCGTAGCGCTTCCAGGCCTCGGCGATCTCGGGGTAACCCTCGCGGTCAGCCACGCGGCTCATGGCCAGGTACATACCAACCTCGGAGCACTCGCCGTTGAAGTTCTGGCGCAGGCCCTCGATGATCTCGGCGGGAGCGTCCTTAGCGATGCCGACCACATGCTCGGTGGCGTAGCTGCGGCCCTCTACATAAGTCTCGAACTTGTCAGCGGGAGCCTTGCACTGGGGGCAGGCGGCGGGAGCGGTCTCGCCTTCGTACACATAACCACAAACTTTGCAAACCCATTTAGCCATAATTGTCTTCCTCCTAAGAAGTAATTTTTCCATTTTTTGTTGTGTCAGCGGGTGTTCCGCTGTCGTTGTCTGTATTATAGCGCATCGCTAATTGAAAGTCAAGACTTTTTAATACAAATTATCAAAAACTTTTTTGTAAAATATTTTCCACCCTTATTCGGGGGGAAGATCGCGCCCCAGACCAACCTTTTCCAGGGCGGGGATCACCGCCGACAGGCTGAGGCTGGTGAGCCAGCCCATGACAAGGCCGCTGATCAGCAGCACCGGCGCATAGGCCAAAGCCAGTCCGCTTCCCAGCAGCACCGACGCCGCCGCCAGCTGGCCCAGATTGTGGGCGATGGCCCCGCTGGCCGAAAGGATCAGCCGGGTGGGTTTTGCAAAGCGCAGCAGCAGCACCATCACCCCCAGGCTGAGCAGCCCGCCGCACAGGGACAGGCAGGCAGACACCGCTCCCCGGGTGAGCAGCGCAAAGCCCCCTTTGAGCACCACCAGCAGCAAGGCCTGGCGGCGGTCCAGAAACAGCAGGGCGTACATGACAACGATATTGGCCAGACCCAGCTTGACCCCCGGAGCCAGTCCCAGCAGCGGGGTGAGCATGGACTCGGCAAAGCTGAGGGTGAGGGCCAGGGCAAACAGCATGCCGGTGAGGGCCACGGTTTTTGCTTTGGAATTTTTCACGTTCCAGCCTCCTTTGGGCATTCTGTTTTGTATTGTAAGTTTGAGCGGCGGGGTTTGTCAAGGGCTGCAAATTCCCCTGAGGCAGAGGTGAACAAGGCGCGGGGAAGGTATTTTTATTTAATTATGTATATTCTGTAAATTCCGGCAAATACTTCTTGAAAAGGCACCTGCTTTGGTGTAACATAAGTAGCACATAGTTCTGGATAAAGGAGTAATAACAGAGTATGAAAAAAGTTCTCAGCATTTTGTGTGTCATTTGTCTGGCAGCTGCTCTGGTGGCCTGCGGTTCTTCCGATAAAGAGTACAATGTTTCCGATGTGCTCGCCGCGCTGGACGCCGCCAATCCCCTG
Organism: Candidatus Anaerofilum excrementigallinarum; assembly: GCA_019115305.1. Taxonomy (GTDB): domain Bacteria; phylum Bacillota; class Clostridia; order Oscillospirales; family Ruminococcaceae; genus Anaerofilum; species Anaerofilum excrementigallinarum. Next base: position 6,817 of record DXDW01000133.1, read on the forward strand.
TCCGACGGCCGGGCTCTCACCGAGGATGAGGTGAATCTGAGCATGAACATCTCCTCCGACCTGTACGAGGAGTTCGCCGGCACCATCAGCAACGACGCCACCACCGGCGCCCTGAACGTGGTGTTCAAGGCCGTTGACGGCAAGGCCAGCGACATCGCCAACGCCCTGTCCACCTACCAGGCCAACCAGGTGAGCGTGCTGGAGCCCTACGCCCCTGAAAACGCCGCCATCCTGGAGGATGCCACCGTACAGACCAAGGGCAACTATGTGATGGTAGTCTTCGGCGCTTCTGCCGACGTTTACCCCGCCGTGGACACCGCCATCGCCGACACCTTCAAGTAAGCATCCGATCAACACATACAGACATTCGGGGTCGGTCCGCAAACAAAACGGATCGGCCCCTTTTCTGCGAACGGAGGGATTCTGCCAGTGGTTTTCAGCACGGTATTGTTTTTATTCCGCTTTCTGCCTATCACCTTGGGCCTGTACTACCTCAGCCCCCCAAAACTGAAAAACCTGTCGCTGTTCATCTGCAGCCTGGTTTTCTATTCCTGGGGCGAGGTCAAGTTCTTCCCCATCATGGTGGTGCTGATCCTCATCAACTATATCTGCAGCCTGTT
>DXDW01000134.1 GCA_019115305.1 Candidatus Anaerofilum excrementigallinarum
CACTACATGGGCTACTACGAAAAATGGCATCCCCAGGGGGCCTACTATTACAGCGTGGAGCACGGCGGATTTATGCCCAGCCCCGAGCGTACCGTGGGCACCTATTCCAAATACAATTCCATCGACGACAAGGTGGACGATTTCTTCTATTACACCACCTACATAAAGTACGGCATCGGCCGGTGCACCTACGACGCCGCCCAGGAGATCCGCAACAAGGAGATCACCCGGCAGGAGGGCGTGGCCCTGTGCAAAAAGTACGACGGCGAGTTCCCCGCCCGGTTTGCCCAGGAAATTTTCCGGTATCTCTCCATTGATAAAGAGCATTTCGGCAAAGCGGCCGACTGCTTCGAGCAGCCCGAGATGGATTTGGACTACTTTATGCATCTGGCCGACCGGTTCCGTTCGCCCCATCTGTGGCAGTACGAAAACGGCGTCTGGAGCCTGCGGCACACCCCCTTTGAAGGGGACAGCCTCTGCGGTTTCGGTGCGCCCAAAAAGCAGGTGGAGAAATGAGCCGCCCCGGCAAGATCCGTCTGGTGGCCCGGCTGGACGTAAAGGACGAAAACCTGGTCAAGGGCATTCAGTACGAAGGACTCCGCAAGCTGGGGGACCCCCATGATTTTGCGGTGCGCTATTACAAACAGGGCATTGACGAGCTGCTGTATCTGGATACGGTGGCCAGTCTGTACGAGCGCAACAATCTGGGGGAGATTCTGCGCCACGCCACCCAGGACGTGTTTATCCCCATCACGGCGGGAGGCGGTCTGCGCAGTGTGGAGGACGTGGGCGCGGTGCTCAAAGCCGGCGCCGACAAAGCGGCCATCAATACCGCCGCTTTGCGCTGCCCGCAGCTCATCACCGAAGTAGCCCGGGCTTTTGGCAGCCAGTGCATGGTGCTCAGTGTCCAGGCCAAGCGCCGGGACCCCTCCAACCCGGATGCAGGCTGGGAGGCCTACTACGACAACGGCCGGGAGCATTCCGGCATGGATGTGCTGGAGTGGGTCCGCCGGGGTGTGGAACTGGGAGCGGGGGAGATCCTGCTTTCCAGTGTGGACTGCGAAGGGGTACAGAAGGGCATGGATCAGTCCCTCATCGCCGCAGTGTCGGCGCTGGTGGATGTGCCGGTGATCGCCGCCGGCGGTGCCTGCTGCGGACAGGATGTGATCCAGGCTGCCCAAAACGGTGCGTCGGCGGTAGCGTTGGGCAGCGCCTTTCATTACAACAAGCTGCAGGTTCCCGAGCTCAAGCAGCAGCTGGAACAGGCGGGAATCGAGGTGCGAAAATGCCAACAGTAACCATTATTGATTATGGCCGCAGCAATCTGCTCAGTGTGCAGCGGGCGCTGGAGTTCTGCGGTGCCCAGGTGGCCTTTGCCAGCGATCCTCAGCAGGTGCTGGAGGCAGAGGTACTGGTTCTGCCGGGAGTGGGCAGTTTTGCCGACGGCATGTCCATGCTGCGCCAGCGGGGCCTGGAGAAAGCGATTCTGGCCAAAGCGGAGCAGGGAACACCCTTGCTGGGGATCTGCCTGGGAATGCAGATGCTGCTGGATTCCAGCCCCGAAGGGGGCTTCACAAAGGGCCTGGGCCTGATCGCCGGCCCGGTACTGCCTTTGGAATCCGCAGATGTTCAGGGCCAGCCTCTGCGGGTACCCCATGTGGGATGGGGCGGGCTGTTCTGCGCCGGGGAACGGTCGGATTTTTCCGGCAGTCCGCTGGAAAAGATCCGGCCCGGCGAGGAGACCTATTTTGTCCACAGCTACCAGGCCTGTCCGGCCCGCAAACAGGATTATCTGGCCTATACCCCGTACGGAGGCCGTCCGGTATGTGCGGCCGTGCACCGGGAGAATGTCACCGGGGTGCAGTTCCATCCCGAAAAAAGCGGGGAGGTCGGTCTGGCCATTCTCCGCGGCTTTTTGTCCCGCTGTCCCGGGGTATAAAGGAAAAAGCCCTTTTGCAAATGTGAAAATACTCGCCGGCCCATTTGGTCGGCATACAGCCTGCGGCATCGCAAAAAACGCGGTGTGCGGGCTGTTTTTTTGTTGTGCGGCAAAGAGAACGACAACGGACAAAGGACAAAAGCGCCGCCGGGCGGAGGCTGTGCAATGGAAAAAACTTGTACAAACACAGGGGGAATGCTATAATAAAGTGATTGAATCTGTGTCGGCTTGCTGCCGGCGCAGTGAAAGGACGGTGTATTTGTGGCACGGTATCAGGCCATTTTATTTGATGTGGACGGCACGCTGATCCACTCCAGCCCTGGTATTCTGGAAACCATGGCTTTCACCTTTCAAGAGATGGGAGTGGATGTCTCTTCGATAGACCTCCACCGGTATCTGGGCCCGCCCCTCCGGCGCACCTTTGGAGAACACTTTTCCGACCCGGCGCTGGTGGAAAAGGCGGTTACCATCTACCGGGACCGCTATAAAACCCACGGACAGTTTGGCTGTTCCCTCTATCCCGGCGTAAAAGAGATGTTGGACCGGCTGCGGCAGGCGGACATTCTGTTGTATACCGCCACCAGCAAACCCCGGGAAGTAGCCCTGCCGATTTTGGAGTATCTGGGCATTGCCGACCGCTTCACCTATGTGGGCGGCGCTTCCATGGACGCAAGCCTGGATACCAAAACCGCTGTGATGCGCCATGTGCTGGCCCGCCCTGAACTGGAAGGCCGCCGGGTGCTGATGGTGGGAGACCGCAAAGAAGATCTCCAGGGTGCCGCCGACTGCGGCCTGGATGCCGCCGGAGCGCTGTACGGTTATGGGGGAGAAGCGGAGCTTGCCCCCTTTGCACCGGTATTTTACGCCGGCAGCTGCCGGCAGCTTGCCGACTGGATTCTAAACGAAAACACAGAGGAAAAGGGTGTTTGCATTGAAAAATAACAAGTTCAGCCAATGGCTGGAAAGTCTGCTGCCCATCGAGCGAAAAGCGGTGCAGGTTACCGCCATCTGCGCTGCCGTTTTTCTGGTGGTGCTCATCGGCACCATTTCCACCGTGGCGATACTGTCGGGCGGAAATGAGAATCAGCCGGAGAACAGTTCTTCCGCAAGCTATGTCAACTCCTTCCCCCTGGACGAGGACGAGCTGGCCGACACCATTCTGGCCAAAACCCAGGACGCCGGACAGGAATATCTGGACGAGACCCTGTTTATCGGCGATTCCAACACCGCCGCCCTCTATGAGTATGGTCTGCTGCCCCTGAACCAGGTGGCTGCCAAGGTGGGCATCGGGGTGGAAGCAGCCCTCACCGACGAGTGCTGCTATTTCAAGGACGACCAGAAAGGCTATACCATTGTGGAGACGGTGGCCAAAATGAAGCCCCGCCGGGTGATCGCCTGCTTCGGCACCAACGACGCCCCCTATCACACCACCGAGGAATTCATCGCCTCTTACCGTGAGGTGCTCCAGGCCATCGAGGAGTCTTATCCCTATACCGACATCATTGTCAGCGCCGTGTATCCCATTGCCCGGCAGAACGACTATTCCAATATCTCCATGAGCACCATCGATTCCTACAACCAGGCTCTGGCCGAGATGTGTAAGGAAGACGGCTACAAATTCCTCAACACCACCGAGCTGCTCAAGGGTTCGGACGGCTATCTGCAGAGCGGTTATGCCAACAAGGACGGCATTCATCTGACTTCTCAGGCCCTCAAAGCGGTTCTGACCTATGTGCGGGAGCATGCCTATGAGACCGAGGATCGCCGTCCCGATACCAGCAACATCCCCGAGCGCCGCAAGGTGGCCATCGCTTCCAGCAGTTCTTCCGCTTCGCTGACCGCCTCCTATTATGTAGAGGTAACCGACGGCAAGACCTACGGTACTTTGAAGGGGAATGGCTTTGAGAATGTCACCTCCCAGCAGTTCAAGGTCACCGAGGATGCCAACGAGTTTACCGTCACCGCGGTGCCCAAGGAGGGCTATGAGTTTGTCAAGTGGAGCGACGGCGTAACCACCGCCACCCGCACCGACCGCAACATCACCCAGAACCTTTCGGTGACGGCGGTGTTCCGCGCGCAGGCCTCCATCACCATTTCCGCCTCTAAGGATACCGTTGGTTCCAGCGGCGACAACGTCACCTTCACGGCCTCCGTTTCGGGCAACCGGGGAGACAAAACGGTGGTTTGGCAGCTGAACGGCCAGACCATTTCCAACAAGACCGGCGACAGCGTGACCCTCAATGTTATTCCCGGCGATAAGGTGAGCGCTGTTATCGGCGACACCGTTTCCAACACCATCACCATCAAGCAGAGCCAGTCTCTGTCCATCAAGGCGGGGGCTTCCAGCTGCACCTTGGGCCAGACTGTTCGCTTCGAGGCCCAGGGAGACGGTGTGGATCTGGACGATGTAGTGTGGAATATCGGTGGTCAGCAGTACACCGGACGGGTGGTGGATTATGTGGCCTCCACCGCCGGAAACATCACGGTGAGTGCTTCGGTAGAGGGAGTTTCGGCTTCGTCCGTTACCCTGCAGGTAACTGCTCCGGCCACTCCTACTCCTTCGCCTACCCCCACCCCCAATCCCACGCCCGGCCCCACGCCCACTCCTGTACCTACGCCGGAGCCTTCCGAGCCGGATGATTCTTCCAGCACTGTGCCGGAGCCTTCCGCTGATCCCGGCGCGTCCCAAGTGACCGATCCCCAAGCCTGATTTGCCGGGCTGTATGGACGGCCCGCTTTCTGCAAAATAACCTATCATGCAGCTGTAAAAGCCGTTTGCCTTAGCCGACCCTGGCTTTTCGCAAACGGCTTTTAGCGGCAAAAAGGAGAAATTGATATGAGACTTACCGTACTTGGCTGCGGCCGATGGGGCTCTTTTCTGGCCTCCTACCACAGCGCCCGCAACGAGGTGCTGCTGTGGGGCCGTCCCGGTTCCCGCAGTTTTGGCCAACTGGAGCAGACCCGCCAAAACGAATATCTCACTTTGCCGGAGCAGGTGCGGCTTTCCAGTGATCTGGAGCAGGCCCTGGCCTGGTCTGACACCGTCATCGTGTCCATCAGCGCCCAGCAGCTGCGCAGCTTCTGCGCCCAGCTGGATGCCTTTGACCTTTCCGGCAAAACCTTTATCCTCTGTATGAAGGGCATCGAGGTGGAAACCGGCAAGCGGCTGACCCAGGTAATGGAGGAAAGCCTTTCTCAGCCGGTGTCCCTGGCAGTATGGGTGGGCCCCGGCCATGTGCAGGATTTCTCGGCCGGCATCCCCAACTGTATGGTGGTGGATTCCGCCGATCCCGCCGTTACCGACCGGATTGTAAACAGCCTTTCCTCCGACCTGATCCGTCTGTATAAGGGCAGCGACATCATCGGCACCGAGGTGGGCGCCGCCGCCAAAAATGTGGTGGGTATTGCCGCCGGTCTGCTGGACGGCGCGGGGCTTTCCAGCCTCAAGGGAGCGCTGATGGCCCGGGGCGCCCGGGAGGTGGCCCGGCTGATTCACGCCATGGGAGGCAACGAGCTTTCGGCCTACGGGCTGTGCCATCTGGGCGATTACGAGGCTACTTTGTTTTCGCCCCACAGCCATAACCGGATGTTCGGCGAGTGCTTCATCAAGGGTCAGCCCTATACCCAGCTGGCCGAGGGCGCTTCCACTGTAAAGGCGCTGATCCGGCTTGGCCAGGAATATGGGGTGGATCTGCCCATCTGCCATGTGGTGGATTCGGTGCTGTATCACAATATGCAGCCCGACCAGGCGCTGAACAGTCTGTTCAGCCGCAGCGTAAAGGGAGAGTTCGACCTGTAACCATCGGCGCACCTTCGGCATATGCTGTGTCCGAAGGGAGGGAATCGCCATGGAATGTCATAAGAAATGTCAACCGGAGCATATCTGCTGCGATGACAGAATGTTTGTGGACTCCTGCCCGCGGGAAGATTTTCACTGCGGGTGCTGGGAGGACTACGATTTCGATTGGGGCGGCTGTGAGTGCCCCCACGAAAACTGCTGTCCGCCCTGCGAGGAAACTTGCTGTCCGCGCTGTGCAAAGGGCTGTACCCGGCAGCCGGAGGAGGAAAAGTCCGATATGGAGGACTACGAGATCAAAGGGATCTGAGCCGCGCACCGCTGTGCCCCCGCCAGGGGCACAGCGACCGCCGGGGCGGCTGATAGAAGGAGAAGAAAAATGGCATACTATAACTGTTTACTGTTTGATGTGGATGATACCTTGCTGGATTTTGGTGCGGCTGAGCGGGCGGCGCTGGGGGAGATGCTGGAACATTTTCAGCTGCCCGCCGACGAGGAGACCATCCAGACCTACCAGACCATCAACACCGCTCTGTGGCGCAGCCTGGAAAAGGGCGAGATCAAAAAGGACAAGCTGGTGCACAAACGGTTTGCCCAGTTCCTCCAGGCCATCGGAAAGGAAGGGGACCCTGCCGCCCTCAACGAATACTATCTGAGCCGGCTGGGGGAAAAGGCGATTCCCTGCGAGGATGCCCGGGAAGTGCTGAAAGATCTGGCCGAGGTGGCCACCATCGCCGTGGTATCCAACGGGGTAGAGCGGGTGCAGCAGGGACGGCTGACCGCCAGCGGCCTGGCCGAGCTCATCGACGCCACCTTTGTATCCGAGCGGATGGGGGTAACCAAACCTAACCGCAAATTCTTCGACAGCGCCCTGCACATTCTGGGCGTGAATAACCGGGAAAAGGTACTGGTGATCGGCGACAGTCTGCGGGCCGACATCCAGGGCGGCAGCAACGCGGGATTGGCCACCTGCTGGTACAATCCTCGCGGTCAGGAGAACGCCTCTGGGGCAAAGCCCACCTTTGAGATCGCCCATCTGCGGGACTTGCTCCCCATTGTGATGGAACAGGAGGAATTGGACGATGTTGGAAATCCGGCGAAGAGACATATGGTTTGAGTCTTCCAGCGGCACCGGCCGGGTGGCGGGATATCTGTATTACTGTCCTATGGTTTTCCCCAGGGGCATTGTGCAGATCAGCCACGGCATGTGCGAATACATCGGCCGCTATGACGAATTTGCCAATTTTCTTGCGGAGAACGGCTATGCGGTGGCGGGCAACGATCATCTGGGCCACGGCGCTACCAGCGGCGACGGTCTCAACGGCTATTTCGGGCCCTCCAAGGGGGCGGAATATATCCTGCGGGACCTCTGGCAGATGAACCAGCTGGCCCGGCAGCAGTTTCCGGGCATTCCCTGTATCCTGCTGGGGCACAGCATGGGCAGCTTTTTTGCCCGGCTGTTTGCGGCCAAATATCCCGGCGCCATTGATGGGCTTATCCTCAGCGGCACCGCCGGTCCCAATCCGGCAGTAGGAGCCGGCATCACCCTCAGTGAGTGGGTCTGCCGCACAAAAGGGGACAAGTATGTATCCGGTGCCATCCAGAAGCTGGCTTTCGGCAGCTATCTGTCCCGGATTCCCCAGCCCCGCACTCCCTATGACTGGATCAGTCGGGATATCGCCGTTGTGGACAAGTATGCCACCGATCCCAAATGTACCTTCTGGTTTACCGCCAGTGCTTTTCACGAGATGTTTGTGGTGCTGCGGGCAGTCAGCAGCAGCCGATGGGCCCAGCGGATTCCCAAGCAGCTGCCGATCTTCCTTTTTGCCGGCGACGCCGACCCGGTGGGGGATTACGGCAAAGGGGTCAAAAAGGTGGAGGAGCTGCTGCGCCAGGCCGGCGTAAAGGATCTGGAACTGAAGCTGTATCCCGAAGGCCGCCACGAGATGCTCAATGAGATCAACCGGGATGAGGTATACAGGGACGTATTGCGCTGGCTGGAGCTCCGCTTTTAAAGAAGGAAGGCAGCAATCAAACTACCGCACATAAAAGGAATCAAGTGTTATGCTAATCTCATTACAGGAC
>DXDW01000135.1 GCA_019115305.1 Candidatus Anaerofilum excrementigallinarum
CCGGGAGATCGGCTACGACGAAGAGAGCGCCGCCCATATCACCCTCACCGGCACCGGCGCCGAAACCGACAGCGACGCCGTTTCGGTGGAGGGCAGCACCGTCACCATCACCGACGAGGGGGTATATATCCTCACCGGCAGCCTGGAGGACGGCTGGGTGGTGGTGAACGCCGACGACACCGACAAAATCCATCTGGTGCTGGACGGGGTGAGCATCGCCCATGCCGACGGCGCGGCCATCTATATCCCCTCGGCGGATAAAGTATTCATTACCACCGCCGCCGGTTCGGCCAATGCCCTGGAAAACGGGGGCAGCTATACCGCGATGGACGACAACAACATCGACGGGGTGATCTTTTCCAAATGTGATCTCACCCTCAACGGGGCCGGCAGCCTGTCCATCCAGGCCGCCGCGGGCCACGGTGTGGTGAGCAAGGACGATCTGGTGGTCACCAGCGGCAGCTATACCATTACAGCGGCCAGCCAGGGACTGTCCGGCAAGGACAGTGTGGCCATTGCCGACGGCACCTTTGTGCTGGACACCGGCAAGGACGCCATCCAGAGCGACAACACCGAGGATGCCGACAAGGGCTATGTGTACCTGGCCGGGGGCGATTATACCATCACCTCCCAGGGCGACGGCGTTAGCGCCAGCGGCTGGCTCTGGTTGGCCGGGGGCAGCTATACCGTCTCCACCGGCGGAGGCAGCGAGAACGGCGAGGACCATACCCAGGCCCAGACCCCCGGGGATATGGGCGGCATGGGCGGCCGGAGGACGGCGGCCAGCCCCCTGAACTGCCCGCAGATATGCAGCAGACGGGGACGGAACAGCCCGCTCAAGTGGCCCGAGAAACAACAGAATCCACCGGGCAGACAGATGCCGCCGATACGTCGGCTGATACGGCGGCCGACACCACTGATACCCCCAGCACCAAGGGCTTCAAGGCGGGAACCGCCCTGCTGATAGAGGGCGGCAGTTTTGCCGTGGACTGCGCCGACGATGCCTTCCACACCAACGGGGATCTCACCTGGACGGCAGGTGAAGCGGCTGTTGCTACCGGGGACGACGCTTTCCACGCCGACGGCGCTTTGCTGGTGGAGGGCGGCAGCATCGCGGTGTCCGCCTGCTACGAGGGCCTGGAGGGCTGCACCGTCACCCTGACCGGGGGACAGGTGGATATCACCGCCAGCGACGACGGAGCAAACGCTGCGGGGGACAATGCGGCCGATTGCTGCATCACCATCACCGGCGGTCAGCTGACGGTGGACGCCGGGGGCGACTGCCTGGATTCCAACGGAGATCTGGTGATGAGCGGGGGCACGGTGTACCTCTCCGGGCCGGAAAACGGCGCGGATTTCGCTCTGGATTACGACGGCAGCGCCACCATTACCGGCGGTACTTTCATCGGCCTGGGCATGAACGGCATGGCCCAGAACTTTGGAGACAGCTCCACCCAGGGCGCTATTCTGGTTACGGTGGACAGCCAGTCCGCCGGCAGCCAGGTGTCGGTGACCGACGAGGCGGGCAATGTGCTGGCCAGCTGGGAGGCGCCTAAGGCCTACTCGGCGGTGGTGATCCGCTGCACCGGCCTCCAGCAGGGAGGCAGTTATACCGTCACGGCCGGCTCCAGCAGCGCCCAGATCACTTTGGACAGCCTGGTCTATGGCAGCGGCATGCAGCCCGGCGGCATGGGCGGACGGGGTCAGCGGCCCTGAAAAAACTTTTTATAGCAAAAAAGCGGCCCGTTTCCTCCTCAGTGGGGAAAACGGGCCGCTTTCTTTTTATGAGATCAGTCGGTCAGGGCCAGAGCCTGGCTGCCCATTTGCTGGTAGCGGGTCTCCACCAGCTGCCGGTCGTAGGCGGTGAGGCCTTTGTCCTGATAGGGGTCGTTGAACAGATAGCTGCTCTCATCGTAGCCAACCAGCAGCAGGCAGTGCTCCCCGGACTTCCAGGTGAAGGTCTCGCCGGAATCGGGGAGAATCCAGCTGCGGCCGACGGTGGCCTCGCGCATATCCATGGTGGCCCAGAGAATCACCGGAATGTCCTGATCGATATAACCGGTGCAGAGCTCTTCCAGGCTGGCGCCGGTGAGATTTTCCACCGCGTCCTGCCCGGCCACCTCAGCCAGAGCCTTTTCCAGGGCGGGGGCATAGCAGCCGAACCCGGTGGAGGAGTAGGGGTCGCCTACAAAGCATTGGTTGGGATCGTCGCCGTAGGCTTGTCCGTTTTCCACCCAGAAATCTCCTTTGGGCAGGTAGAAGTCGATGAAATCCGTCACGGTGATGTCGTAGCCGGCGTGGCGCAGGGCCATCACGGCGGTGACGCTCTCACAGCCGGTGGGGTATTCCCCCTGGCCCAGATATTCCACCTCCAGCAGTTTCTGGCGGGACTGGGGCTGGGCCAGCAGAACCGGGATCTCCTCCGGCAGGGCCGCCAGTGCCACCGAAATGGCCGGGCGGAGCATCCAGCCGGCCATGAGCAGAACCAGCAGCCCCAGGCAGGAGGAGGCCAGCCTGGCCAGCCGGCGGCGGCGCCGGCGCGCCTTGTGCCGGGGCGAACGCCAGATGTGACGCTGGGGCGGATTGGAAATGGTGTGATTGCGGGCCATGGAGATCCCTTCCTTTCCGGTGTGGCTGTCTGCTTTGCCTTGTTTACAGATACAGCATACCGGCGCCAAGCATCCTTTTGGCATCAAAGAAAGAGCATTTTGGCAAAATCAGTTCTGATTTACCGCAAGAGTGTGGCCGTCCCAGTAGACGGTAGCGGGCCCAAAATAGAACCGGTAGTCATATTTGCCGCCTGGGGGCAAAAAGGGACCATAGCTGGAGTAGTAGGCGTCCATGGCCTTTTCCGGTTCCAGCTGGAGATTGTCGGGGTCCAGTTTCAGATACTGCACAAGATAGCCGCGCAGGGCTTCCTCCAACATGGACTCATCAAAATCCACCAGGGCATGATCGAGACTGTCCAGGGAAAAGGAATAGAGCATCAGGGTTTGGGGATCAAAGATGAGGGTGAAATATTGGGTGGTGACAGGGGGACCGTCGTTGACCAGTTCAAAGGAAACCATGCGGAGCTGAGAGGTGCAGACGCTGTTGTCGTATACAGCCACCCCGGCCAGATCGGTGCAGAACATCACCTCGAAGGAGTCCCAGTGATCCAGAAGCAGAGCGGAAAACCAGCTGGCCAGCATTTTGGCCTCGCCTTGCGCAAATTCCTCCAGACAGAGCCGTGCCTGTTCTTTGGCGTCTCCCAGCTGGTCGGGGGAAAAACTAGAGGCGGGATTGTATCGGCCCTCCACGATCATCTGCACCGTCTGGCTGGTGTTGGCAGGGGAGTAGACCTGGCCGTCCAGACCGGTGGTTTCCACCTGCAGTCTGGAAAATTCCCGCCGGTCGGAAAGGGCAAAATATAGGGTAGGAAAACCCAGCGCCAGGGCGGTGAGCAGCAAAGTGCTCATTACACAGAGGAAATAGGTAGCCCGAAGGAGAGGGGCGCGGTGTTTTTTCATGGTTGCTCCTCCTTATCTGCTCCGGCCGCAGGGGCCAGGGGAAGGGTGAAGGTGACCGAGGTGCCGGTGCCGGGCTGGCTGATGAAATCCAGCCGGGAGCCGTGAAGCTGGGCGATGCGCTGGCAGAGGGCCAGTCCCAATCCTGCGCCGCCCTGGCGGCGGGAGCGGGACTTATCCACCATGTAAAAGGGTTCGGTGATGCGGGCCAGCTGATCGGCGGGGATACCCCGGCCGGTGTCGGATACGGTGATCTGGTAGCGGTCCTCAGCCAGCCGTCCCGTGATCAGGACCTTGCGCACCGGGCCGTCCATGGCTTTGCGGGCGTTGTCGGCCAGGTTGTAGACCAGAGTCTGTACCAGGTCGGCGTTGGCCAGCACCGGATGATCCTCCAGCCGGACCAGCAGCTCTATCTTTTCCTTTTCCAGCAGAGGCGCCAGGGAACGCCGGGCACCTTCCAGCAAAATGCGGCTGCTGATGGGGGACAGCGGGGTGTCGCCCCGGCCCAGAACAATGAGCTCCAGCAGGTGCAGGGACAGGCTTTCCAGCCGGGAACCTTCCCGGAAGATGAAGTCGGAGTATTCCCGCCGCTGGGGGGCTTCCAGCTCAAAGCTGCGCATCAGGTCGGCATAGCCGATGATGGAGGTGAGGGGGGTTTTCAGTTCATGGGTGAAGTTGGCCACAAATTCATCCCGCCGCCGGGATTCCTCCCGCAATTGCTCCATCTGCTGCTCTACCTGGTCGGCCATGCGGTTGAAGGATTTGGACAGCAGGGCGATCTCCTGGGTGGAGCCTCCCGACGGGGCGCGGCGGGTCAGATCTCCCTCTCCCAGCAGTACGGCGGTTTTGGCCAGACGGTCCAGGGGACGGGTGAGACGGCGGCTGAACCAGAACAGCACAATGCCGCTGACCAGACACACCCCCGCTACCACCGCGCAGGCCAGCAGCTGGCTGCGCTGGCGCAGCTGGTAAATATCGCTGAAATCCTCCTGAATCTCCATATACAGCACCTGACCGTCGGGGCTTTCCAGGGCATACACGATCTGGAAGATAATTTGTCCGCTGCTGTTGGCAAACAGCCGGCTGCCCCGCTGCCCCTGGGAAAGAGACTGGGGAAAGGGGTTTTCTTCGGTCACTGTGGACTGCTGGTCGCTGAGGCCGCCGGAAGTGGGGGCCAGATTGGTGCTGAGCAGCTGGTCCGCCGCCAGCAGAGCCTGGTAGGACAGACACTGGGAATCGGCCTTTTCCAGAGCCGCGGCCCGGCGGGATTCCAGCGTGTTGCGGAAGGAGGCGTTCACCAACAAAAAACTGCCCGCGCCCAGGCTGAGGATCAGCAGGGTGCAGGCGGAGAAAAAGATCTTCCAGGCAAATTTCACAGGCTGTTTTCCTCCTTTAAAAAGCGGTATCCCACCTTGTACACAGCGATCAGCCGCCCTTCCAGACCCAGCTTGCGGCGCAGCCGCTGGACGTGGAGGTCCACCGTGCGGGTGTCGCCGGTGAAGGGATCGTGCCAGACCCGCTCATAGAGGGTTTCCCGGTAAAGGGCGATGTCCTGGTTTTTGAGAAATACCACCAGCAGGTCAAATTCCTTGGCGGTGAGCTCCACCAGCCGGCCCGCCTTCCATACGGTGCGGGCGTCGGTGTCCACCACCAGATCCCCGGCAGTCAGACGGCTGTCCAGCTTGCGGCTGCGGCGCAGCACCACCTCCACCCGAGCCAGCAGTTCCTCGATGGAAAAGGGCTTGGAGATATAGTCGTCTGCTCCCATCTTCAGACCCCGCACCCGGTCGGATACATCGCTGCGGGCGGTGATGAA
>DXDW01000016.1 GCA_019115305.1 Candidatus Anaerofilum excrementigallinarum
TAAATTGTTTTATGCTGTGTATACAGCTTCCGGCATCGGGAAAAGATTGCAAAACTTGCTGAAACATCCTGACCCCTCATCACGCCAAAGGAAGCCAGAAAGGGTGTTTTCGATGCCAGCCAAAATCCAGAGTTTTATTACCCGGCAGTACATGCTGCGGCACAACTTTGAGGTGTACCGCTACCGGGATTCCTACCTCAACGACGTAGCCCTGCACCACCACGATTTTTACGAGATCTACCTGTTTTTGTCGGGCAACGTCACATACAGCATTGAGAGTCGCAACTACCGGCTGCTGCCGGGAGACGTGCTGCTCATCAGCCCCCTGGAGCTGCACCAGCCCATGTTCACCTGGGAAAAGCAGCCCTACGAGCGGATCGTGCTGTGGATCGACAAGAGCTTTTTCCAGGAGCTGAGCCGCCTGGGCCACGACCTGACCCGCTGCTTCGACACCAGCCAGCCCTGGCACACCAACCTGCTGCGGGCCGACGCCGCCAGCCGCCAGTACATTACCCAGCTGATGGAGCGGCTCATCGTGGAAAACGAGTCCTCGGAGTTTGCCAGCGATCTGGCCGCCAACGCCTGTCTGCTGCAGCTGCTGATCCTCATCAACCGGCTGGCCGAGCGCACCCCCCAGCACTACGAGGTGAAGGACAAGTCCAGCCCGGTGATCTCCAGCGTGCTTGGCTTTATCAACGAGCATTACAGCGAGGACCTCTCTCTGGACCTGCTGGCCAGCAAATTTTTCATCAGCAAATACCACCTCTCCCACGAGTTCAACCGGCTGGTGGGCACCTCGGTCTACCGCTACATCATCCAGAAGCGGCTGGCCATCGCCAAACAGCTGCTCAGCGAGGGCACCCCCCCCACCGACGTCTACCAGCACTGCGGCTTCGGCGACTACGCCAACTTCTACCGGGCCTTCAAGTCGGAATACCGCATCAGCCCCAAGGAATTTATCACCAGCCTCAAGGCCGAGCGCGCTCCCCTGGAGGAAAACTGAAAAACACAAAAAAGGCTCCCGCCTGCACCGGAGTTTTCCGGCGCGGCGGGAGCCGCTTTGCTGTTTGGGTTTATGCCAGTTCCATGGTGAAGGCACACTGAGCGTTCAGGGTCTCGCCGGGGTTCAGCACCTCATGGTCGGGGGTGTTCAGGCTGTTGGGCCAGCCGTTCCAGGGCTCCATGCAGACAAAGCCCAACTCGCACTGGCTCCAGAGCACCACGTTGCCGAAATGCTCGTCAAAGCTCACGGTCACCTTGTGGCCGCTGCCGGTATCGGTGAAGGCCATGGGGCTCTGTACGCCCTTGTAGTAGCGGGTGGTCTGGTCGGGATCGTAGGGGAAGTCCACCTGGGCGGGAGCGGGGATGCTGGCGCCGGTGTCGGGGTCCTCCTGGGTGGCGGCCTTCAGGTCCCACTGCAGGTTGCGCACGTCGGTGCAGGCAAAGTAGGGATGGAAGCCGAAGGCGAAGGGCATGGGCTTGCTGTCGGCGTTGTGATAGGCCTGCTCCAGGGTGACGGTGCTGCCCTTCAGCCGGTAGGTGATCCGGGCCGAGAAGGCATAGGGATAGAACTCACGGGTGGCCTCGCTGTCGGTCAGCTCCACGGTGAGGGCGGCGCCGTCGGTGCAGTCCTCGGCCACCACGTTCCAGGGCAGGCTGTGGGCCATGCCGTGGATATCCATGGGATATTCCTTGCCCTCAAAGGTGTTTTTGCCGTCGGCGCAGCGGCCGCAGCAGGGGAACAGCACCGGAACGGCGCAGCGGGGCCGCTCGGGCAGATAGAAGTTGGGATCACGCAGCCAGCTGAACTCCTGGCCGGCCAGAGTCATACCGGTGATCATGCCGCCCTTGCAGGGGGTGACGGTAACGGTGGTGCCGGCCTCGGTGTCGGCCAGAACATACTGGTCGTATTCGGCGCCCTCGTGGGAGAGATGCTGTTTGGTGATGGTGTACATGGGAAATCTCCTCCTTTATGCAGATGGAATAACAAAACGCACACTCGTCTGTTTCTTTTAGTATACATCGCCGGCGGGGAACTTGTCTTTATATTTTCTTGCGGGGATGATTGCAAAACGGGCGGGATTGAAAAAACGCAAAAAAGGGGCCTGTCCCCTTCCCCGCGGGAAGAAAGGACAGGCCCCGAAACCGGCCGCGAAAAGGATCAGCGGCCCAGCTTGTTCAGCAGGGTGACAAGGATGGTCAGGATGCCGGTGACAACAAAGATGCCCAGCATACCCTCGCCCATGATGGCCAGCGACTGCATGAAAGCTTCCATATTACCCATAATTGCTTCTCCCTTCCAATCCGATTACAGCATGGATTCCACAAAGCCCAGCAGCAGGCCGCCGGCGATAACCGAGGCGATCTGGCCGGAGACGTTGACGCCGGTGGCGTGCATCAGCAGGAAGTTCTGCCGGTCCTCGGACAGACCCAGCTTATGCACAACGCGGGCGGACATGGGGAAGGCGGAGATACCGGCCGCACCGATCATGGGGTTGATCTTCTTCTTCAGGAACAGGTTGAGGATCTTGGCAAAGATCACGCCGCCGGCGGTGTCGAACACGAAGGCGATCAGGCCCAGGCCCAGGATCAGCAGAGTCTGGGGCTGCAGGAACTGGTCGGCCTGCATCTTGGTGGAAACGGTGAGACCCAGCAGCAGAGTGATCAGGTTGGCCAGCACGTTCTGAGCGGTCTCGGACAGGCTGTTCAGCACGCCGCACTCACGGATCAGGTTACCGAACATCAGGAAGCCTACCAGAGCCACAGACTTGGGAGCTACCAGACCGGCGATCACGGTGATGCAGATGGGGAACAGGATACGGGTGGTCTTGCTCACCGACTTCTGCTCGTAAGGCATACGGATCATCCGCTCGGACTTGGTGGTGAGCAGCTTGATAACGGGGGGCTGCACGATGGGCACCAGAGCCATGTAGGAGTAGGCAGCCACGATGATGGCGCCGATGTAGTCGGACTGCAGGGTGTTGCCCACGAAGATGGCGGTGGGGCCGTCGGCGGCACCAATTACCGCAATGGAGGCCGCGTTGCGCAGGTCAAAGCCCAGCAGGGTGGCCATGCTCAAAGTGAAGAAGATACCGAACTGCGCCGCCGCGCCGAACAGCATCAGCTTGGGGTTGGTGAGCAGCGGGCCAAAGTCGATCATGGCGCCGATACCCACGAACAGCAGCAGCGGGAACAGCTCGTTGGCGATACCCGCGTTGTACAGCACGTCGATGGGGCCCTCGGGACCCACAGCCCCGGACAGGGGCAGGTTGACCAGAATGGCGCCGAAGCCCATGGGCAGCAGCAGAGTGGGCTCCATGTCCTTGGCAATGGCCAGCCAGATCAGCACGCCGCCCAGCACCCACATCACCACCTGCTGCCAGGTGATGGCCTGCAAAGTTTCCAGAATTTCCTGCATATGATTCTTCCTTTCCTTTTTACTGAAGCCGGGCGCCTGCTGGCAGAAAAAAAGACCTTTGCACCTGCCTTTTGTGCAAAAGTCTCGCTTTTTACCAGCAAGAACGGATGCAAAAAGCACCGGTATGTCGCCCTTACCAACACGCACCGCAGATGCGCGCAAGCTACTCCCTTTTCCACCTTATTGTAGCGGAAATGCCCCCGTCTCGTCAAGAGAAAACGGGCATTTTTGCCATGCAAAATTTGCATATTTTTGCTTTTTTTGTTCCAGTTCCGGCCGGCTTTTCCCAAAACGGAAACAGGCGGTCTTTCGGCCGCCTGCCCCCGTTTGGAAGGTAAATCTATCTAGAATGAGAAAATTGCAAAATCAGCGCTGGATACGGCCGGAACCGTCGCCGCCAGCCAGCTTCTCCACCTCAGCCACGGTGACCATGTTGTAGTCGCCCTCGATGGAGTGCTTCAGAGCGGAAGCAGCCACAGCGAACTCCACGGCGCTCTGGGTGTCCTTGCCGGTGAGCAAAGAGTAGATCAGGCCGCCGCCGAAGCTGTCACCGCCGCCCACGCGGTCGATGATGTGCAGATCGTACTTCTTGCTGAAGCAGTACTCGCCGGAAGCAACGTCGTACAGCATGGCGCTCCAGCCGTTGTCGAAAGCGGAATGGCTCTCACGCAGGGTGATAGCAACCTTTTCAAAGCCGAACTTGTCAGCCAGCTGCTTGGCCACGCTCTTGTAGCCCTCGCGGTTGATCTCGCCGGCGTAGATGTCGGTGGCTTCGGCCTCGATGCCGAACACGTCCTTGGCGTCCTCCTCGTTGGAGATGCAGACGTCCACATACTGGCACAGGTCGGTCATGGCGGCGCGGGCCTGCTCGCGGGTCCACAGCTTGCCGCGGTAGTTCAGGTCGCAGCTGATCTTCACGCCGTGAGCCTTGGCGGCCTTACAGGCCTCCTTGCAGATCTCCACCACGTTGGCGCCCAGAGCCGGGGTGATGCCGGTGAAGTGGAACCAATCGACGCCCTCGAAGATGGCATCCCAGTCGAAGTCGGCGCAGGTGGCCTCCTGGATAGCGCTGTGAGCGCGGTCGTAGATGCAGACAGAGCCGCGCTGAGAAGCGCCCTTCTCGTTGTAGTAGATGCCCACACGGTCACCGCCGCGGGTGATCATGCTGGTGTCCACGCCGTAGCGGCGCAGGCTGTTGACAGCGGCCTGACCAATGGCATGGGCGGGCAGCTTGGTGACGAAAGCGGCATCCAGGCCGTAGTTGGCCAGGGAAACGGCCACGTTGGCCTCACCGCCGCCAAAGCTGAACTCCAGGTGATCGGCCTGGACAAAACGCTCGTAGTTGTAGGGCTGCAGACGGACCATCAGCTCGCCAAAAGTAACGACTTTCATGTACAAATTCTCCTTAATTCATTTATGTTGCCGGGCCGAAAAGGCCCGAAGGAAAAATCGGAATTATTTCTGCACCAGGTGGATGCCGAAGCCGGCGATCTCGTCCTTCAGGTAGATAGCGGTGCTCTTGCCGTTCTTGACCACCAGGCTGTCGTCGTCGAACTCCACGCCCTGCATCTTCAGGTGGGCGATGGCGCGGTCCAGGGTGTTGGTCTTGATGGCGATGTGGCCATGGGTGCCGCGGCCGGTCTTCTTCATGACCTCGAACTCCTTCTGGCCCACGAACCAGGAGCTGTTGCCCTCGTTGGCAGCCATACCGAAGATGGAAGCGATCAGCTTGGCGGTGCGGGCAGCCTCGTCCACGTTTTCGCAGTTGATGCCCACATGGCCCAGAGTGAAGCCCAGCATGTTGGTGACGGCCTCGCGGGTGAGAGCCTCGATCTTCTCCCAGTTGCCGGCCTTGATGTCGTCGCTCTTGCACATCCAGGTGCCGCCGCAGGCCACGATCTTGTCAAAGCTCAGGTAGTCCATCAGGTTCTTGGCGTTTACGCCGCCGGTGGGCATCCAGCGCAGCTTGGTGTAGGGGCCGGCCACAGCCTTCAGCTTGGCCACGCCGCCGTTCTGCTCGGCGGGGAAGAACTTGACCACGTCCAGGCCCAGGCTCATGGCCTGCTCCATCTCGCCGGGGGTGGCGGTGCCGGGCATCATGCAGGCGCCCTTGGAGATAGCGTACTTGGTGATCTCGGGGTTGAAGCCGGGGCTCACGATGAACTCAACACCGGCGTCCAGGGCACGGTCTACCTGGTCCTTGGTCAGCACGGTGCCGGCGCCCAGCAGCATCTCGGGCACTTCAGCCTTGATCTTGCGGATGCAGTCCTCAGCGCAGGCGGTGCGGAAGGTCACCTCGGCGGCAGGCAGGCCGCCGGCCACCAGGGCCTTGCACAGGGGGACAGCCTCGTCCACGCTGTTGAAAGCGATGACGGGAACAATGCCGATGCCATAAATTCTGTCGATTACCGAACTCATAGGTCAGACTTCCTTTCTGCGTAGCTTTCGATTTACCATTCCATATTATGGAACCGCGTTCCATAAACGTTATATTATCATTATAAGCACGGCCGACAGAAAGTCAATTCCTTTGGTTGCGAATTTTTAAAAGAAAATCCGGGGCGGAATTTGGCGATATTGACCACTGGATTTGCACAAAAAACATTGTAATGCTTGCTTTTTGAAAAAAATCGTTTTACAATGTGGAACAAG
This sequence comes from Candidatus Anaerofilum excrementigallinarum, assembly GCA_019115305.1. Classification (GTDB taxonomy): domain Bacteria; phylum Bacillota; class Clostridia; order Oscillospirales; family Ruminococcaceae; genus Anaerofilum; species Anaerofilum excrementigallinarum. The sequence goes on from DXDW01000016.1 coordinate 6,071, forward strand.
GACAATATTTGCAAACTTTTTGACAAGGAGGGCCCGCCCGTGACACCCACCGAAAGCAGCGCCGCCCGCAGCGGCACCCAAAGCATCCAGCGGATTTTCAGCGTCATCGAGGTGCTGGCAGCCCACCCCGACGGGGTGTCCCTGCAGCAGCTCTGCGCCAAAACGGGGCTGGCAAAAAGCACCGCCCACCGGATGCTGGCTAGCCTGGTGGAACTGGGCTACGCGGTGCAGGACAGCTTTTCCAGCCGGTACCGGCTGACCCTGAAGCTGTTCGAGCTGGGCAGCGGTGTGGTAAACGGCATGGACATTCTGGCGGTGGCCCGGCCCCATCTGGACCGGCTCAGCCGCCACACCGGCGAAGCGGTGCATCTGGTGCTGCGTGACGGGGTGGACATCGTCTACATCCACAAATCCGAGGCCAGCGGCGCGAGGCGGATGTCCAGCCAGGTGGGACTGCGCAGTCCCCTGTTCTGCACCGGCGTGGGCAAGGCGATCCTGGCCACTCTGCCCTTTGAAGAGGTGGAAAAGATCTGGAAAAAGAGCCACGTCCACCGGTTCACCGAACACACCATCGTGGATTTTTCCCAGCTTTGCGAGCAGCTCAAGGCGGTGCGCAGCAAGGGCTACGCCATCGACGACGAGGAAAACGAGCTGGGCATCCGCTGCGTGGCGGTGGCCCTGCCGGGCCCCGGCGGCCAGGCCGAGGCGGCCTTTTCCATCTCCAGCCTGGTGCCCCACATGAGCGAGGAGCGCATTGCCGAGATCGCCCGCATCAGCCTGGAGACTCGGGCGGCCATCCTGCGGGATCTGGGGCTGTGAGGCAGCCCGCTTTTCCGGAGTCTATACTTTATTATAAATAGGCGCAAAAACAGCCGCCCTTTCCGCAATGGGAAAAGGCGGCTGTTCTTTTTGTATTATGCCGGAAAAATCAGGCCAGTTCCCGGCGCACCAGGTCGGCCAGAGAGAGGGCCAGAGCCTGGATCTCGGCGGGGTCCTCCCCTTCCACCATCACCCGCACCAGGGGCTCGGTACCGGATACCCGCACCAGCACCCGGCCGCGGTCGCCCAGCTGGTCCTTGGCCTGGGCAACGCCCTGCTTGATGGCCTCGTTGTTGTAGAACTGCAGCTTGCCCTGGGCCGATACCTCCACGTTTTCCATCACCTGGGGCATCCGGCTCATCACCTGGGCCAGCTCGGACAGGGGGGTGCCGCTGCGCTTGAGCAGGCAGAGCAGCTGCAGAGCGGTGAGCTGGCCGTCGCCGGTGGTGGCGAACTCCCGGAAGATCACATGGCCCGACTGCTCGCCGCCCAGGTTGTAGCCCTCCAGCTCCATCTCTTCCAGCACATACCGGTCGCCCACCTTGGTAGCGGCGAAGTGGATGCCGTTCTGGGTGCAGAACCGGGCAAAACCCATATTGGTGAGGACGGTGCCCACAATGGTGGCCCGGCGCAGCTTGCCCCGCTGGAACATATCCAGACCGCAGATGGCCATGATGAAGTCGCCGTCCACCTCGTTGCCCTTTTCGTCCACAAACAGGCAGCGGTCGGCGTCGCCGTCAAAGGCCACGCCCGCCACGATCTCCTCGTGGGAGGCCACATATTCCTTCAGGGCTTCCATATGGGTGGAGCCGCAGCCCTCGTTGATGTTCACCCCGTTGGGCCGGTCGGAGAGGATCACCGCCTCGGCCCCCAGCTCCTCAAACAAGGTGCGGGCGCTGGCGCTGGCCGAACCGTTGGCGCAGTCCACGGCGATCTTCATGCCGTCCAGAGAATAGGGGATGGTGCTTTTCAGGTGCTCGATATAATCCCGCACCGCCGAGGGGCAGTGGGTGATCTGGCCCAGATCGCCCCCGGACACCAGAGGAATCTCCCCCGCTTTGTCCAGCACCAGAGTCTCGATCTGGTCTTCCAGCTCGTCGGGCAGCTTGAAGCCCTCGCCGCCGAAGATCTTGATGCCGTTGAAGGGGTAAGGGTTGTGGGAGGCCGAGATCATCACGCCGGCATCCGCCTTGTATTTGCCCACCAGATAGGCCACCGCCGGGGTGGAGATCACGCCCAGATCGATGACGTCGGCCCCCACCGAGCACAGACCCGCAGCCAGGGCGGCCCCCAGCATATCGGAGGAAAGGCGGGTGTCCTTGCCCAGCACCACCAGCGGCCGCCGGCGGCGTCCGTAGGTAAGCACGGTGGCGGCGGCGCGGCCGATCTCCATGGCCAGCTCACAGGTCATATCCTTGCCGGCAATGCCCCGCACGCCGTCGGTTCCAAACAGTCGTCCCATAAATCATTATCCCCTTTTTCTCTTTTTTGTTTTCGCAATGTCTTCCGGCCCTGGGGCCGGTGCTCTCAAACCCGTTTGACCAGATTGCCCGGCGCCTTAAAGATATGTCCCGCGGGCACCAGACCCCGCACACAGCTGGTGGGGTACACCTGGCAGCCCCGGCCCAGCACACTGCCGGGACACAGCACGCTGTTGCAGCCCACTTCGGCCTCGTCCCCTACCAGAGCCCCCAGCTTTTTGCGGCCGGTATCCAGCACCTGGCCTTCGGCCTTGATCTGCACCAGGCTCTTGTCGCTTTTCAGGTTGGAGGTGACGGAACCGGCCCCCAGATGGGCCTTGTAGCCCAGCACCGAATCCCCTACATAATTGAAATGGGGAACCTGGGCCTTGTCGAAGAGGATGCAGTTTTTCAGTTCCACCGAGTTGCCCACCACGGCGCCGTCTCCCACCAGAGCGCTGCCCCGGATAAAGGCACAGTGGCGCACCTCGGCCCCGTGGCCGATGATGCAGGGGGCGCTGAGCAACGCCGTGGGAGCCACCTTGGCGTCCTTGGCCACCCAGATCCCGGGCTGGAGCTGGTCGTATTCGTCGGCGGGCAGGTTCTCCCCCAGTTGATACAAAAAGGCCGAAAGACCGTCCAGGGCCTCCCAGGGATACTCGGTATTTTCCAGCAGCGGCGCCGCCAGCGTATGGGAAAGATCAAACAAATGGGTCGTCATACAGCACTCCATTTTGCAAAAAACACCCTTTCTGTGCGCCGGCTTTGGGATGAAACCGCCGGCGATTCGTCT
>DXDW01000136.1 GCA_019115305.1 Candidatus Anaerofilum excrementigallinarum
CTTCTTGCTCTAAAAAATTGTGGATTTCTCAGCCTTTCATCGGCCTTGATTCTACGCAAAAAGTATAAAAAAGCATCGGTGAAACGATGCTTTTTTAAAATGCGTTGCCTTTTGTACAAATCAGCGCAGCCCACTGCGCCAAAATGGACAAAATGTTCTTTTTTGATGCGCTTTTATTTCCGGCGTCTGGAACGGCCGGTGAGCTTTCCGACGATGCGCTTCATGGTGGTTTTCAGTCCCACCGTGGTCAGATTCAGCTCGGTGATGCGGGCCCATTTGTGGATGAAACCTTTGCGGAACAGTTTCTGCAGCCCTCTGCACACCTTGACCAGCATACGGTTCACCAGCCCCGGTCTGGGAGCGGGAGGTGCGGGGGGAGCCGGCGACGCTGCAAGCGCGCGCGCCGCGGAGCCGATGGAATTCAGCTCCTGCAGCAGGCCGCCCACATCCCGGTTGACGACCAACCGGGGAATGGCCATATACTGGGGTTCCAGATACTGGTAATCGGCAAAGGCCTCCTGCACCAGCGGGTCCTGTACCATGGCGCACAGCTGCTGTTTTTTGCTGACCAGGCTGTCGGGACACTGGGGAGACACCAGCGCCATCATGGACTTGACGATCTGTCCTACCTCGTAGTTGGCCATACAGCCTCTGTTCGCATCGGTGAGAGCGCCGTGTTCTTCCACCAGCCGGCGCAGCCGCACCAGCTGGCGCTTCTGGCCCTGGTAAAGGTTGGGCACATATTTCCGCGCCAGGGATTCACCCGGCCACATCATATAATGATAAAGGGTCTTCTGCAGAAATACCGCCCGGCAGCAGCGATCCAGATATTCCAGATTGAACAGGAAGTCTTCCCCGTAGTGCATTCCTTCCGGGAAACGCAGCAATTGTTGTTTTTCGATCAGAGAACGCTTGTAAATGCGGTTGCAGGGGCCTTCCACCGTACAGGAGGCCCACACCAAAAAGGGCAGGTTCTCAAACAAAACCTTTCCCTCCAGGACGCACTCCTTGCCGAACTGCTCACAGGTCAAAGCGTTGCGCGCCGCAATCCGCCCGTCCGTTCCCATGTGTTCCACCGAAATGCCGCAGATCACAGTATCCGCATCGTACATTTCCAGTGTTTCCAGAAGGGTTTTGGTGTAGTCGGGGTCCACCACATCGTCGCTGTCCACAAACTGAATATATTCTCCCCGGGCAGCCTGCATGCCGGTATTGCGCGCATTGCTGACTCCCTGGTTGGGGATATCCAGCACCCGAACCCGGCTGTCCAGCTTTTCATAGTTGCGCAGAATCCGCAGAGAATCGTCCGGGCTGCCGTCGTTGACCAGAATTAGCTCGAAATCCCGGTAGTTTTGCTTCAAGATGGAATTGATGCACCAGCCTACCCGTGTTTCCACCTTGTAAACCGGCGCAATAATACTTACTTTAGGCATTGGCGTTTTCCTCCGTTTATCCCTGGCTGTCCCGATATTTGCCAAAGGCGCGCAGTCCCTTGGAACGCAGCAGCTGCAGCTGCTCCAGATAGATGGCATCCACCGGATGGGTCTGGTAATAGTCGGCATCCTCGCGGGCCATTTCCAGGGTCTTGTCTACCTTGGTGCCTTCTACATTATATTTATAGCAGCTGTACAGCTTGTCCAGCAGCACCCAGCAATAGATATTGTCGGCCTTGCGGGCCAGCTCCTTGCCGCCCAGACCGGTGCGGGCCAAAAACTCCCGCCGCTGCCGCATGGCCAGGCAGGCGTCCAGATTATCCTGACGGAATTTGTCGCCGGTGATGCTGTCTGTACGACTACGGTCGTAGTTGTACTTGGATACATCCAGATATACCACCTTATTGGCCGCAGCAAAAAAGCGGTAGGTGGTGAACTCGTCCTCGTGGAGCATTCCCTCGGGGAAGCGGATATCCCCTATCACCTTGCGGCGATAGAGCTTGTTCCAGACAACGGGTTTGAAGTTTTTCCAGTCCAGGATACCGTGAATGGCTTCAGCGGGGCCGCCTTCGATCACATCGCCGGAACAGATGGTCTCCTCCCGGATCATATCCTTAAAAATGCTGCGGAAGCTGCATTCGGCAATATCCGCCTGCCGCTCTTCACACAGCCGGTGCAGCTGCTGGAACATATCGGCATCCAGCCAGTCGTCGCTGTCGATAAAGGCCAGGTACTCCCCTGTCGCCTTCTCGATGCCTGCATTGCGGGCGCTGGAAAGGCCGCCGTTGGGCTTGTGGATCACCTGGACGCGGGGGTCCTTCCGGGCATATTCCTCGCAGATCTCGCCGCACCGGTCAGGGCTGCCGTCGTCCACCAAAATAACCTCCAGCTCCTCCCAGGTCTGGCCAAGGATAGAGTCCAGACAGCGAGGCAGGTAGGCCTCCACTTTATATACCGGCACGATCACACTGATCAGGCTCACAAACATTCCTCCCCATTGCTCTTATGCTGAAAATATGCCAGCATACAGTCGGCGATACGCCGGCTGGCCTGGCCATCCCCGTAGGGATTTTTTGCCTGTGCCATGCGCTCATAGGCCGCAGAATCGTCCAGCAGACGGCTTGCCTGGCGCAGGATCTCCTGGGTCTGTACCCCCACAACCAGGGCAGTGCCGGCTTCCACCGCTTCGGGGCGCTCGGTTTCAGTGCGCAGCACCAATACCGGTTTGCCCAGATGGGGGGCCTCCTCCTGCAAGCCGCCGCTGTCGGTCATCACAAGATGGCACCGGGCCATGACATTGTGCATTTCGGCTACATCCAGCGGCTGGGTGAGCAAAATGCGGGGATGCTGCCCCAGCCGGGCGAACACGGTTTCCCGCACCGCCGGATTTAGATGCACCGGATAGACAAAATGCAGGTCCGGGTATTTGTCGCAGAGGGCAAGCACGGCGTCGCAGATCTGCTCCAGGGGCCGGCCCAGATTTTCCCGCCGGTGGGCAGTGAGCAGCACCAGCCGCCCGCTCTGCTCCACAGCCCGGCCCAGGGCAGGGTCCCGGAACATATAGTCCGGCCGCACAGTGGTGGCAAAGGCGTCGATCACCGTGTTGCCGGTGACAAAGACATTTTGGGTAATGCCCTCCTTTTCCAGGGCCTGGGCGTTGCGCTGGGTGGGCGCAAAGTGCAATTCCGCCAGACGGCTGGTGAGGGTGCGGTTCATCTCCTCGGGAAAAGGAGAATACCGGTTATAGGTGCGCAGTCCGGCCTCCACATGGCCCACCGGCGTCTTTTGGTAAAAGGCGCCCAGAGCCGCCGCAAAGGAGGTGGTGGTATCTCCATGGACCAGCACGATGTCCGGCCGGCATTGTTCCACTACCTGGGCCACCCCTTCCACCACCCCGGTGGTGATGGATGCCAAAGTCTGGCGCTCTTTCATGATATTCAGGTCGTAATCCGGCCGCACCGAAAAAATATCCAGTACCTGGTCCAGCATCTGCCGATGCTGGCCGGTGACGCAGACCATACTGTTAAATTCCGGCCGCTGGGCCAGTTCCTTTACCAGCGGACACATCTTGATCGCTTCCGGGCGTGTGCCAAACACCGACAACACCTGGATCTGTTTCATATTTCTTCCTCCCCGGAACCGGCCGTTTTCCGGGCATCGGTTCGCTCGTTTGCA
>DXDW01000137.1 GCA_019115305.1 Candidatus Anaerofilum excrementigallinarum
GCTCCCAAACTCACCTACAAAAACCGGCCGCTGGTTCGCTGCGGCAATGAGATCTACTACGGCTCCATGGAAAACCCCAGCGTGGTGTTTATGCAGGTGCTGAGCACCAAGCAGGAAAACGGCGTGGACATCGCCGACCGGGTACAGGTGGTTCTGCTCTCCACCGACACCACCAAGAGCCCCCAGGAGCGCATTCTGAAAACCAGCTCCCGCACCGGGCTGTACAGCGCCCTGGACATCGGCAGCATCTGGCTGGACCGCGCGGAGGCCGAGTCCAAGAAAGCCGCCCGCAAATAAACAACACAAAACCGCCCTTCCCCTGCCGTGCAGCAGGGAGAGGGCGGTTTTTGTTTTGCATATAAAAAACAGGCGAAAACAGCAAGATCCTGTCTTCGCCTGCGGCTATGCGGTTTTCCGCGGCCCGGGGCCGCGTATCAGGGGGTATGCTGAGGGTTGACGATGTTGCGCCACTCCAGGTCGCCCCGCTCCAGGCCGTGGATCAGCACCTCGGCGGTGGCGATGTTGGTGGCGATGGGAATGTTGTGCACGTCGCACAGCCGCAGCAGATTCATCTCGTTGGGCTCGTGGGGCTTGGCACTGATGGGGTCCCGGAAAAAGAGCAGCAGGTCGATTTCGTTGCAGGCAATGCGGGCCGCGATCTGCTGATCGCCGCCGTGGGTGCCGGACAAAAACCGCTGGATGGACAGGCCCGTGGCCTCGCTCACCAGCTTGCCTGTGGTGCCGGTGGCCACCAGCACATGCTGGCTGAGCACGCGGCAATATGCAATGCAGAACTGAACCATCAGCTCTTTTTTGGCGTCATGGGCAATCAGCGCAATATTCATTGGAAAAGCCCTCCCTTATATCAAAAAGTGGTATCCTGTCTCAACGCAGAAGCAGCGGCACCGATTGGCCTTCCAGGCGGCAGGCCAGGTTGTGGAACGCCTGCCAGGCGGTGCTGCTGCGGGGCAGCGGCGTGCTGGTGGACGCAGCATGCTGCAGCTCGGAGCTTTCGGGAATAACGGCGATCAGCTGGGCGGCCACCGTGTCGATGCACTCGTCCAGATCCGGCACGGCGCTTCTGTACTGGCGGGCGGGGTCCACCCGGTTGATCACCAATCGGGGAACGGCCTTGCTGTGGGTATACAGCCAGTCGGCCACGATCCTGCCGTCCCGAAGAGCCACGGGGTCGGGTGTAAGCACCAAAAGAGCAAGCCGACTCACTGCTGCCGCGGCAACAAAGGGCGCGCCCATGCCGGCCGCTGTGTCCAGCAGAATGTAGTCCAGATGCTTGCTCAGGGCTTCTACCAGTTTCACCAGAGGAGCGGCGCTTACATCGCCGCCGGAATAGGGGGCGGATATCACCTGCAGCCCCGGATACAGCGGGCTTTCCACCACAGCTTTTTCCGGGATGCACCGACCGGAAAGGATGTCCTCCACATCGTACACCGTTCTGCCGTAGACCCCCGAAATGATGTCCACACTGCGCAGACCGGCGTCCAGCTCCACCAGCAGCACCTGCCGGCCCATGGCGGCCAGCTGCGCCCCGATGTACACGGCGGCGGTACTTTTTCCCGTGCCGCCTTTGCCGGAGGCGATCATGATAACCTTTCCGTTCATTTTCCCTCCAAATATTGGGCAAAATCCCCCTATTTATTGGTCATTATAACATAAAACCGGCGACATAACAACCATTTTTGCTGATATTTTGCACTTTTTATTTTTCTTTTTTGTACCGGGGCGGTCTTTTTTGTATTCTCTGCCCTTTTTCCAATCTATGCGTCCACAGGGGGAATGAAGCAAATTTGCCCCCGGCCCAACCGGCCGGAGGCAAAAATTTTAGTTCAGCAGCACACCGGCGGCGTCGGGAGCCAGCGTGCCGGTCTGTTCGAAGAAGTAGGCGTCCAGGATGTCCCGGGCCAGGTAGGCAGCCGAAGCGCCACTGCCCGAGTTCTCCAGAATAATGCCGATGGCGATTTCAGGGTCCTCCACGGGGGCGTAAACGATGAGGGCGCCGTTGTACAGCGGGTCGCCGTATTCGTTGGTGAAGCCCCGTTCGGGGGTACCGGTCTTGGCGGCCACGGTGATGGGGTAATCCCGCAGGGCCACGCTGTTGTTCTGGGCCATCTGCACCATGCCCTGTTCGATGGCGTCAAAGGCGCCCACATTGTCCTCGATCACATCCACCACTTCGGCGTCGTAGCTCTCCACCAGCTCGCCGGTGGTGGAATCCCGCAGACCGGCCACCAGATGGGTCTTGTACCGCACACCGTGGTTGGCCAGAGTGGCGCAGTAGGTAGCCAGCTGCACCGGGGTTACCTGGGTGTTCTGCTGGCCGATGGCGGCCATGAGCACATAGCCGTAGGTGTAGTCCTCGTCCTGGGTGGAGGTGATATGGCCCTCGGCCTCGGTCACCTCCAGACCGGTCTTCACGCCCAGGCCCAGACGCTTGGCAAACTCGCCGAAGTTGTCGATGCCCAGCCGCCGGCCCACATCGAAGAAATACCAGTTGCAGCTCTCCTGCAGCGCCCGGTAGACGTTGATGCTGCCGTGGGAATGCAGACAGGAGGGCGGATTCATGCCCGAAATCAGGTTATAGGTTCGCACGCAGTTGACGGTGGAGGTGGGGGTCATGAGCCCGTCCAGGATGCCTTTGAGACCCACCACCGGCTTGAAGGTGGAACCGGGGGTGTATTCACCCAGCAGCGCCCGGTTGTACAGGGGCTTGCCGGGGTCGCTGTTGTACTGGTCGAAGTTGGAATTGTAGAGGTTCAGGTCGTAGCTGGGGTAGTTGCTCAGAGCCAGAATACCGCCGGTTTTCACGTCGATGACCGCCGCCGCGCCGCCGGTGCATTCCCGGCCCTGGCCGGGAGCGCCCTGCTGCAAAGTGAGCACCCGTTCCTCCAGAGCTTCGTCCACCATCTTCTGGAAATCCATATTCACCGTCAGCACGGCGGTGTTGCCGGGCTGGGGCTCGGTCTGCATCCAGCTGCGGTGGATGGTGCCGTCCTTGCCGTACTCCACCTGTTTGATGCCGTCGGTGCCCCGCAGGGCGTCCTCCAGAGCTTCCTCCAGGCCGCCGTGGCCGATGAGATCGTTCATCTCGTAGCCCTTGTTCTCCAGCTCCTTGCGGGTTTCCGTGTCGGCCCAGTCCTCGGCGTAGATGGGACCCACCGTGCCCATGACATGGGGCAGGATGGTGCCGTCGGGATACACCCGGGTACTGGTCTCCACGATCTCGGCCCCGGTGAGGGTCAGGCTGCGCTCCTTGATGATGGACACCGTCTGCATGCTCACATCGTCGGCCAAGGTAAAGTTGTTGCGCTCGCCGAAGCCTTCCAGCTCCATCTGGTACCGGATGCCGGCCAGAATGCGCTGCCACTCGGGGGAGTAGTCCTGCAGGTCATACTCCTCGGCCATGCTTTCCAGCAGCTCATCGGCGGTGGCGTAGGTCTGCTTGCCGAACCGCTCCTTCAGGGTCTCCAGCCGGCGCTGCTGCCGGGCCAAAGTGGGGTTGTCGGTGGAATCGGCGGTCTGGTCCACAGTATAGGCAAAGGGCTGGGTGGTGGTGAGAGGCAAAGTGTCGTTCCAGCTCTCGCCGTTGCGCTGCAGAATCTCCACCAGCTCCTTGAGGGTCTCGTTGAGGTCGCCGGTCATCATGCCCTTGCTCAGCTCCACCTTGTAGCCGGTGCGGTTGGTGGCGATGCTGCGGCCGTAGCGGTCGACGATATCGCCCCGGGCGGCGCTGACCTCAAAGTTGTATACCTGGGTATTCTCCGCCTGCTGGAGGTAATATTCGCCGTTGACCAGCTGAAAATTGATCAGCTGCAGCACAAATACGGCCATTACCATCACCGCACAGGCGACCATGACCCAGATGCGCCGGGCCAGGCGTTTCATTTGGTTTTTCTGCTTCATGGCACGATCCTCTTTTGGGGAAAAATCAATCCTCGGGGGTAAACCGCCGGTGGATGCGGGTGAGCAGCATCATGGCAAAGGGCGACAGCGCCGCCGTGAAGATCACGGTGGGGATCACCCGGCTGATAT
>DXDW01000138.1 GCA_019115305.1 Candidatus Anaerofilum excrementigallinarum
GTCCTCAGCTTGGAAGGCTGATGTACTAGCCGTTGTACGACACCTGCAAAACGCCGCTGCCTTTTCCGGTGCGGCTGTTTTTATATTATACTCATTTGTGTCCGGCTTGTCAAGACGGTTTTTGCCGATCAGGGAATTTGCAGCGACCCATATATGGTGATGGCGTCCAGCAGATGCAGCGGCCGGTTGTCATCCTCGGCCGCCATGGCTCCGGTGGTGATGAGGATAAACTCCTCCCCGTCCTTTTGGGCAAAGCTGGCCAGGCAGAGCCCCGCCTCGTCGGTGAAGCCGGTCTTGCCGCCCTCCAGCAAAAAGCCCTGGGTCTGGCCCATCTCCTCCCGGGACAGCACCGAGTGCAGCATGGTCACTCCCTCGGGATGGGCGGACAGGGGCCCGGTGGTGTAGACCGGGGCGGACATGGCGGCCCGCAGGGTCTCGTTCTGCAGCGCCGCCTGCATAAGCAGCAGCAGGTCGGCGGGGGTGGAATAGTGATCCTCCAGGTAAATACCCCACACGTTGGCAAAATGGGAACCGGTCATGCCCAGTTCGGCGGCTTTCTGGTTCATCCACTCCACAAAGGTGGCCGCATCCCCCGCCGCGGCCAGGGCCAGCCCGGTGGCCGCCTCGGCCCCCGAGGGCAGCAAGGTGCCGTAGAGCAGGTCCCGGATGGTGGGGCTTTCCCCTGCCCAGAAGCCCGCCATGGAAGCGTTCTGGTCGATAAGGGGCTGGTAAATTTCCAATGGAAGGGTGTAGGTGGCGTCCAGGTCGGGCAGATGCTCCAGGGCCACCAGCGCCGTGAGCACCTTGGTGATGGAGGCCGGCCAGACGGTATCGGTGGGCTCGCCCTTGCTCCAGATCACTGTGCCGTCCGACGCCCGGGCCAGCAGAGCGTAATTGCTGGAAATATCCTCCGCTGCCAAAGAGACCACCGGCAGCGGCTCGGGGGTGGCGGTAGGCGCCGGGGTAGGCGCGGGGGTGGGAGTGGGCTGCACCGCGGCCAGGGCGGAAGCGGGGGTATCGGAAATGGCGCCTGCGATTTTCCAGCCGGCCACGGCCAGCAGACCAGCGCAGACCACAACGCCGGCACAGCGCACTATCATACGGCGACGGCGGGCCCGGCGGCGGGCGGCCTGACGGCTTCGGAGAGAGGGACGGGAATTGGACATAGAACAACCTGCCTTTTTATACTGCATGATTTGCGAATACACTACTTACTATTTATAAACGACACGCCCCTGCCCTTTCTTTCACGGGCAGCCGGGTAAAAACGGCAGAAGGGATAATCATTATTATACCATAGGGCGGCATTGGAATGGTATCATTCACCCTCTTTTTCGGCCGGCCCGCAATGAGCGGGAAAAAGGGCGGGTCCGATACGCGGCATCACGGCCATTCGTTGGCCATTATACCATGAAGCGGCCGAAAAATCTGCCCTTTTTGCCCGATATGCAGATTTTTCACACCACCCCTGCCCTCTTTTCTCTATTGACAATCCCCTTGCCGGATGCTATCATTTAGACAATCTTCTAAAGGAAAGAGGGCCCACGGCCCTCCCTCAGAAAGGATGGCTTTTTATGCTGACCATTTCTCACCTTTCCAAAACCTATCCCGGGGGCAAAACCGCGGTGCGGGACCTCTCCTTCTCGGTGCAGCCGGGGGAGATTTTCGGATTTATCGGCCACAACGGCGCCGGCAAATCCACCACCCTGCGGGCGGCGGCGGGCATTTTGCCCTTTGAGGCGGGGCAGATCACCATCGGCGGCTTCGATATCCAGCGCCAGCCGGTGCAGGCCAAATCCATCACCGCTTTTCTGCCCGACAATCCCGATCTATACGAGTTCCTCACCGGCATCCGGTTTCTGAACTTTGTGGCCGATCTCTACAACATCCCCTCCGACCTGCGCACCCAGCGCATCGCCCAGTACGGGGATATGTTCGAGATGACCAGCGCTCTGGGCAGCGCCATTTCCAGCTACTCCCACGGCATGAAGCAGAAACTGGCCCTGATCTCGGCCCTGATGCGCCAGCCCCAGCTGCTGATTTTGGACGAACCCTTTGTGGGCCTGGACCCCAAGGCAAGCCACCTGCTCAAGCAGCAGCTGCAGCAGCTGTGCAGCCAGGGCGGCTCGGTGCTGTTCAGCACCCATGTGCTGGAAGTGGCCGAAAAGCTCTGCCACCGTATCGGCGTCATCCGCCAGGGCCAGCTGGTGGCCTGCGGGCCCACCGCCGAGCTGGTGGGCACCTCCTCTCTGGAAGAAGTGTTCCTGGAACTGGAGGGGGAGGGAGAAGGAAAATGAAAGCCTTTTTCACCCTCTGCCGTATCGAAATCATCGCCCTGCTCAGCGCCATGAACCTCCGGGGCCGCAAGCGGGAAAAAGCCTTTGCCGCTCCGGTGGCGGCGCTGCTGGCCGGCGGCCTGATGGCCTACATCGGGGTAGCCTACGCTTTTCCCATGGCCCTGACTTTGATCCCCATGCTCATGGGGGATCTCTACTGGGGCCAGATGGTGCTGATGGCCTTCATCCTCTGTCTGTCCCACACAGTGATGGCGGGCAGCGGCATGCTGTTTGGCGGCAAAGACATGGATTTTCTCTTTGCCCTGCCCCTCTCCAGCCGGACAGTGTTGGCGGCCAAGCTGCTGGCCCTCTATCTGGAAAACGTCTTTCTCACCCTCTGCATGCTGCTGCCCAGCGGGATCGTGTACGCCATGCAGACCGTCTTTTCCCCTTCCCTGGCCCTGGGGCTGGTGGTGGTCTCGCTGTTTCTGCCCATGTTCACCACCGCCATCAGCGGACTGGTGGGCTTTGTCAGCAGCGCCATTGCCAGCCGCAGCCGCCACAAAAACCTGCTGGCTGCGCTGGGTGGACTGGTTGCCTTCGTGCTGCTGATGGCCGCCATCCTGACTTTGCAGACCAGCCTGACCAATGAGACCCGGCTGCTGGCCATCCGCCAGGCATTGTGGGACTATCTGCCGCCTCTCCACTGGGTATGCTCCGCTCTGGCGGGCCAGGGAATGCTGCCGCTGCTCTGGTTCGCGCTGCTCTGCGGCGGGTGCCTGGCCCTGTTTGTGGGGCTGCTGGCGCCCTTCTACCAGCCGCTGGTGCTGCGCCTTGCCAGCCGCAGCCAGACTTCCCGGTTTGTGATGAAGCGCCAAACCTCGGGCAGCGCCCTGAGCGCCCTCTATAGAAAGGAGGCCGCCCGGTTCTTCGGCTCCCCGGTCTATCTGCTCAACTGCGGCATCGGCACCTTGATGCTGGTGATCGGCGGCGGCTACCTGGCATTCCAGGCCCGGCAGATCCGCCAGCTGGTCCAGCTGAGCGGCATCACCCCCGACGAAGCCACCCTTCTGCTGGCCGTCGCCGTGGCTTTCTGCGGGCTGCTCTGTCCCCCTTCCGCCGTTTCCCTTTCCCTGGAAGGCAAAAGCCTCTGGCTGCTGCAGACAGCCCCCCTCTCCCCCGCCGCCATTCTGGGGATGAAGGCCCTGTTCAGTGTGACGGTGCTGCTGCCCGGCAGTCTGGCCATCCTCATCGGCGGCCAGATCGCTCTGGGACTGCCCTTGGTCAATCTGGCTGTGGTGGTGCTGGCGGCGGTGGCCTGTCTGGTGTTCGGGCCCCTGCTGGGTGTGTTCCTCAATCTGCTGCTGCCTCGGCTGGATGCCCCCAACGACACCATTGTGGTCAAGCAGAGCGGCAGCGTCATGATCTGCGTATTTCTCACCATGGGGCTGATCGGCCTGCTGGTCATCGCCTTTGCCATCTTCCAGCCCCCGGCACTGGCCTATCTGGTGGCATGCAGCCTGGCGCTGCTGGCAGCCAGCGGCGGCCTTCTGCTCTATCTGCTCCGGCGTGGCAACGCCCTGTTCGCCGCTCTGGGAGAAAAATAACCAACAAAAAGACCGGACCGCGGAAAAGGCTTCCGCGGCCCGGTTTTTGTTTTGTCCGATGATTTACAAAATCATCCACAGCCCCAGCAGCGCCGCCAGCAGCCCCACATTGCAGAGGGTGAACCAGAAGAAGTAGACGCCCTTCTTTTCGGGGTACCGTTTGGCGATCTGCTTGTAGGAGATCAGGCTGGCCATGGAGGCGATGAGGGTGCCCAGGCCGCCCAGGTTGCAGCCTATGATGAGGGCCCCCCACTGATGGGTAAAGCCGGAGAGCAGCAGCGCCGCCGGCACATTGCTGATCACCTGGCTGGCGGCCACCGCCGTGATCACCTCATGGCCCTCAAGCACCGCCCCCAGCATGGCCCGGAAGCTCTCCATCCGGCCCATATTGCCGATGAAGACGAAAAAGGCCACAAAGGTGCCCAGCAAGGAATAATCCACCGCCGCCAGCAGTTTGCGGTTGAACACCAGCAGGAAAACGGCGGTAACTGCCGCCACTGCCAGAGCCGGCAGCACCTTGGCGATGCAGAGCAGGCAGAGTCCAAACCCGGCGCAGCAGCAGAGCAGCCCCCGCAGGCCCCGGATCTCCGCCGGCACCGCCACCCGGCTGATATGCTGGCTGGGGCACAGGGCCGCCAGCACCAGCAGGCAGAGCCCCGAGGCCGCCGCATAGGGCAGCATCAGCTGTACAAAATCCCATGCGCCCAGCCCCGACTGGTTGTAGAGATAGAGGTTCTGGGGGTTGCCCATGGGGGTGAGCATGCTGCCCAGGTTGGCCGCCGCCGTCTGCAGCACCACCAGAGGCACCACCAGCCGCTGCTGGCCCGCCATCTGCAGCACCACCATGCCGAAGGGCACAAAGGTGATAAGGGCCACATCGTTGGTGATGACCATACTGAACACAAAGGGCAGCAGCACCAGCAAAATCAGCAGCTGCCGGGAGGTGCCGATGTATTTCAGGAACCGGGTTCCCAGATAGTCAAACAGACCCAGCCGCTGAAAACCGGTCATCACCGCCATGAGGCTGAACAGCAGCGCCAACGTGTCCCAGTCGATATAGCCCAGATATTCTCCGTCGGGCGGCACCAGAAAGGCCGACACCACCGCCAGCACCGCCGCCGCGCAGAGCACCACCTCAGCCTTGGCAAACTCCAGGCATTTTTTCAGCATATTTCTTTCCTCCCCCGCAGCGCCGCAAAAAAACTGCGGCCGTTTGGGCCGCAGGCGCTGTTTTTTTGCCGGTTTCCGGCCAAATTTGCAGCATTTATTATAATATTTCTGTGCCGGGATTGCAAGGCCGGGCCGGCTTTTGGGCCCATTCGTCCCCCTTTTTCTGCGATCCTCCCCGCAAAATGGGAAAGTTCTTGCATTTGCCCGCTTTTTGCGATATTGTAATGGAGTAATTGCGAAATTTTTCACAACTGTTGTTTTGGAAAAAGGGGGATTGTATTATGAACGATCGCTGGGTGGTGGTGCGGCAGCTGCCGGCGGGGACCGATCTGCGGCGGGACTACACGGCGCTGCCGAAAAATTACGGCTCCGACGCCTATTTCCGCCGGCGGGACATCCAGGCCATCCGCAAGCTGGTGTTTGAATCTCTGGACACCCTGGACGGCCATCTGCATTTCACCCCCCGTCTGGCTGCCAGCAGCCGGGCGGTGATCAAGCCCAATCTGGTGTCGGTCTATCACAACAGCGGCATGGCCCACGCCGACTACCCCGAATCCACCGACCCCCGGGTACTGGACGCGGTGGTGGAGTGGGTGCAGCAGTACCAGCCCCGGGTGCTCATTGCCGAATCCTCCGGCAAACCCATGCCCACCCGCACCAGCTTCAAGGTCAGCGGCATCGACCGCATCGCCCGCTTTCGCAAAACCGGTCTGGTGGCCCTGGAAACCTGCCCGGTGCGGCGGTATCTGCTGCCCAAGGCCCGGGTGATGAAGGAGATTCTCATCCCCGAGCCCTTTGTGGAGGTGGCCGAGGGCAAGGCCTTTTATATCTCGGTGCCCAAGCTGAAAACCAACCTCTACACCCAGGTGACTCTGGGCTTCAAAAACGCCATGGGCATC
>DXDW01000139.1 GCA_019115305.1 Candidatus Anaerofilum excrementigallinarum
CTTTTTCGGTTGCCCTGCAAAGGGCAAAAAAGGCAAATTCAAATAAAGGATATAATCGATGCTTTGCGGCCATTATACCATATTTTTGCAACTCCGGCATCTCTTTATAAAAATGCGCCGCCGTTTGTGGTATTTGCAACGGAAATTTTGCAGATTTGGAGATATACTGTATACTATATTAAAAGTTATTCATGCAAAGGAGCTACTATGGGACTGCAGATCACCAACACCGTTTCGGCCCTGGCGGTTTTTGTTCAGGGCATTCTCAGCTTTTTCTCTCCCTGTGTGCTGCCCCTGGTACCGGTCTATCTCAGCTATCTGGCCGGAGATGCCGGCACCGAAGGCCAGCCGCCCCGCCGCCGTCGTCTGCGGCTGCTGACCAGCACCCTGTTCTTTGTTCTGGGCATCAGCTTCGCCATCTTCACGCTGGGCATGGGCGTGTCGGCCCTGGGCCAGTTCTTCAGCCAGAGCCGACAGGTGTTCACCGTCATTGGCGGCCTGGTGCTGATCGTTCTGGGCCTGGTACAGCTGGGGCTGTTCGGCCGCCACGGCTTCAGCCGGGAGCTGCGGCTGCCCTTCCGCATCCAGGGCACCGTCAATCCCTTCACCGCCCTTCTGCTGGGCTTCACCTTCAGCTTCGCCTGGACCCCCTGCGTGGGCCCCGCTCTGGCCAGCGTACTGGTGATGGCCGGCAGCGCCAGCTCGGCCGGGCTGGGCTTTGCCTACATCGGGCTGTATACTTTGGGCTTTGTTCTCCCCTTTTTGGCCCTGGGATTCTTCGCCGACGCCCTGTTGGGCCTGCTGCGCCGCAGCCAGAAGGCCCTGGCCTGGACCGGACGCATCGGTGCGGTGCTGCTCATCGCCATGGGCGTGCTGCTGCTGGCCGGCTGGGTGACCTCCGACACCTTCCGCAGCGACTTTTTGGGGCAGAACACTTCCTCTTCTGCCAGCGCGCCGACTGCTTCCTCTTCTTCGGCGGCGCCTTCTTCCTCTGCCGCCCCTTCCTCCTCTGCGGCTCCCTCTTCCAGCCAATCTTCTTCCACCTCCAGCCAGTCTGCTTCTTCCCAGAGCCAGAGCAGTTCCGAATCTGCATCTTCCGGCTCGGAAAGGGCCGCGGTGCCTGCTCCTGACTTCACCCTCACCGACCAGTACGGCAACACCCATACCCTCTCCGACTACAAGGGCAAGACGGTGTTTCTCAATTTCTGGGCTGACTGGTGCGGCTACTGCGTCAAGGAGATGCCCGACGTGGAGCAGCTGTACCAGGATATGGGCCAGAATGCAGAGGATGTGGTGATCCTCAGCGTCACCTACGGGCTGACCCCCGAAGCCATGGCCGACTTCTTTGAGGAGCGGAACCTCACCTATCCCACCTTGCTGGACACCGACCAGACGGTATTTGCCACCTACGGCGCTTACAGTCTGCCCACCACCTTCTTCATCGACGCCGAGGGCAATGTATTCGGATACTACCCCGGCATGATGGATCTGGACACCATGAAGGACTTTTTGCAGCAGACCATCGACAGCGTACCTGCCGCCGAAGGCTGATTTTCCGCCCCGCAGCGGCCCGCACAGTCAAAACTTTTGGCTGGACGCGGGCCGCTTTTTGTTTTATAATGTACCCTGAATCGCCCCCCAGAGGGGGCAGAGGGAAGGGATCGTTTTGTATCACAACAGTTTTCGCGCCGGGCTGCGGGACGGGCTGCCCATCGCGCTGGGATATTTTCCCGTCAGCTTCGCCTTTGGCATCCAGGCCGTGGGCATGGGCATTCCCGCCTTTCACGCGGTGCTCATCTCCCTGACCAATCTCACCTCGGCGGGGCAGTTCGCCGGGCTGGGCATCATCGCTTCGGGGGCGGGTCTGCTGGAAATGGCCCTCACCCAGCTGGTCATCAACCTGCGGTACGCCCTGATGAGCCTGTCGCTCTCCCAGAAGCTGGCCCCCACCGTCACCCTGCTGGAGCGGTGCGCCGTTGCCTTCGGCAACACCGACGAGATTTTCGCCGTGGCCTCCTCCAAGCCCGGCAGCCTGGGAGCCCGGTATCTCTATGGGCTGATCCTGGGCCCGGTGATCGGCTGGACCGGCGGCACCCTCACCGGGGCGGTGGCCGGCGGACTGCTGCCCGCCATGGTCCAGAGCGCCCTGGGAGTGGCTCTCTACGGCATGTTCATCGCCATTGTGGTTCCCCCTGCCCGCAAGCTGCGGCCGGTGACGGCGGTGGCGGGCATCGCTCTGGTGTGCAGCTGCCTGTTTGCCTGGCTGCCGGCTCTTAAGCAGGTTTCTTCGGGGTTTGCGGTGATCTTCTGCACCCTCATCGCCGCCGGGCTGGGAGCTGCTCTGTTCCCGGTGCAGCCGGAAAAGGAGGCCCAGCCATGATCTACGCCTACATTCTGGTGATGGCTCTCACCACCTACCTCATCCGCATGCTGCCCCTGACTTTGCTGCAAAAGCGCATCCAGAACACATTCCTGCGCTCCTTTCTGTTCTATGTGCCCTATGCCTGCCTTACGGCCATGACCTTCCCCGCCATCCTGTCGGCCACTGCCAGTGTGGTTTCGGCGGCGGTGGGGCTGGGCGTGGCTCTGGTGCTGGCCTGGCGGGGCAAGGGGCTGCTGGTGGTGGCCCTCTGGGCCTGCGCGGCGGTGTTTATCACCGAGCGGCTGCTGCCCTTTTTGCCCCTGGGACTGTAAAACTACACACAGAAAACGCCCGCCGATGGGAAATGTCTCCCGTCGGCGGGCGTTTTTGCCGCAAAGAAGATTTACAGAATGATGCAGATCAGGCCGCTGCAGCCCTCGTTGATCACCCGCTCCAAAGTTTCCTGCAGCCGGGCCCGGGCTTCCTGGGGCATGTGAAGCAGTTTGTTCTGCAGCCCCTCGTTGACCAGCTCGTGCAAACTTTTGCCGAAGATGTTGGAATCCCAGATCTTGATGGGGTCCTGCTCGAAATCCTGCAAAAGGCTTTTCACCAGCTCCTCGCTCTGGCGTTCGCTGCCCACAATGGGGCTGACCTCGGTGGAGATCACCGCCTTCATCATATGCACCGAGGGGGCGCTGGCCCGCAGCCGCACCCCGTAGCGGCCGCCCTGGCGCACGATCTCCGGCTCCTCCAGCCGCAGTTCGCTGAGGGTGGGCATGACGATGCCGTAGCCGGTGGCCTCCACCTGCTCGATGGCGCCCCGGATCTTCTCATACTCCCGCTTGGCCTTGGCCAGCTGGATGACGCAGGGCATCAGGCTGGCTTCGTCGCACACCTCCAGCCCTGTCTGCTCTCCCAGCACCTGGTAGAAGATGCCCTCCCGCAGCTCCATGCGCATCCGCACCGCGCCGGTGGCCAGGTCCAAAGCGTCCAGCTCGCAGCCCGCAAGGCTCTCGCACTCCACACCGGGGCCCCGGGCGGCGTCTTTCATCTGGCACACCTCGGCGGCCCACTGCTGCACCGCCTGGTAGATCTGCTGCTGCAGCCAGTGGTCGGCATCCAGCATGGTGACCCACCGGGGCAGCACAAAGTCCACCTGCCGCACCGGGAACTCGTAGAGCACGCTCTTGAGGATGGCGGTGAAATCCTGGGCATTGAGGTCCACACAGCTCACCGGCAGCACCGTGCGGCCGTATTTGTGGCTGAGATTTTCAGCCAGCATCCGGCTCTCGGGGCTCTGAGGGGATACGCAGTTGAGCAGAATCACAAAGGGCTTGGAGATAGCTTCCAGCTCGGCGATCACCCGCTGCTCGGCCTCTTCGTAGCCCGCCCGGGGGATGTCGCTGATGGAGCCGTCGGTGGTGATGACCAGCCCGATGGTGGAGTGCTCGCAGATCACCTTGCGGGTGCCGGTCTCGGCGGCCACATCGAAGGGCACTTCCTCCTCGAACCAGGGGCTTTTCACCATCCGAGGCTTTTCGTCCTCCTCGTGGCCCATGGCCCCCGGCACCATATAGCCCACACAGTCGATGAGCCGGGCCCGGAAGCTGCCGCCCCCTTCCAGATCCAGGGAAATGGCGGTCTCGGGCACAAATTTGGGCTCGGTGGTCATGATGGTGCGCCCCGCCGCCGACTGGGGCAATTCATCCTTGGCCCGCTGGCGCAGGCCCTCGGCGGTGATGCGGGGGATGAGCATGGTTTCCATAAACCGCTTGATAAAGGTGCTTTTTCCGGTGCGCACCGGGCCCACCACCCCGATGTAGATGTCCCCGCCGGTGCGCTGGGCGATGTCCCGGTAGATCATACTTGCGTCCATTTCATTTCCTCCTTTTCAGCCTGTCACCGGAATCAGCAGCCGGGCCGCCTGGGGCAGCACCGGCTCCTCCAGCCCCGCCGCCTGCAGAATGGCCGCCGGGCTGGCGTGGTAGCGGCTGGCGATGTCGAACACGTCCTCCCCGGCCTGGGCATAGTAGATGCGCAGGGCCACGCCGTAGGGGTCGCCGGGCCACTCCTGGCCGCACTCCACCCCGGTGACCAGCTGGGTCTGGCTGCGGCGGGTGATGGCTCCGCTGAGCTGTATCTCCAACTTGGCCTGGGCCTCGCCGCCCTCCTTGCGGGCGGTGGCCGACACCAGCGCCGCCCCCACCGACAGATCCAGCTGTTCGGGCGGGCAGTCCCAGCCTTGGGGCAGCTGGTACTCGCAGGCGCGGTCGTAGCATTCCAGCTCGCCCAAAGAATTCAGACAGATAATATGGGCTACCGCCCGGCCCCGGAGCAGGCAGCCGCCGTTTTCATCGGGAGCCAGTTCCGGGGGACACACGGTGCCCAGACAGACCAGCACCTGGGCGCCCTCGTCGGGCAGCTGGCCCTCGCAGCTTGCCGAAACGGTTTCGCAGAGCCGGGCCTGGAGAGTGCTGGTGGTCACCGCCTGGCGTTCCAGCACCGTTTCGTACTGGGTGGAAAAGGCGTCGGTGACCAGGCTGCGCCGGGCCATGCGCCAGGCCTGCAGATGCAGCAGCACCGAGACCGACAGGCTCTCCCCTGCCTCCCCGGCCGCCGCCAGCAGAGCGCAGCCGGTGACCTCGGCCCAGCCGCCCCAGCTGCAGTCCTCGTCCACCCCGTCCATGTCCAGGATCTGGCTGAAGGGCACCAGTTTTTCTTCCTCCAAAAGGCTGCCGCCGGCGGTGTAAAGCACATTGGCACGCACCTGGCCCTTTACCACCGCCTTACCGCTGACCAGCTTTACCTCCTGAATAGCCGCGCTGCCGGTGATCTGCAGCACCGACTGGGGAGGCTGGTCGAACCGCACTTCC
Source organism: Candidatus Anaerofilum excrementigallinarum (assembly GCA_019115305.1). GTDB lineage: Bacteria > Bacillota > Clostridia > Oscillospirales > Ruminococcaceae > Anaerofilum > Anaerofilum excrementigallinarum. The sequence continues at coordinate 5,236 of DXDW01000139.1, forward strand.
TCCTCGGCGGTAATGAGCTTATCCGTCAATCCCACCTGCTGCAAACTTTCCAGGCTGGCCAGCTTCTGCTCCAGCCCCGCCTCGGCCAGGGCCGTGACCACCTGGCAGTCCTGCTGGGCCGTGGCCCGCACCGTGAGCACGCAGGCGCCCCGGATATCGATGCGCCGCTGGTTCACCGCCCGGCAGTTGAGGTATTCCACCTCTCCCGCCGCCGTGACGTTGACCCACTGCCCCTGGTACTCCGGCAGCTCCACCACCTTGCTGAAAGGCAGTTTCTGCTCGGCGGTGCAGAGGGCCTGGTCCTGCTCGGCCTGGTAGAACACCACGCAGCGCAGATATCCTTCCAGCGTCAGCCGGCCCGCCGCCGGCTGCTTGTGCAGCACCACCGGGAATGCGAAGCACTTGACGATCTTGAACACCTGCGGCAGGTAGTCCGGGATGAGAATCTCGGTCTCGATGGGAACCTCCGCCCGAGCGTCGCACAGCCGGGCGGCGCATTCCAAAGTATCGTAAAAAATCTTTGCGTCCATGTTTTTTCATCGCCCCTTTCTGGTTCTGCTGTATCCTATGCCCGTCCAGAACAGGATATGCCCGGCGCCGGGGCACAAAAAAGCGCCTTTCCCGTTTTACCGGGAAAAGCGCCGGAGGCGAGAGGATATTTTTACATTTACAGCACCCGGGCCAGACCGTCGGCCATGTCCAGAAGCAGCTGGTACTGGTTGAGTTCGGGTTTTTCCACCACCGCGTCCAGCAGAGCCGCCTGCACCTTTTGGGCCAGCCGCAAGGGCATCCCCAAAGCCAGCAGAGAGGAAAGGGGTGCGGCCAGATGTTTGGGCCAGAAGGGCTCGCCCTTTTCCAGCAGCTGCTGCCACAGCTCTCTGCCCCGGCTCCAGGCCGGGTCCAGGGTTTCAAAAGCCCGGGCGGCCTGGTCCACGTCAAAATCCTCCATGGCCTTGACCCGGCGTTTGAGTTCCGGCAAATCCCCGGGCACGCCGCCCCGGTAAAGGGTGTCCATCCGCCCCAGGTCCTCCAGCAGGCGGTTGGTATAGCCCAATTTCTGTACAACCTCTTTCTTGTCCGCCCGGCAGAAGGTCAGCAGCGCCCACCAGCGGCCCAGCAACGTGGCGGGAACCCGGGCCAGCGGATGCAGACAGGGAGCCGGCGGCCGCAGCCCCGCCCCCGCAAGGCCCCCGTGCTCCAGCACCGGCGCCAGAGCCTGGGGGCAATCACTGAGCAGAATGGCCTGCAGATCCCCTCGCAGTCCCGCGGGATACACCGCGGCCAGCTGCGGGCAGGCCTCCATGGCGGCCAAAAAGCTGTCCCACTGGGCATCCCGGCCGCTGCAGGCGCACAAACGGACAAATTCCAGCACCCGCAAGGGCTGGGCGGCAAATACAGCGCAGGGATCGCCGACGCATTTCACCAGCCCGGCGGGGGTGATCTCAAAGACATCTGTGGGCTGCAAAAGGGCATTCCTCCTTGATTTTTGGCCGCTGCTTCGTTCCAAAATCGTCGGCGCACCAAAAACTGTTTTGCAACATCATACCATATTTGAGAAACAAAATCACACATTTTTCCAAAAAATGCAGGAAAAGAGTTTATTTTTACTTGTAGAAATACTATAATAAAGTGGTAAATCCTCCCTGCGCCGGAAAGCCGAACCGATTTTGGCCTACCGACAGGAAAAACTGTTGAGGTGTCGAATATGACAAATTTTAATTCATCCCTTTTGGAAAATGCCCGTCGGCTGCACTTTATCGGGGTTGGCGGAAGCGGGATGTATCCCCTGGTCCAGATCCTGGCTGCCCGTGATTTCGCCATTTCCGGTTCCGATGTGAACGAAGGATCTATCATCGACGCCGAGCGCGCCATGGGCGTGCGGGTGTTTATGGGTCATGACGCGGCCAACGTGGAGGGCGCGGATCTGGTGATCTATTCCGCCGCCATTCCCCAGGACAACCCCGAACTGGTGGCCGCCCGGGAACTGGGCATTCCGGCCATCGAGCGCAGCGTGCTGCTGGGCTATGTGACCAGCCTGTACCCCAACTCCATCTGCGTGGCGGGCACCCACGGCAAGACCACCACCACCGCCATGATCACCCAGGTGCTGGAAATGGCCGGCCGTGATCCCGCGGCCGTCATCGGCGGCAAGCTGCCCCTGATCAACAGCTACGGCAAAAACGGCTCCGGCCGGGAGATCGTGGTGGAGGCCTGCGAATACGCCCGCACCTTCCTGCATCTGGCCCCTGCCATCTCGGTGCTGCTGAACATCGACGCCGATCATCTGGAATACTACGGCAGCATGGAAAACCTGAAAGAGGCCTTCCATCGGTTCTGCCTGCTCACCACCCACACCATCATCGCCAACGCCGACGATGCCAACACCTTTTCTATTATCAATTCTCTGGACCGGCATGTGCGGACCTTTGCCATCAACACCGCCGCCGACTACACCGCTGTGAACATCCAGGAATACAAGCCCGGTTTTTACAGCTTTGACGTGATGGAGCTCACCCGGCCTTTCGCCCACATTCGTCTGGGCCTGCCCGGCTACCACCACATCTACAATGCTCTGGCCGCCTGCGCTGTGGCCCGGCTGTGCAAAATCCCCTCGGCCCAGGCCGCCGAAGGCATCGAGGCCTTTACCGGGGCGGGCCGCCGCTTTGAGGTGATGGGCGAAGTGAATGGCGTTACCATCGCCGACGACTATGCCCACCATCCCACCGAGCTGGAAGCTACCCTGCACACCGCCAAACAGATGGGCTTCAACCAGGTATGGGCCGTATTCCAGCCCTACACCTACAGCCGCACCGAGATGCTGCTGGATGATTTCGCCCGCGTGCTGCCCATCGCCGACCATGTGGTGGTGACCAAGATCATGGGCGGCCGTGAAAAGGCCGAGGACTACCACATCACCGCTGAGGATCTGGCCGCCAAAATCCCCGACTGCGTCTGCGTGCAGACCTTTGAAGAGGTGCGGGACTACATCCTGGCCAACGCCAAGCCCGGCGATCTGGTGCTCACTTTGGGCTGCGGCGACCTGTACAAGGCTGCCAAATTGATGCTGCAGTAATTTTTCCCGCAAAGGCAAAGCGCCTTCCCCTTTCTTGTGCAAAAAGAAGGGGG
>DXDW01000140.1 GCA_019115305.1 Candidatus Anaerofilum excrementigallinarum
TCCTGGCGCGCCCACAGGCGGTATTCCCGCAGTTGTTCGGCGTGTTTGTCCATATGTTTTTCCTCCTTGCGTGCAGGCAGAGCCGCGGACCCGGCCTTTCACCGGCCCCGCGGCCGAAAAATATCACATCACTGGCAGAACTGTGCCACCGCCCGGTCGATCATGGCGGCGCACTCCTTCACCTTGGGCATATCCTCGGGGAAGAGGTTGGGCAGGGGTTTGCGCACGCCGCCCAGCTGCAGGCCCTCCCGGATAAAGAGGATCTCCTTCATCACGGCATAAAGATTGCCCTTGCAGGCGCACATGGCGTAAATGATCTCGTCGATGGCATACTGCACCCGGCAGGCTTCTTCCACCTTGCCCTGGCGCAGCAGACGGTCGGCCTCCAGAAACAGCTGGGGCATCACCCCGTAGGTGCCGCCGATGCCGCCGTCGGCTCCGATGGCCCGGCCGGCCACATACTGCTCGTCCGGCCCGTTGAACACCACAAACTCCGGGCCGCCCTCCATCTTGAACATCTGGATATCCTGCACCGGCATGCTGCTGTTCTTCACCGCGGCCACCCGGGGATTCTTGCGCATCTCCTTCAGTAGGGGCATAGTCAGGGCCACGCCGGCCAGCTGGGGGATGTTGTAGATGACAAAATCGGTGTTGGGGGCGGCGGAGGAGATGTCGTTCCAGTACTGGGCGATGGCGTGGTCGGGCAGATGGAAATAGATGGGGGGGATGCTGGCGATGGCGTCCACCCCCAGGCTCTCGGCGTGGGCGGCCAGCTCCATGCTGTCGGCGGTGTTGTTGCAGGCCACATGGGCGATCACCGTCAGCTTGCCCTTGGCCTCGCTCATCACCGCTTCCAAAGTCAGCTTGCGCTCCTCCTTGCTCTGGTAGATGCACTCCCCCGAGGAGCCGCAGACATACACCCCTTTGACTCCCTTATCCACAAAATAGCGGGTCAGGGCCCGGGTGCGCTCGGCGCTCACCTTTCCTTCGTCGTCGTAGCAGGCATAAAAGGCAGGGATAATGCCCTGGTATTTGCTGATATCTTTCATGGTGATACTCCTTTTTGCTGTTGAATGGCAGTTATTCCGCGGGGTACATCTCGTCCCGCAGCAGCTTGAACACCGCTTTTTTCACCCGCTGGGGCTTTTCGCCGTGGAGGGTGGGCATATGGGGCTCCCTGGCCGGGAAAAGGGCGAAATATCCCCCGCCCAGCCGTCCTTGGCAGCCGCATTCGGCCTCGAGGAAAGCCACGTCGGCATCAGGGTCCACCGGAGGCAGGACATAGCTGCCCCGAGGCAGCTGAAAGGCTTCGCTGCCTTCCAGATCCAACTGCAGATCCATATACTTTTCGTGCACCTCATACTGGGCCTGCTGGGGGCTGCGGGTGTCGGCCTCCATGACGTTGACAAACACCCTGTCCCCGTCCAGTTCGGTGCGGCCCAGGGGCAGGCCGGCGGGGTCGTTCTGTTCCAGCCAGCAGATCACGGTATCCAGGCCCCGGTACAGCCCCCGGTAGCGGGACAGATTTTCCAGACGATCGAAGATCATGGCAATCCTCCCTTTCTCATCCCTTCACGGCGCCCATGGTGATGCCCTGGGTGAAGTATTTCTGGAACAGCAGGAACACCGTCAGGATGGGGATGGCGGCCACGGCGGCGCCGGCCATAATCAGGCCGAAGTCGGTGGCCATCTCGGCCTGGAGATTGGCGATGCCCAAAGAGATGGTGAGGCTGTTGTTTTTGGTCAGCATGATCAACTGCAGGAAGTAGTCGTTCCAGGCAGTGATGAAGGTGAAGATGGCCAAGGCGCCGATGCCGGGCTTGACCATGGGCAGCACGATGGTGCCGAAGGTGCGCAGCTCACCGGCGCCGTCGATGCGGGCGGCTTCCAGCATTTCGGTGGGGATGCCTTCGCTGAACTGCTTCATCAGGAACACGCCGAAGGGCCAGCCCACGGTGGGCAAAATCACGGCCCAGAGGGTGTCGTGGAGTTTCAGGGCGCTCATTTCCTTCAGCAGAGGGATCAGCACCACCTGCTTGGGCAGAGCCATGGCGCAGATGATGATGGAGAAGATCAAAGCCCGGCCGTAGAACTGCTTTTTGGCCAGCACATACCCGGCCATGGCCGAGGTGATGCAGGTGAGGGCCAGCGCTACCACCGCGATGAACACGGTGTTGAACAGCCACAGACCCGCGGGATTGCTGAACAGCTTGGCGTAGTTGTCCAGAGTGGGCTCCAGGGGGAACCACTGGGGCGAAGGGGCGTTGATGGCGGCGGCGGTCTTTACCGAACCGGTGAAGATCCAGTAGAGGGGGAACACCAGAAAGACGGTGAGCAGAGCCAGGATAATCCAGCTGATCACCTTATAGGGCGTAACTTTTTTGGTAACACTGCTGTTCATAACCTCTCCCCCTTTCTCACTTATTGGACCGGCCGGCCACGGCAAACTGCAGCGCCGAGAGCAGACCGATCAGAATGGCCAGGAACACGCCCATGGCGTTGCCGTAGCCGTACTGGTACAGCTTGAAGGCCTGGTAATAGATGTAGTACATAATGGTGTCGGTGGCGTGGTTGGGGCCGCCGGAGGTAAGCAGCTGGATCAGCGCGAAGCACTGGAAGCTGTTGATGGTGGTGATGACCAGAATGTACAGGGTGGTGGGAGTGACCTGGGGCCACATGATCCGCCAGAAGGTCTGCAGCCGGGTGGCGCCGTCCACTTCGGCGGCCTCGATGAGGCTGACGTCCACATTGCCCAGAGCCGACACATACAGCACGATGGGCTGGCCGATGCTGGTGGTGAACAAAATCAGGATGATACACCAGATGGCGGTGCGCTCGTCCCCCAGCCAGTTGATGCCGGCCTTGAGCAGACCGGTGCTCTTGCCCAGGTAGTTGACGATGCCGTAGTAGTTGTTGAACATCCACTTCCACACCACCGTCACCGCCACGGTACCGGTGACCACCGGCAGATAGAACACGCAGCGGAAGAAGGAGCAGGCGGCGGGTTTCATCTGGTAGATGGCCGAGGCCACCCAGAGGGAAAATACCGTAACGGTGGGCACCGCCACCACCACGATGAGCAGGGTGTTGAGCAGGGCTTTGTGGAAGATCTCGTCCTGGGCCATGGCAATGTAGTTGCCCAGGCCTACAAAGATATCCTCCCGCGCCATGGTGGAGTCAAAAAAGCTGGTCCACAGGCACATGAACATGGGAATGACGATAAAGCCGATAAAGAATACC
>DXDW01000141.1 GCA_019115305.1 Candidatus Anaerofilum excrementigallinarum
TACCGTTGAAAAACCAAAGTGTTTAGTGTATAGTAAAGGGGAATCTTGCAACCTGTTTTTTGGAGGTATACGGATGGAAGAACCATACGAGCTTCCCGCGAGTCGCCGGAGGAAGAAAATCCTTTCTCCCACCCGACTGATCGTGGGCAGCTTTTTTCTTGTGATTTTGGTGGGAACTCTGCTGCTTTTGCTGCCGTTTTCCACCCGGGACGGGCATATCCAGCTGGTGGATGCCCTGTTCACCGCCACCTCGGCCACCTGCGTGACCGGTCTGATCGTGTTTGACACCTACACCGAGTTTACCTGGTTTGGCCAGCTGGTGATTCTGCTGCTGATCCAGGTGGGCGGCCTGGGTCTGGTCACCCTCACCAGTGTCTTTACCGTAGGTCTGCGACGCAAAGTGGGCTTTAAGTCCATGAAGCTGGTGAGCGAATCCATCAACACTTCCAGCGTCAGCGACGCCGGCAAAATGCTGATGATGGTAATTCGGCTGGCCTTCACCTTTGAGTTGGTGGGAGCACTGCTGCTGGCCTTTTATTTTGTGCCCCATTTCGGGCCCAAGGGTTTGTGGATAGCGGTGTTTTTGTCCATTTCCTCTTTCTGCAACGCCGGTTTTGACGTGCTGGGCTTTTTGGGACCCTACTGCAGCCTGATGCCCTATGTGGGCAACTGGTATGTGCTGAGCATCATCATGTTCCTCATCGTCAGCGGCGGTCTGGGCTTTGTGGTGTGGCACGAGATCTTCTCGCTGCCCAAAACCAAACATCTGTCCATCAACGCCAAGGTGGTGCTGCTGTTCACCGGCGTGCTGCTGGCCCTGGGCACTCTGGGCCTGCTGGCCCTGGAATGGAACAACCCTACCACCATCGGTCAGCTGCCCGCTGACGAAAAGGTGCTGGCATCTATGTTCCAGTCGGTCACCGCCCGTACGGCTGGCTATGCCACCTTGAATCTGGCCTCTCTGACCATGTTCAGCAAATATCTGATGATTCTGCTCATGTTCATCGGTGCGGCCCCCGGCGGTACCGGCGGCGGCGTCAAGGTCACCACCATCGGCGTGCTGGCCGTGACGGTGTTCTGCGTGGCCGGCGGCCGGGAAGACCCGGTGATCTTCGGCCGGCGCATCGACAAAAAGACCGTCTATCGCTCGGCCACGGTAATTCTGCTGAGCCTCATCGCGGTGCTGGTGTCGGCGGTGACCATCTTCTTCAACACCGACGCCCGGGTCACCGAGGTGGACTCCCTGTTTGAGGCGGTGTCGGCCTACGCTACCGTGGGTCTGTCCACCGGCGCCACCGTCCTGATGAACACCCCCGCCAAGCTGATCACCGTGGTGACCATGTTCATCGGCCGTGTGGGCCCCGTGTCTTTGCTGATTTCCCTGGCCCGGCAGGCCAGCGAAGGCAGCCGCCGCGAGGTGCTGCCCGAGGCCCGCATCAATGTGGGCTGACAAACGGTAACCGGATTGTTATTGCAACCGCAGCCTGTATCCCGTACAATGAAGGAAAGGGGAGCGATCCCCGCCTTGTTGTACGGGATTTTTTTGTCAGCCGATATTGCCGAGGAGGGATGACCCATGAAGATACGCACCGCTCTGCTGCCGCTGGTTTTGTCTCTGTGCCTGCTTGCGGGCTGCGGAGTCTCCGCTTCCGGCACCGCCGCCAACCAGGGCGGCGTTTCCATGGAAACGGGGGCGGCCGCCGATGTCAGCGATGCCGCCGAAGGTCTGGGAGGGACCCTGGACACCGATGCTCTGTCCCAGCAGCAGACCGACCAGAAGATCATCTACACCGCCTGGCTGGAGCTGGAAAGCCGCCAGTTTGACCAGGCCCGGACTCAGCTTGTCCAGGCCCTGGAACAGGCCGGGGGATATATCGAGAGCAGCAGCGAAAACGGAAGCGCCAGCGGCAGTGCCCGCTGGGTGAGCCTGGTGCTGCGGGTGCCCGCTGACCAATACCAGGACTTCCTCTCCCAGGCCGGCCAGACCGGCAATCTGATCTCCCTGCGCCAGGAGCAGGAGAACGTCACCGCCGAGTATGTGGACATCGAGGCCCGGCTGAACAGCCTGGAGACCCAGCGCACCCGGCTGCAGGAACTGCTGGCCCAGGCCCAGCAGCTGGAGGATCTTTTGCAGATTCAGCAGCAGCTCTCCGACACCGAATACCAGATCGAAAGCTACACCGCCCAGATGCGGGCGCTGCAAAACCAGATCGCCTATTGCACCGTCACGGTGGACCTGCGGGAGGTGGAAAATCTCACCCTCACCCAGCCCAGTTTCGGCCAGCGCATCGGCGAGGCTTTCCGGGACGGCTGGGTCAACTTCGGCCGGCAGCTGCAGGAGCTGGCGGTGGCCTTGGTCTACGGAATGCCGGGCATCCTGCTGCTGGTGATCGTTGCGGTGCCTGTGGTGATTCTGCTGCGCCGGGCGGCCCGGAAAAAGGGGCCCGCCGCTCCCCGCACCCCCGCCGATTACTCCGCCGGTCCCGCCTATACCCGGCGGCCCGACCAGACCCCGCCCCCTGCCGAGGGCCAGGAGCCGCCCCGGCAATAACCGGTCATAACCGGCAATAAATAATAAAAAAGGCCGCGCCCTTCTCCACGGCGGAGAGAGGCGCGGCCTTTTTGCGTCTGCTTATTCTTTGGGCAGGCTCTGCATGTACTGGTCCATGGCTTCGGCTACCTCTTTGGAGTGGGCCACAGCCTCTACCACTGTGCGGGCGCCGTTGACCACGTCGCCCGAGGCAAACACACCCGGCCGGGTGGTGTGGCCGGTGCCGTCGGCTTCAATGAGACCCCGGCTGGTGGTGGCGATGCCCTTGGTAGTGCTGACGATGCGGTTGCGGGGACCCTGGCTGATGGAGATGATGACGCTGTCGGCGGGGTAGAGCTGCTCGCTGCCCGGTACTATCTGCCGGCTGCCGTCCTCGGCGGTGACCAGGTCGGCAAATACCACGCCCTCGTCCAGGATCTCCACCGGGGCCTTGCTGTATACAAATTCCACCCCTTCCAGCACCGCGTACTGGAACTCGTGCTTGGAGGCCGCCACGCCCTCGTCCCGGGAGAAGCACTGGAGATGCCGCACTCCCTTGCGCAGGGCGGTGCGGGCCACGTCCATGGCGGCGTTGCCGGCGCCAATGACGATCACCCGCTGGCCCAGATGGTAGCTGTCGGGGTTGTTGAGGTAGTTGATGCCGAAATGCACATGGCCCAAAGTCTCGCCTTTGATGTGCAAAGTGTTGGGCTGCCAGACGCCGGTGCCGATGAAGATGGCCTTGTAGCCGTCCCGGAACAGATCGTCGATGCCGATGGCCCCGCCGATGGTGGTGTTGGGCCGCACCTTGATGTCCTTCAGACGCAGGTGGCGGTATTCAAAATCGTCCAGAATGCTTTTGGGCAGCCGGAACTCGGGGATTCCGTACCGCAGAACCCCGCCGATCTTGTCCTTGCCCTCAAAGATGGTCACCTGGTACCCCTTGCGGGCCAAAATCACCGCGATGGTGAGCCCCGCCGGGCCGGACCCGATGATGGCCACCCGCATACCGTTGGAGGGGGCGGGACCCTTGACCATTTTGGAGGAATAGGTGCTGGAAATATAGTTTTCGATGGTGGAAAAATGCACAGGCGCTCCCTTGCGGCCCAGCACGCAGTGGCCCTCGCACTGGTTTTCGTGGTTGCACACCAGGCTGCATACGGTGGTGAGGGGGTTGTTTTCAAACAGCATCCGCCCGGCGTCGTCCAGATGGCCGTCCAGCAGCAGCCGGATCACCTGAGGGATGGGGGTGTGGATGGGGCAGCCCTTCTGACATTGGGGCACCTTGCAGTTCAGGCAGCGGGTGGCCTCGTCCAAGACATGTTGTGCCATAGCAGTTCTCCTTTACTCAAATTGTGTAATATTGATAAAAAATTAACGCGATATATAGTGCAATTCACCATTATTGTACAGCAAAAGCCGGTGGGACACAAGGGCAAATCCCCGGGGCAAAGTTGATTTTGGGGGACGAAAAAGGAAAAAAGAAAAATTTTCCG
>DXDW01000142.1 GCA_019115305.1 Candidatus Anaerofilum excrementigallinarum
GCTTGTAGGGGGTGTTCATGTCAAACACCAGCACGCCGCCCTTTTCCATAAACAGAGCAGCCCGGGCGATGGCCTGTTCCAGCCGGGGCAGGGGCCCGATGTGGTTGAAGGTGTCGAAGGTGGCCACCGCCGCCCGGATGGTGCCGAACAGGTCCAGTTCCAGCAGGTCCTGGCGCAGCAGAAGCAGGTCGGAAATTTCCAGCTCGGCGGCCTTTTCCCGCAGCACCGCCAGCATCTCCTCCGACTGGTCCACCCCGATGACGTCGTAGCCCGCCTGGGCCAGCATCAAGGTCAGGTCCCCGGTGCCGCAGCCCAGGTCCACCAGAATGCCGCTGTCCACTCCGTTTTCCCGCAGCCGTGCGGTGACGGCGGCAAACAGAGCGTCGTAATCGGCGTCGTCGTTGAATTCATCATAAAAGTAGGCAAATTCGTTATAAGCCACCGTTGTCCTCCTCCAGGGCTGCCTCCAGCAGCCCCCGCAGCTGGTCGATTCCCTCGCCGTTTTCGGCGCTGGTGAGCACCACCGCCTGGCAGCCGTAACCGGCGCAGAGCTTGGTGAACTGCTCCACCGTCTGGGCCCGGGCGGATTTTTTCAGCTTGTCCGCCTTGGTGAGCACCGCCACAAAGGGGATGCCGTGGTACTGCAGATACTGCATCATCTGCTCGTCGTCGGCAGAAGGAGCATGACGGCAGTCCAGCAGCTGCAAAAGCAGCGCACAGCGCCGCCCGGCGTCAAAATAGCTGTTGATGAGCTCGTCCCACCGCTGGCGCTCCGCCGCCGACACCTTGGCGTAACCGTAGCCCGGCAGGTCCACCAGCCAGGCGGTGTCCAGGTTGTAGAAGTTGATGGTGGCGGTCTTGCCGGGGGTAGAGCTCACCCGGGCCAGGTTTTTGCGGCCGCAGAGCCGGTTGATGAGGGAGGATTTGCCCACGTTGGACCGGCCGGACAGCACAAACTCGGTGCGGTCGCTTTCCGGCAGCTGGGAGGAAAGGCCATAGGATGCCGCGAAGGCGGCGTTTGCGTAGTTCATCGGGTCCTCCTTTTGTGCAAGCAGGCGCCGGCCTGCTCTGGATGGGCAGACCGGCGCGGGGTTGAATGGTTATTGGGGCAGGGTGGCAGAGGCCGGCTGCTCAGCGGCGGCAGGCTGCTCGGACTTGGCATTCCGGGCGGGCTTGCGCACCGAACGGCTGCCCGGGGCGGGCAGAAGCGCCCGGCGCAGCACCTGCTGCAGGTTTTTCACCGGCACGAACTCCACATGCTTTTTCACTTCCTCGTCTACCTCGTAGAGGTCGGGGAGATTAGCCTGGGGGATCAGCACGGTTTTCATGGATTCCCGGTAGGCGGCCATGCTCTTTTCTCGCAGTCCGCCGATGGGCAGCACCGCGCCGTGGAGGGTGATCTCGCCGGTCATGGCCAGATCCGCCCGCACCGGCCGGCCGGACAGGCAGGAAATCAGGGCGGTGGTCAGAGTGACGCCCGCCGAAGGGCCGTCCTTGGGCACCGCGCCCTCGGGGGCGTGGATGTGCAGGTCGGTGGTTTTCAGCTTTTCCAGGTCGATGCCGTATTCTTCGGCGTGGACCCGGGCATAGGTGATGGCCAGCTGGGCGCTCTCCTTCATCACGTCGCCCAGAGAACCGGTGAGCTGCAGCTTGCCGCTGCCGCCGGGGATGGCCTGCACCTCGATGGGCAGCAGCTCGCCCCCTACGCTGGTCCAGGCCAGGCCGTTGGCGATGCCCACATCGTTGGTTTTATTATAGTAGCCGGGCTTGATGCGGGCGGGGCCCAGAAGCTCATCCAGCATGGCGGGAGATACGGTGATGGTCTCGGCGTCGCCGGCCACGATCCGCCGGGCGCACTTGCGCAGCACCTCGTTGATGGTACGCTCCAGGCCGCGGACGCCCGCTTCCCGGGTGTAGCTGTCGATGATGGCGTAGAGGGTGGGGCCGGGGATCTTCACCTTGTCCCCCAGGCCGGTGTTTTCCAGCTGCTTGGGCAGCAGGTGACGTTTGGCGATATTGAATTTCTCCACCCGGGTATAGCTGGGCAGCTCGATGACATCCATGCGGTCCAGCAGGGGGCCGGGGATGGTGTCCATATTGTTGGCGGTGGTGATGAACAGCACCTTGCTCAGGTCGAAGGGGATGTCCAGGTAGTGGTCCCGGAAGGTGGCGTTCTGCTCGGGGTCCAGGGCCTCCAGCAGAGCGGCGGCGGGGTCGCCCCGGAAATCTCCCGCCAGCTTATCCACCTCGTCCAGCAGGATGAGGGGGTTGGAGCTCTTGGCGGTGGTGATGGCGCTGATGATCTTGCCGGGCAGCGCGCCGATGTAGGTGCGGCGATGACCGCGAATTTCGGCCTCGTCCCGCACGCCGCCCAGGCTCATCCGGGCGTATTTGCGGCCCATGCAGGCGGCAATGGACCGGGCGATGGAGGTTTTGCCCACGCCCGGAGGGCCTACCAGACAGATGATCTGGCTTTTCACGTCGGGGGCCAGGGCCCGCACCGCCAGAATTTCCAGAATCCGCTCCTTGACCTTTTTCAGGCCGTAGTGCTCCTTGTCCAGCAGAGCGGCAGCCCGCTTGATGTTGAGATCGTCCTTGGTGTAGACATGCCAGGGCAGAGCCAGGCAGACATCCAGATAGGTGCGGATCACCGCAGCCTCCTGGCTGCTGGCCTGCATCCGGGACATGCGGTCGGCCTCTTTCAGCAGCTTTTCCTGGATCTCCTCGTCCAGCTTGAGTTCCAGGATCTTTTTGCGGTAGCCGTCGGCCTCGGCCCGGGTGTCCTCCCCTTCGTCCAGCTCGCCGGCGATTACCCGCATCTGCTCCCGCAGGTAGTAGTCCCGCTGGTTTTTGTCCATCTGCTCGCTGACCTGGGCCTGGATCTCCTTTTCAATGGTAAGGACCCGTGTCTCCTTTTCCAGCAGCTGCAGAATTTTTTTCAGCCGCCCGATGAGGGTGCCCTCGTTGAGGGCGTCCTGCTTGTCCTGGTACTTGAACAAGAGGTTGGCGGGGATATACTCGGCCAGCCGCACCGGGTCGTCGCCGGTGAGGATGTTGTAGACCACGTCCTTGGGCAGACGGGGGCTCAGCTTGGCGTAACCCGAGAAGCTCTCGTGGATGCTGCGCAGCAAAGCTTCCAGCTCCTCGGCGTCGGCGCTGCGCACCCCCCGCATGGGAGCCGGGCGCACCTGGGCCACCAAAAAGGGCCGGTCGCTCTCCAGGCTCAGCAGCCGGGCGCGGGTCTTGCCCTCCACCAGCACCTTCACCAGCTCGTCGCTGACCCGGAGCATCTGCTTGATCTCGGCAATCACGCCGTAGGTGTAGAGATCCTCCATCCCCGGCTGTTCGGTGTCCATCTCCTTCTGGGTGACCAGAAAGACGGGACTGTTGTTATTCATAGCCCAGTCGATGGCGGCGATGGATTTTTCCCGGCCCACCTCGAAGTGGATGACATTGTCCGGGAACACCACCAGCCCCCGCAGCGCGATGGCGGGCAGACGCATGGCGTCGGCGCTGGGCTCGGCATGTACTTTCACTGTATCAGGCATTTGGTTTCCTCCTGTAAAAGCCGCCGGCCAAAAGGGCGCCGGCAGTCTGTTGTATAAGTATACTGTATAAATGTGAACAATTCAATGTTTATCCGGCATTTGCCGCCTAGACCAGCTTTTGCCGGGCCATCTGACGAAGCCGCTGGGCCACCTGGGCGGCGGACAGGCCGGTGGTGTCCACCAGAGCCACCGGCAGACTGCGGCAGCTTTCCAGCCGGTCCAGGGCACGGGGAATCACATCGGGGGTGCGCAGGCCGGCGTCGATGTCCTTTTGCAGCCTTTGCTCCAGTTCCCGGGGCTGGCACACCAGGCAGACCCGGTGCACCCGGCAGCCGGCGGTGTGCAGACTGCTTTCCAGCCGCTGCCAGATCTCGGGCTGGTGCATCACCCAGCAGAAGATCACCTCGTCCAGCTCCCCACAGGCCAGATCATTATTCAAAAGGGCGGCCATGTTGGCAAAGGCCAGCTCCTTGGTCTGGTCATCCACCACAAAAGGGCGCATATCCCAGCACCAGTCGCCGTCCACAAAGATGCTGCGGCCCTCTGCGGCCTGCAGCTGACGGCAGACCGCCGTTTTGCCCACGCCCATGGGGCCGCCTATCACCCACAGCTCTTTCATGCCGTCCCCCTCTTTCCGCCGGGGAGAAAAATTTGCACCCGCGGCTTCTCTTTGCTGCATTGTAGCGCATCCGGGCCTTTCGCGCAAGACCTTTATGCGAAAAAATCTCGATTTTTTCACGAATATACCCGGTTTTCCGGGGAAATTGTAACGAATTTTTGAACTTTTGTCAAACCCCTTGCACTTTGACAGAAAACGCGGTACAATAGTTTAGCACTCAAATATAGTG
>DXDW01000017.1 GCA_019115305.1 Candidatus Anaerofilum excrementigallinarum
GCCGCTGGATGCTCAAGCACCCCATCTGGGAGGAATAAGAGGCGTTTTCCGCCGCAGACGGGCAGAAACCGGCATGCAAAAATCTGCGATGCAAAGATTCTTTTGGGAGAATCCGCCCGGTTTTTGAAAAATTGTGCTTGACAAAAGAACAAAGGCCGCTATAATAATAGCTAATATCGCAAAAGCGTTGACGAGAAGAGTAAGCGCGTTTCGGCTTTTCCAGAGAGCTTCGGTTTGGTGGAACGGAGCAAAGCAGGCCGCGCCGAAGATGGCCTCTGAGCTGTCGGTGTGAACCCTTGGGGTAAGCGCCGGTCGGGTGCGCCCGTTAAAGCGCCAGGCTGTAATCCTTTCGATGCAAAGAAAGGCCGCAGCTGCCAAGGCTTTTTCCGCGAGGAAAAGGCGAACCATGGGTGGTACCACGAAGTGCATCTGCGCTCTCGTCCTTTGGAAACAGAGGACGAGAGCGTTTTTTATTTGCCCGCAGAGGCTTTGAGGTGAGCATATGATCGAGATTGAACATCTTTCCAAAATCTATTCCGACAAAACCGGCCAGGTCACGGCCCTGGAGGACGTGAGCCTGTCCATTGAAAAGGGGGATATTTTCGGCATCATCGGCATGTCCGGCGCCGGCAAATCCACCTTGCTGCGCTGCCTGTCCATGCTGGAAGCCCCCACCCAGGGCCGCATTTTGCTGGACGGCGAGGACATCCTCTCCCTGAAAGGGGCCGCCCAGCGCGCCGCCCGCAAAAAGATGGGCGTGGTGTTCCAAGGCTACAATCTGCTGATGCAGAAGACCGTGGCCCAGAACGTGGCCTTCCCCCTGGAACTGGAAAAGCACGACCCCGCCGCCGTGAAGGCCCGGGTGACCGAGCTGCTGGCTCTGGTGGGTCTGGCCGATCGGGCAGGCGCCTACCCCGCCCAGTTGTCCGGCGGACAGAAGCAGCGTGTGGCCCTGGCCCGGGCCCTGGCCACCCAGCCCGACGTGCTGCTCTGCGACGAGCCCACCAGCGCCCTGGACGCCCTCACCACCCGTTCGGTGCTGCAGCTGCTGGCCGACATCAACCGGCAGCTGGGGGTGACCATCCTCATCATCACCCACGAACTCAATGTGGTCAAAACCGTCTGCAACCGCATGGCCGTCATCGACGAGAGCCACATCGTGGAGCAGGGGCTGGTCCAGGATATCTTCGACCATCCCCAAAGCCACATCGCCCGGCTGCTGCTGGGAAAGGAGGAAGCATAACATGAGCGAATTTCTGGCGCAGAACGGCGCTTTGCTGGCCCAGGGAACCTGGGAAACCCTGTACATGACCTTAGCCTCTACCCTGTTCGCCTACCTGCTGGGCACCCCCATGGGCGTGCTGCTCACCGTCACCAAGCCCGGTGCTCTGGCCCCGGCTCCCCGGTTCAACGCCGCATTCGGCTGGCTGGTCAATGTGCTGCGCAGCCTGCCCTTTATCATCCTGATGATCTTCGTCATCCCCTTCACCCGGCTGGTGGCCGGCACCTCCATCGGATGCACCGCCGCCATCGTGCCCCTGACCATCTCGGCCGCTCCCTTTGTGGCCCGCATGGTGGAGAGCAGCCTGGAAGAGGTGGACGCCGGAGTGGTGGAAGCCGCCAAGAGCATGGGCGCCACCCACTGGCAGATCGTCACCCGGGTGATGCTGGCTGAAAGCGTGCCCAGCCTGCTGCGGGGCCTGTCCATCTCCACCATCACCATTCTGGGCTACACCGCCATCACCGGCGCGGTGGGTGCCGGCGGTCTGGGCAACCTGGCCCTGCGGTTCGGCTACCAGCGCTACCAGAAAGATGTGATGTACGCCACCATCCTGCTGCTGATCGTTCTGGTCTGCATCATCCAGAGCGTTTTCGGTCTGATCGCACGCCGGGCCGACAAGCGCAACCGCTGATATTTGTCTTTGCCGGGTTTTTGCCCGCTTTGAATCCAATCCAAGGAGGATCGATCTCTATGAAAAAGCTTGTTTCTATCGCCTGCGCCCTGGCGCTGGCCGCCAGCCTGACCGCCTGCGGCGGCGGCAGCAAAAACCTCACCGACACCTACATCAAGGTGGGCGCTTCCCCTTCCCCCCACGCCGACATTCTGCGCCAGGTGCAGCCCATCCTGAAGGGGCAGGGCATCACTTTGGAGATTCAGGAGTTTGATGATTATGTAATGCCCAACACCGCCCTGGAAAACGGGGATCTGGGCGCCAACTACTTCCAGCATGAGCCCTACCTCATCGACTTCAACGCCCAGAACAACACCCATCTGGTCACCGCCGCCTACGTCCACTACGAACCCCTGGGCGTCTATCCCGGCAAGACCGCTTCTCTGGATGCCCTGCCCGACGGCGCCAAAGTGGGCATTCCCAACGACAACACCAACGGCGGCCGCGCTCTGCTGCTGCTGGCCGACCTGGGGCTGATCGAGCTGAAGGACGGGCTGGATCTGGACTACTTCCGCAACGCCGAGGGCGAACTGGACTTCTCGGAGTACGACGGCATCGCCTCCAACCCCAAGAATCTGGAATTTGTGCCCATGGAGGCCGCCAACCTGCCCCCCTCTCTGCCTGACCTGGACATCGCGGTGATCAACGGCAACTACGCCCTGGGCGCCGGCATTGCCGACCAGGTGATTGCCACCGAGACCGACGACACCGCCAAGGTGTTCGCCAACGTGCTGGCCGTCAAGGAGGGCACCGAGGACAGCAAAGCGGTGCAGGCTCTCATCGAGGCTCTGCGCTCGGATGAGATCAAGGCCTACATCCAGGAGACCTACCAGGGCACCGTGGTGCCGGTGGAATAAGTTTTCCGCCCCGCAAAATCCAAAACAGCAAGGCAATCGGTCCGCAGGGAAAGCTGCGGGCCGATTTTTGTATTCTGTGAAGCCGGCGCGCCCTTTTTATCGGTTTTTCTATAAAAAGCCGAAACCTTTGGCCGCTTTTTCCGTCTATACAGGTGACCCCCCCACAGAAAGGAGCGGTAAAAATGAAGAAAAAGAGATGGCTGGTCCTCCTGTTTTGTCTGGCGGTCCTCTGCGCCGTCTGGTTCGCCTGTTGCGGCCGGCGGCCATACAAAGACCTGCAGCCCTCGGACATTGTTTCGGCCACGGTGCGTCTGTCTCCGCCGGACAAGACTGTGCCTGTCACCGATATCCCGGAACTGACCGGATACCTCCGGCAAATCGTGATCTACCGCCGGGACAACTCCCACACCGCCTACGCCGGCCAGGCCGCTGTCTTTACCTTGACCATGGCGGACGGCTCCCAAGAGGAGATCGTCGCATACAATCCCTTTGTCATCCTCAACGGAACCGGCTACCGGACCCAATACGCCCCCTGCGAAGAGCTGAACCGCTATGCCAACCGGCTGCTGGAGGAGGCAGGATAATTTCCCCGTCCCGCCCGCTTTTTGAGAAAAAACAAAAAGGCCCCGCGCCCTTCCCGTTTGGGGAAAGAGGCGCGGGGCCCTTGCTTTTTATGCAGATGGAAGGGTATCAGCCCTTGTAACCGTCGGGGTTCTGGCTCTGCCACTTCCAGCTGTCGGCGCACATCTCGTCGATGCCGTACTCAGCTTCCCAGCCCAGCTCGTTCTTGGCCTTGGCGGGATCGGCGTAGCACTCGGCAATATCGCCGGGCCGGCGGGGATCGATGACATAGGGCAGCTCCTTGCCGCAGGCCTTGCTGTAAGCCTTGATGACGTCCAGCACGCTGTAGCCGTGGCCGGTGCCCAGGTTGCAGATGAACAGGCCGGGCTTGGTGGCCAGCTTCTTGATGGCAGCCACATGGCCGCGGGCCAGATCCACTACATGGATGTAGTCACGCACACCGGTGCCGTCGGGAGTGGGGTAGTCGTTGCCGAAGACATGGACCTTCTCCAGCTTGCCCACGGCCACCTTGGCGATGTAGGGAACCAGGTTGTTGGGGATGCCGTTGGGGTCCTCGCCGATCAGGCCGCTCTTGTGGGCGCCGATGGGGTTAAAGTAACGCAGCAGCGCCACATTCAGCTCGGGATCCGCCTTGCAGCAGTCGGTGAGGATCTGCTCGTTCATGGCCTTGCTGGTGCCGTAGGGGTTGGTGGTGCGGTCGCCGCCCACGGGGAAATCCTCGGTGATGGGCACAGTGGCGGGGTCGCCGTAGACAGTGGCGGAGGAGGAGAAGACGATGTTGTGCACCCCGTGGTGACGCATGGCATCCAGGATCACCAGAGTGGTGTTCAGGTTGTTGGTGTAGTACTCGATGGGCTTGGAAACGCTCTCGCCCACGGCCTTATAGGCGGCGAACTGGATCACGGTGTCGATGCCGGGGTTCTCGTCAAACAGCTTTTCGGTGGCGGCACGGTCGGTGAGGTCCACATTCACAAACTTGAAGTCCTTGCCGGTGATCTTGCGCACCCGGCTCATGGATTCCTCACAGGAATTGTAGAGATTGTCGGCCACAACGATCTCATAGCCAGCCTCCAGAAGCTCCACACAGGTGTGGCTGCCGATATAGCCGGCGCCGCCGCATACCAGAATAGACATAACGCTTCACTCTCCTTAAATCTGTATCTTCCGCGCCGGCCCTCTGCCGACGCTTCCAATCTGCTTTTTCCGGCCCCTTTCAGGGCCTTGTCTTGTCTTCATTGTACCTTTCCCGCCGGGCGGCGGCAATAGACTTTTGGCGGTTTGGTTTGCACAATTGTGCTTTTTGCACTTTAGCGTCTGCCGTTTTTCTGGGCCAGGATTTTCACCGAAGAAGCGTATTCCGAGGGGGTCATGCCGGTAACCTTTTTGAAATGCCGGGAGAAATAATGGATGGAGTTATAGCCCAGCAGCGAGGCGATCTCGGTGAAGTTGTGGCTGCCCTCCCGGATCATCTCCTTGGCCTTTTTGATCTTGAGGGTGCCGAAATACTCCATGGCGCCGCCCCCGGTCTTTTCCCGGAAGATCTTCTGCAGATAGCTGCGGCCCACCAGGTTGTCCCGGCAGATGTCGCTGAGGGTAAGCCGGCGGTTGATGTTGGCCTCCAGATAGGCGCACACCTTGTCGATAAACTCGGTCTGGTTCTTTTCCCGGATGAGGCTGGAGGGCTTGAAGGCCGCGGCACTGTCCCCCCGGCGCAGCAGCTCGATGAGCAGGCATTCCAGATTGATGCCCACCATCTGCTCGGCGGCAAAGGCGGCCGAGGGGCTGCGCTCCAGCTGCTGGAGCAGCGGGTCGTCCAAGGGGGTGGAAAAAGCGTCGTCGGCTTCCTCCACCATCCGGGCCAGCAGCGCCCGCTCCTTGTCCCCCACTGTCACCAGCCGCTGGTTGAAAAACTCCATGGCGGGGCTGTCGCAGAAGAAGCTGGCGATGACCAGGTTGGGGGCCACCACCCCGTTGGCCCGCAGGCTGTGGAACTCCCCGGGCTTGTGGAACAGCAGCTCGCCCTTTTTCAGCACCAGCTCCCGCTGGTCGGCGCAGACCTCGATTTCTCCCTTGTCCACATAGACAAATTCCCAGAAATCGTGCTGCTCGCCCACAAAGGCATAGTTGCTGGAATATTCAAAATAGTGCACCGTCACAATCCGGTCCACCTGCAGCGGCCGCTGCAGTGTTGTTGGCACATAGTCCATTCCGTCATCTTCCTTTCACCGGCAGCATGGCTGCGGCGTTGTCGCTCCGGCACTCCGCAGAGCGGAGGAACCGGGCTGGGTTTGCACAATCAGTTTCAGTATTTTCATTATAGCGGTTTTCGGGGGAAGCTGTAAAGTATTTTGTACAAAGTTGCTTGTTTTTTCCCCTTTTTTCCGGCCTTGTACAGCGGTGTGTCGGCGGCTTTTGTGCTTTTTTGTGCAAAAAAGGTGCGCGTCTTTGTGATGTATGCCGCGCCGGTGTATGATACAATAAAGCTAACAGCGGCGGGCAGACGAA
The DNA here is from genome assembly GCA_019115305.1 of Candidatus Anaerofilum excrementigallinarum. GTDB lineage: Bacteria > Bacillota > Clostridia > Oscillospirales > Ruminococcaceae > Anaerofilum > Anaerofilum excrementigallinarum. Next base: position 5,897 of record DXDW01000017.1, read on the forward strand.
CCGGCCCGCCACACACCCACCGAGTATGAGAAAGGATGTTCCCCCCATGAAATTTCTGAATGTGGAGATCCCCGTCAAGAACCTGCCTTCCCTGGACCAGGGCTTTGTTCCCCTGGGTCTGTTCTTCTCCAGCTACGAAGCCGGCGCCACCAAGCCCATCTGCATCGCTGTGGAGCGCAGCGGCGGCCAGGTAGGTACCTGGGAGACCAAGATCTACGGCACCGCCGAGATGGCCGAGGCCGACGCCTACTATGTGGACCGTCTGGTCAAGTTCCTGCTGTGGAGCTGGGGCGGCTTCAAGGTGAGCATCTGCGGCGACGACACCGTGGCCGCCAGCGTGAAGGCTGCTTACAGCGAGACCGGCAGCCGCGCCTTTGACAAGGGCTTCATGGAGCAGGTGTACGAGACCGAGTTCGTGGTGGAGAGCCTGCCCTACGACAAAAAGCCCACCGCCGTGCACCGGGCCGAGAGCATCGGCCGGCACACCAACGGCGGCCGCATCGGCTTTGACGCCGGCGGTTCCGACCGCAAGGTCAGCGCCGTGATCGACGGCGAGCCCATTTACAGCGAGGAAGTTGTCTGGTTCCCCAAGACCATCAGCGATCCCGACTACCACTACCAGGGCATCCTGGCCGCTTTCCACACCGCTGCTGCCAAGATCCTGGAAAAGGGCGGCCATGTGGACGGCATCGGCATCTCCTCCGCCGGTGTGTACATCGACAACAAGTGCATGGTGGCCAGCCTGTTCATCAAGGTGGGCAAAGAGGACTTTGACAAGAAGGTCAAGAACATCTACACCCGCGCTGCCAAGGCTCTGGGCGACACCCTGGGCTACGAAATCCCCGTGGTTGTGGCCAACGACGGCGACGTGTCGGCTCTGGCCGGCGCCATGGGTCTGGGCGAGAACGGCATCATGGGCATCGCCATGGGCACCAGCGAGGCCGTGGGCTATGTGGACGGCGACGGCAACATCTGCGGCTGGCTCAACGAGCTGGCTTTCGCCCCCGTAGACTGCCAGCCCGACGCCATGGAGGACGAGTGGAGCGGTGACATCGGCTGCGGCGTGAAGTATTTCAGCCAGGACAGCGTCATCAAGCTGGCTCCCCGGGCCGGCATCGAACTGAAGGGCGAATCCCCCGCCGAGAAGCTGAAGGAAGTCCAGGCTCTCATGGCTGAGGGCGACGAGCGCGCCATCAAGGTATACGAGAGCATCGGCGTATATCTGGGCCACACCCTGGCTCTGTATGCCAAGTTCTACGACATCAAGCACGTCCAGATGATGGGCCGTGTGATGAGCGGCAAGGGCGGCGACATCATCATGGAAGTCGCCAGCAAGGTGATGGACGAGGAGTATCCCGAGATCGCCTTCCGTCCCGAAGCTCCCGACGAAAAGACCCGCCGCGTGGGCCAGAGCGCTGCTGCCGCCAGCCTGCCCGAGGTGAAATAAGGACGGGTTTTCCCGCACAGACAGCTGAAAAGCCGGTGCTTTCCCCTTTTCCCCATATTGGAAAAGGCGGCAAAGCGCCGGCTTTTTTCGGCTATTTTTCCCAGAGCAGCACCCGGTCGCCGGGGTCGTCGGGAACAGGCAGAAACACCGTGTGCTGCCTGCCGCTGCCGATCTGCCCCAGCTGTTCCCCGGCCTGCTCGGCAGCCTCGGCGGCAAAGGCATTGACGTCGGCGGCGGTGAGGGTCTGGAGCCAGACCCGGGTCACCGATTCGTCCAGCACAAAACCCTCGGTGCAGGGGAAGATTCCGTAATACACGCACTGCCAGCTGCCATAGGCGCTGCTCACAAACATTTTCCGGCAGGTGGGGCTGAAGGGAAGCAGCCGGCTGTTGCGGCTGTCGAAAAGTCGGTCGGTGTCCCAGTCGGCCCGCATGGGCTCCAGCTGGTAGACCGAAGCCGGACAGCCCCAGCCCAGCAACTTCTCCCCGCTTTGCGCCCGGGCCAGCTGCCCCTGCACCCAATAGAGCCAGTCCAGGGCCCGGGTAGGGTGGCCGAAACCCAGGTAGATCTCGGTTTCGCCGTCGGTGTCGGCGGAATAGATGGCATACATGGTGGCTCCCCTGGCCCGGGGGCTCAGCTGCAGCAGCGGGCGGCCATCCTCTGTTTGGGTGATTTCCAGATCGGCGGCGGTGTACTGCTGGCTCTGGTCCTGGATGGTGAGCAGCAGCGGCCAGAGCACCACCGCAAACAGCACCGCTGCAAAAGCCAGCCCCCACAAAAGGGCGCTGCGCCGCTGCCGCCGGCGCAGCCGCCGCAGCAGGGATGTGTCGGTATCGGCGGGAATGGCCAGGGGGCGGCGCAGCTGTTCCAGCTCCTGGCGGCAGCCGGGGCAGCCGGCCAGATGCTCCTCCACCAGCCGGCAGCTGGCCGGACTGGCGGCGTCGTCGGCATACAGGGGCAGCAGGTCCCGTATGACTTCACAGGGCAGTTTCGTCATCCTTCCATCCCCTCCATCCATTGTTGTATCTCCCGTTTGGCCCGGTAGTAGGTGACCCGGGCCCAGCTCTCGGTTTTGCCGAACAGGGCGGCGATCTGGGCAAAGGGCAGCTCGCAGAACACCCGCAGCATGAACACCTCCTGGTAAGGCTGCCGCATCTGGTGCAGATACTGGTGGATGCGGGCGGCGGCGTCCTTGTCCTCCAGGGCCTGCTCCAAGCTGCATCGGCTGTCGGGAAGGTGTTCCGGCAATGGCTGGGGCTGTCGCTTTTGTTTGCGGCAATGGGTGTAGTACTGGTATTTGGCGATCTGGCACAACCAAACCCGCACATCGCAGTCGCCCCGGAACCGGTGCAGCCCGGCAAGGGCCTGGCTGAAGGTTTCGGCGGTGAGCTCCTCGGCCAGCTGTTCGCTGCCGCAAAGGCTGCGCAGATAGAGGTATACGTCCTGGAAATAAAGCCGGTACAGCTGCTCCATACTGTCCACCCTGTTTGCCCCCTTTCACCCCATATGTAACCTCCACGCCAGATTTGTTACAAAAAAGCTGCAATTTTCAAAGAAGCTGTTATAATAGTGCTTGTGCCCCTTGGGGCAGCCCTGAATCTCAACAAGGCAGGTGTCCTTTCCTGTGAAAATCGAAAACGATCTCGGCAAAGACAATATTCATTCTCTGGTATGGCGCATCGCCATCCCCAGTATGCTGGCCCAGTTCGTCAGCGTGCTGTACAGCATCGTGGACCGCATGTATATCGGCAACATCCCCGAAATCGGCGACATGGCCCTGGCGGGGGTGGGCATCTGCGGCCCGGTGGTCACCATGGTGGGCTCCATCGCCTCTCTGGTAGGTGTGGGCGGCGCTCCTCTGGTGGGCATCAGCATGGGAGAAGGCAACCTGCGCTATGCCAAAAAGATACTTTCCAACTGCTTTTTGCTGATCTGGGTATTCAGCGCCCTGATCATGGCCACCGTTCTGCCCCTGCGGGGGGTGATTCTGCCGGCCTTCGGCGCTTCCGAAACCACCTACCCCTATGCCGAACAGTACTTTTTCATCTATCTGCTGGGCACTCCCTTTGCCCTCATGGCCACCGGCCTGAACCAGTTCGTCATCTGCCAGGGCTATGCCAAGGCAGGCATGAAAAGCGTGGTACTGGGCGCGGTGACCAACATCATTCTGGACCCCATCTTCATCTTCGGACTGAACATGGGGGTGCGGGGCGGCGCTCTGGCCACCGTCATCTCCCAGTGCGCCAGCTGCGCCTATGTGCTGGGGATGCTCTGCGGCAAAAAACTGCCGGTGCACCTGCAGTTCGGGGGGTACAGCCTGCGCATTATCCGGCAGGTGCTCACCTTTGGCTTTTCCCCCTTTATCATCATCGCCATGGACAATGTGATGATCATTGCCATGAACGCCATGCTCCAGCGCTTCGGCGGCCCCGGCCAGGGTGATATGCTGGTCACCTGCGCCACCATCGCCCAGAGCTTTATGCTCATTGTCACCATGCCCCTCAGCGGCATCAGCGGCGGCACCCAGGGGCTGCTGAGCTTCAACTACGGCGCCTGCCAGAGCGACCGGGTGCGCAGCGCCTGCAAGTTCATCACCAAGCTGTGCATGGGCTACACCGCGGTGCTGTTTGTGCTGTCCTGGCTGGCGGGTCCCTTGTTTGTGCGGCTGTTCACCCAGAGCCCCGACCTGGCCGCCGAGGCTGTGCGGGCCATCCGCATCTGCACCCTCTTTATCATCCCGCTGGGGGCTCAGTACGAATTTGTGGACGCCCTCACCGCCATGGGCCAGGTGCGGCTGTCTTTGCCCCTCTCCTTTGGCCGCAAGCTGATCTACTTTGTGGCCCTGTTTGCTTTGCCGGTGGCCTTCGGCGCCCGGGCCATCTTTTACGCCGAGCCCATCTCCGATCTTCTTATGCCCATTATCTCCTTTTTGGTGTTCCGGCGCAACCTGGGCCCCATCCTCTATCGGCGGGAACATATGGCCGACGCCAGCCGCTCCGCCGACACCGCACAGTAATCGTATTTCCCCTTCCCCGCTTTGGCAGCCGCCGGAGCGGGGCTTTTTGTTTTGCTCTCCCAAAACAATTTCTTTTTACCCATTGACTTTTTTCGATTTGAGGTATATACTGAAACACATCGAATAAAATAGATTTGACTGGAGGTGACCGGATGCGGGACCATGCCGCCGACGCAAGGGTATTCAAGGCCTTCTGCGATGTGAACCGCCTGCAGATTCTGGAACAGCTGCGCAGCGGCGAAAAGTGCTCCTGCGTGCTGCTGGAAAAGCTGCAGATCAGCCAATCCACCTTGTCCTACCACATGAAGATCCTCTGTGATTCGGGGGTGGTGGTGGGCCGGGCCGAAGGAAAATGGACCCACTACGGCATCAGCGAAGCGGGCAGTCAATACGCCCGGGAACTGCTGGAGATCCTGACACGCAAAAACACCGACGACAGCTGCGGCGAAGGCTGCGGCAGGTAAAGGCCATCGGCTGGACGATGGCTTTTTTACTGAATATCAAATCGAAAAAAATGAAACTGTTTTTCCAGCGAAAGGAGACGCTATGCAAACAATTCGCACCGGCTGGCTGTTTTTTCAGGACCAGATTCTGGGAATGAAATGGCTGAACGCCCTGATCGGCAGCGCCCTGGAGGCCCTGGGAATTTCTCTGGACGGGGTCCTGGGGGGCGCGCTGCAATTTTTTCTCTATGATACCATCAAGATCTTTGTGCTGCTCTCGGTGCTGATCTTTGGTATTTCCTACATCCAGAGCTATTTTCCCCCCGAGCGCACCAAACAGATTCTGGGCCGGTTCCACGGCATCGGCGCCAACACGGCGGCGGCCCTGCTGGGCACCGTGACCCCCTTTTGCTCCTGCTCCTCCATCCCGCTGTTCATGGGCTTTACCAGCGCCGGGCTGCCGGTAGGGGTGACTTTGTCCTTTCTGATCTCCTCCCCCATGGTGGATCTTGGCTCGCTGGTGCTGCTGATGAGCATTTTCGGCGCCCGGGTGGCGGTTTTGTACGTTCTGCTGGGGCTGGTCATCGCCGTGGTGGGGGGCACTTTGCTGGAAAAGCTGGGCATGGAGCGCTATGTGGAGGATTTCATCCGCAACGCCCCCCATGTGGAGATCCAGGGCCGGCAACTCACCCGCCGGGACCGGGTACAGTTTGCCCGGGAGCAGCTGCTGGGCACCATCAAAAAGGTGGCCCCCTATATCTTCATCGGCGTGGGCATCGGGGCTTTGATCCACAACGTGGTGCCCCAGGAATGGGTGGAGATGATTCTGGGCAGCGACAATCCCTTTGCGGTGATTCTGGCCACTCTGGTGGGTGTCCCCATGTACGCCGACATCTTCGGCACCATCCCCGTGGCCGAAAGCCTGCTGTTCAAGGGCGCCGGGCTGGGCACCATCCTCTCCTTTATGATGGCGGTCACCACTTTGAGCCTGCCCTCCATAATCATGTTGAAAAAGGCCGTCAAACCCCAGCTGCTGGCCGCTTTCATCGCCATCTGCACCTTGGGGATCATATTGGTGGGATATTTCTTCAACGCCATCCAGTTTTTGCTGGTATAAAAAACAGGGGCCGAACACAGGCCCTGCAGAATTTCGCACATTTTCAGGAGGTATGTAAAAATGGCATTGTTTGGTTTTGGGAAAAAGAAGGAAGAAAAGAAGTCCGCATCCTGCTGCTGCAGCGGTGAGGGCTGCGCCAGCGGCTGCTGCGACGCCAAGGAGGCCTCGGTGCTCATCCTGGGCTCTGGCTGCAAGAGCTGCCAGACTCTGGAGGCCAACACCCGGGCTGCTCTGGCCCAGATGGGGGATACCCAGTCGGTGGTGGGCCATGTGACCGACTTCACCGAGATCGCCCGGTACGGCGTGATGACCACCCCGGCTTTGGTGGTGGACGGCAAGGTGCTGTCCAGCGGCCAGGTGCTGAAACCGGAGGAAATCGCCGCTTTGCTGGCCGAGGCCCGGCGCTGACCGGCCCGCGCCACCGAAAAGAAAGGACCAAGGAATGAGCAAGGACTGGTATCCGGTCATCGACTATGACCGGTGCACCGGCTGCATGGCCTGTCACGATCTCTGCCGCCACGGAGTATACAAACCCGACGGCCCCGAGGGAAAGCCCCGGGTGGAGTACGGAATGGGCTGTGTGCCGGGCTGCCGCGCCTGCCAGCGGCACTGCCCCCAGCAGGCCATCCGCTATTGGGAGGACGACGGCAGTTTGGACATCGGCTACGACTACGACAGCTACAAGCCCGCCATCCGCTGCACCGGCAAGCCCAAGGTGGCCTTTGTCTGCGTCCACAATTCCTGCCGCAGCCAGATCGCCGAGGCTCTGGGCAAGAAGCTGGCGGGGGATGTATTTGAAAGCTACTCCGCGGGCACTGCTCTGAAAGACCACATTAACCCCGACGCAGTGCGGATGATGAAGCAGCTGTACGGCATCGACATGGAACAGACCCAATACAACAAACTCATCGAACACATCCCCCAGCCGGATGTGGTGATCTTTATGGGCTGCAATGTGAGCTGCCCCTATCTTCCCTGCCAATACGCGGAAAACTGGGGTCTGGAGGACCCCACCGGCCAGGACGACGCGGTTTTTGCCGCCGTGATCGCCAGCATCCATGAAAAGGTGCTTGCGCTGAAAGAAAAGCTGCGCTGACAGGCCGCGAACAGCAAAGTGCATACAAAATAAAAAATCCCGCCGTGAGGTTCTCCGGCGGGATTTTTTGATTACAGCTCTTTTACATAGCAGATTTCCGTTGTTCCAAAGGCGGGCTGGATTTTATCCGTGGGGCGAAAGCCTTTCGCCTCATAAAAGGCCCGGGCCCGGGCATTTTCGGTAAACACCCACAGCATCACCTTTTCAAAGCCCGCCTGGGCAATATCGGCCAGAAGCCGGTCCATCATCTGTCCCCCATAGCCTTTGCGCCAGTTGTCGGGCAGGCTGTGAATACAGATGATCTCGGCATATTGGGGCATATCGGCATCCCTGGTCTTGTCCCAATAGGCGATGCAGTGGGCTTTTCCGTCTATTTCCCCGATATACCCGTTGCCTGTTCCGTCGGCCAGCAGGCGGCGGTACATGGCGGCGGTCTTTTGGGGATCGGTGAGCTTTTCCAGCATCTCCTCCGAGAGGATACCCCGAAAGGCGGCCTTCCAGCTGGCCGTCTGGACTGCCCCCAGGGCGTCCGCATCCCCCTGCTTTACCCGCCGTATCTCATAGCACATAGTGGTTCCCTCCTCAAAGTCCGCTCTGTGATTTTCAGTGTACCGCCCGGGAAGGGATGCTGTCAATGAGGATGGGGAATCAAT
>DXDW01000143.1 GCA_019115305.1 Candidatus Anaerofilum excrementigallinarum
TGTCCTACTTCTCCAACACCGTCTCCTTCCTGCGTGTGGGCGCCTTCGTTATCGTCCATGCGGCCATGATGCTGGTGGTGTTCAGCCTGGCAGGGGAGCCTGCCAATCCCATTGTGGTAGTTCTGGGCAACGCCTTGGTCATCTGCCTGGAGGGTCTGCTCTCCGGTATCCAGGGCCTGCGTCTGGAATTCTACGAAATGTTCAGCCGCTGCTACGAGGGCGGCGGACGTCCCTTCCGGGGCGTCAAACTGGCTCCGGCCAAGCCCAAGGCGGAATAAAACGCCGGCAGCTGTTTCTTTTGTCCAACGCTGCCCCAACGGGCAGTGTGTATAAATTCTTTTATCTTATTTGAAATATCTGGGAGGACTTGAACTATGAATATCCTGTTCCAACTGCTGTTTGCTCTGATCCCCGTTGTTCTGCTGCTGGTTGCCACCGCTGTGATCGCCAGCAAGGTGAGCGCTGGCCGTCTCAGCGTCAAAAAGTCCCTGGGCATGAACGCCGCTGTTTTCGTTACTTTGATGCTGGTTGGCTGCCTGCTGGCTGTCACCGTTTTCGCTGCTGATGGCGCCACTGCCATGACCGCTGCTGAGCGCGCCGCCAGCAACTCCAGCATGGGCCTGGGCCTGCTGGCTGCTGCTCTGGTTACCGGTCTGGCCGGCATCGGCGGCGGTATCGCCGTGGCCGCCGGCGCTCCTGCCGCTATCGCTGCCGCCAGCGAGGACCCCAAGAGCTTCGGTAAGTCCCTGATCTTCGTTGCTCTGGGCGAATCCATCGCTCTGTACGGCGTGGTTATCTCCATCCTGATCCTGAACAAGCTGGTTTGATTTTGGAAGGAAGGCACAGGTCATGCGCTTTTTTCTAATCAGTGACAATGTGGATACCCTGGTCGGGCTTCGCCTGGCCGGCATCGAAGGGGTTGTAGCCCACGAAGATGCCGAGGTGAGCGAGGCGCTGGAAACGGTGCTGAAAACCCCGGACATCGGGATGATCCTGGTGACCGAAAAGCTCATGCGCCAGTTTGGCAGCCATTTTGACCAGGTGCGCCAGAATATGGCCCAGCCCCTCATCGTCGAGATCCCTGACCGGCACGGCGCTGAGAACGGCAAGGACCGCATTACCAAATATGTGCGCGACGCCATCGGCGTCCGGATTTGAGGTGTAAACGAATGATTCAGGAGCAAGAACGCGCGGAGAAGTTCTTCCGTGCTATCCGGCGTGATGCCAGCCGTCGCCGCAAGGAGATCACGCAGCAGATCGACGCCTACATCGCTGCCGAGACCGAAAAGGCCGAGGCCGAGGCCCAGCGGACTGCCGACGACCGGGTGAAATACGAGAGCGACCGTATTCAGGCCCAGACCAACAGCCGCCTGGCCAAGGCGACCACCGAAACCAGCGCCCGTCTGGCTGCCTGCCGCAACGAGATCACCCGGCAGGTCTTTGACCAGGCCAAGGCAAAGCTGCTGGCATATGTACAAACCCCCGAGTATCTTACCTGGCTGGACCAGAGCCTGGAAAGCATGGCCAGCCTGCTGGGCGCGGGCATGACTGTCTACGTCTGCCCCCGCGATCTGCCTGCGCTGGAAAAGCTGCGGGCCTCCAAGGGCGTCGACTGCCAGCTGCAGGCCGATGAGAATATTCTCATTGGCGGTCTGCGGGCGGAAAACAACACCAAAACTGCCGACGATACCCTGGATGGCCGCCTGGCCGATCAGGAGGACTGGTTCTTCCAGAACGCCGGCCTTTCCATTGCGATCCAGTGAAAGGATGTGTTAAACATTGAGTGAACCCATCGTCATCCATGGCATCAACGGCCCCGTGGTTACCGTAGAAGGCAAAACCAACCTGGGCATGATGGAAATGGTTTATGTGGGCGATGCACGGCTGGTGGGTGAAGTCATCGGCTTGGACAGCCGCAAAACCACCATTCAGGTCTACGAGGAAACCGGCGGACTGCGCTGCGGTCAGCCTGTCTATTCCAGCGGCGGCCCCATGTGCGTCACCCTGGGCCCCGGCATTCTGCGCAATATCTACGACGGTATCCAGCGTCCGCTGCCTGCCATTCAGCAGCAGAGCGGCGCCTTTATCGGCCGTGGTTCCGCAGTGCCCGCCCTGGACCCCGATGCCAAGTGGGATGTTACTGTTACTGTAAACGTAGGCGACCGGCTGGAAGCCGGCCAGATCTACGCCACCTGCCCCGAGACCCCCGTCATCCTGCACAAGTGCATGCTGGCTCCGGGCAAGAGCGGCAAGGTGGTGTGGACTGCCCCCAACGGCAACTACACCGTCAACGATACCGTGGTCAAGCTGGAGAATGACAAGGGGGAAGTGGAAGAACTCACCCTCTGCCAGCGCTGGCCCATCCGTACTCCGCGCCCTGTGCGCACCCGTATGGGCGCCACCCGGCCGCTGATCACCGGTCAGCGTGTCATCGACACCATGTTCCCCATCGCCAAGGGCGGCGCTGCTGCCATCCCCGGCGGTTTCGGTACCGGTAAGACCATGACCCAGCATCAGCTGGCCAAATGGTGCGACGCCGACATCATCATCTATGTAGGCTGCGGCGAACGCGGCAACGAGATGACCCAGGCTCTGACCGAGTTCGGTGAGATCACCGACCCCAAGTCCGGCCGTCCTCTGACCGACCGTACCGT
>DXDW01000144.1 GCA_019115305.1 Candidatus Anaerofilum excrementigallinarum
CGGCATTTTTCGCGGATGCGATTGCCAAACAGCGGGAAACATAGTATAATGAGAGTAAAACATATCAAGAGGGGAGCTTCGCATATGGAACTGCTGAAAGAACGGATTCTGCGGGACGGGAAGGTCAAAGAGGGCGGCATCCTCAAGGTGGACAGCTTTTTGAACCACCAGATGGACATCGGGCTTTTGCAGGAGATCGGCAAGGAATTCCGCCGCCTGTTCCCCGACGAGAGCATCAACAAGATCCTCACCATCGAGGCCAGCGGCATCGGAATTGCCGCCATCACCGCCCAGTATTTCGGCAATCTGCCGGTGGTGTTCGCCAAAAAGACCAAATCCAAAAACCTGGACGGGGAGCTGTACACCGCTCCGGTAGTGTCCTTTACCCGGGGCACCCAGTTTGATGTGCAGGTGGCGGCCAAGTTCCTGGGCCCGGAGGACCATGTGCTGGTCATCGACGATTTCCTCGCCCGGGGCCAGGCCCTCAAGGGTCTGATGCAGATCGTGGAGCGGTCGGGGGCCAAGCTGGCCGGCTGCGGCATCGTGATTGAAAAAGGGTTCCAGGAGGGAGGCCGTGAGCTGCGGGCCGCCGGCGTCAATCTCCATTCCCTGGCCATCATCGATTCCATCGAGGGCGGAAAGATCCAGTTCCGTCAGGAGTAAAACGACCGGGCGGTTTTCCCCTGCCTTTTGCGGGGGAAGGACCGCCCTTTTTTTCGCGGCCGGCTGCCCGGCGCAGAGGAGGAACATATGGCAGAAAAAGAAGAACTCTGGGATCTCTACGATAAAAACCGCCGTCCCCTGGGCATTGTGGCGCCCCGGGGCAAGCCGCTGCCGCCAGGGGCCTTTTTTCTGGCGGTGGCCATCTGGGTGGTCAACTCCGCCGGCCAGCTGCTGGTGACCCTGCGGGCTCCGGAAAAGGAAAACTGGGCCGGATACTGGGAAAACACCGGCGGCGCGGTGCAGGCGGGGGAAAACAGCCTCCAGGCCGCCGTGCGGGAACTGCGGGAGGAGACCGGCATCACCGCCGCCCCCGCCGATCTGCGACTGCTGGGTTCCACCCAGTGGCGGCAGGGATTTATGGACATCTATCTCTGTCACGCCGATATTCCCATGGAAAACATCCGGCTGCAGCCGGGGGAGACCGCCGACGCCCGGTGGGTGACTCTGGCCGAGCTGGACGCCATGGCCGCCGACGGCCGGCTGGCGGGGCCGGTGGCCCTGCGGCTGCGTCAGATGCACCGGGGGCTGGAGCAATTTGTAGAGGCCTGCCAAAAGCAGGACTGAATAAAAAATTCCATACACCCAAACACCGCCGGCCCCGGCCGGCCCAAGGGAGGATACCAAGATGAAGCTGGATTCCAAACGGACTGTCCTGGTGGGGCTTGCCTTTTTGTCCATCTGCGCCTTCTGGCAGGTGTACGACGGCATCGTGCCCCTGATCCTGAAAAACACCTTTCACGTAGGCGACACTTTGTCGGGGGCCATCATGGCTCTGGACAACGTGCTGGCTCTGGTGCTGCTGCCGGTGTTCGGCTCTCTGTCCGACCGCACCCGCACCCGGCTGGGCCGACGGATGCCCTACATTCTGGGGGGCACGGCGGCGGCCTGCGTCTTTATGCTCTGGATTCCCCTGGCCGACCGGCTGTACAATCTGCCCCTTTTCTTTATGGGTCTGGGGCTGGTGTTGCTGTCCATGGCCACCTACCGCAGCCCTGCCGTGGCCCTGATGCCCGACGTCACCCCCAAGCCTTTGCGCAGCAAGGGCAACGCCATCATCAACCTCATGGGGGCGGTGGGGGGCATTGTGATGCTGCTGGCCATCAAGCTGCTGGTGCCCAAGACCGATCATCCCAACTACATCCCCCTGTTCGCCCTCACGGCCCTGCTCATGGCAGCCTGCGCCGTGGTGCTGGCGGTGCGGGTGCGGGAACCGGAACTGGTGAAAAAGATGGAGGCCGAGAGCCGCACTTTGGCCCCCGAAGCCCCCGAAGAAACAGCCCCGGCGGCGCCGGGAGAAAAGCTGCCCCGGCCGGTGTTCCGCAGCCTGTGCTTTATTCTGGCCAGCGTGTTTTTCTGGTTCATGGGCTACAACGCCGTCACCACCAGCTTTTCCAAATACGCCAACCTCACCTGGGGCATGGAGGGCGGCGACTACGCCATGGTGCTGATGATCGCCCAGGCGGCGGCCATCCTCACCTACATCCCGGTGGGCATCATCGCCAGCCGCGTAGGCCGCAAAAAGACCATTCTGGCCGGCGTGGTGATGCTGGCGGTGTCCTTCGGGGCGGCTATGTTCCTCAAGAGCTTTGAGGGCATCATCTTTTTCTTCTTTGCCCTGGCAGGCGTGGCCTGGGCCTTTATCAACGTGAACAGTTACCCCATGGTGGTGGAGATGAGCCAGGGTGCCGACGTGGGCAAGTACACCGGCTACTACTACACCTTCAGCATGACGGCCCAGATCCTCACCCCGGTTTTGTCGGGTGCACTCATGGAGCACATCGGCTACCATACTTTGTTTCCCTACGCGGCGATCTGCGTGGCCATCAGTTTTGTGACCATGCTGTTCGTGCGCCACGGCGACAGCCGGCCCCAGCCGGCCAAAAGCAAGCTGGAGGCTTTTGATCTGGACGACTGATTTTTCCCCATAGGCGGGGAGAGTTTTCAACAAGTTTCCCGGTTCTTGTTGAAAACTCTCCCCGCTTTGTTTCGTTTTGAGGATAAATGCCCCCGAAAGGGGCGTACATGATACCAATTCTGCCCTTGTTCTGGTATAATGGGAAAAACCGCGCAAAAGAGCGTTTTCCGGGGCAAAGCCCCGACAGATTTTGTCAAAAGGAGGGACGGATATGAGATTTTTCCGGGCATTGGGCCGAGGGCTGGCCCGTTTTGGGCTCTGGCTATTGATGGTGCTGGCCATGGTGGTGCTGCTGGTGGGGGGCACGGCCCTGTTTTTCTACCAGCAGGCCGACGAAGGGGATCTGCCCGCGTCCGGTGTTTCCTTCGGCGGCACCGAGCTGACGGTGAACGGCTACGACTGGACCCTGCCGGTGCTGGGAGGGATCACCGAAAAGCAGATCGCCCGGCCGGGGGATCTGACGGTGGAGGATCTGGGCAGTTTTTCCAGCCGGCCGGAACTGACATTGCCGGCGGATTTCCGGCAGGACTGCACCGCCAAACTGACCATCACCGACGAGACGGGAGCGACGGTATTTGACGGGGATGCCGCCGGATACGCGGCTTTTTCCTTTGTGCGCAACGGCCGGTACCAGGCCACTCTGCGCCTGACCTGGCCGCCCCTCAACAGCAAGCCCACGGGCTGGTACGATTACCGGTTCCGCTTCACTTTGGACCTGGCCAGCGACATCGCCATCAGTACCGACACGGTAAAGCAGGGCGAGGTGATCGCGGTGGGCATCACGGGGCTGCCGGCGGGAGCCGAGGCCACTGTGGAGACCGATCTGGGGCCGGCCTGGTTTGTGCCCCGGTACGACAAGCTCATCGCCTATATTCCGGTGGCCTATAACCGGGAGGACGGGGATTACACCATCCATATCACGGCGGGGGGACACAGCCAGGATTTCACAGTGAAAGTTCTCTACAATCCCTTTGAAAAGGTAAATCTGGAAACCGACACCCTGTCGGGCAGCAACGCGGCGGTGGCCCAGTACCAGCAGGCCATCTGGCCCCTGTTTGAGACCCACGGCGAGACCTGCATGTGGACGGGGGTATTCCAGGAGCCGGTGGAGCAGCCCAACGACGGATTGGTGCTCAGCGATTACGGCAGTTTTGAGTATATCGGGGACCGGACCAGTCCTTCCCGCAACACCGGCATCACCTACAAATGCCACCAGGGCGTGAATGTATCGGCGCCGGCGGCGGGGCAGGTGGTGTATGCGGGGAATCTGGAGCTCAGCGGCGGCACCGTGGTCATTGAGCACGGCGCGGGGCTGAAAAGTTACCTCTATCACCTGTCCGAAGTGTCGGTGAAGGAAGGGGACACGGTGGAGGCCGGGCAGCTCATCGGCAAGAGCAGTACTTTGCTTCAGTTTGACATGCGAATCGGCAACCAGAGCGTCGATCCCAACCAGGCTCTCCGGGGCATCGGCGGCCTATTCTGGCGCTAATTTTTTCTTCGGTCATTCCTTCGGCCCGCAGCAGTCCTTTTTCATCGGTCATTCCTTCGGCCCGCAGCAGGCCTTTTTCTTCGGTCATTCCTTCGGCCCGCAGCAGGCCTTTTT
>DXDW01000145.1 GCA_019115305.1 Candidatus Anaerofilum excrementigallinarum
CATGCTGACGTTCGTTTGTCAAGCACTTTTTTGAATTTCTTTTTGAAGAAGTTCGTTTTTTCAGACGCCGCTCGAAGCAGCTTGATTATTATACCTCCCCTGCCACCATTTGTCAACACCTTTTTTTCAAAAAAGTTTTCTTTTTTATTTCCGTCTTTTTCGCCGTCTGTATACGCCCTTTCCAGCGCCTATATATAAATAGGAAAGGCGCGCGGCATACCTTCCGCGCGCCTTTTGCAAATCAATTGATCAAACAGCAGGGTCCGGCTTCTTTTCAGGCAGTGCTGCCAGCCGATGCAGCTCACCCCGTACCACCACAGCCGAGGTGACAAAAGCGATGAAGTCTGCCACCGGCGCCGCTGCCATAATACCGTAGATGCCAAAGAACCGGGGCAGGATCAGCAGCAGAGGTACCAGGAAAAATACCTGGCGTGTCAGGGAAAGCAGCACGCCCCGGATGGGCTTTCCGATAGCCGCAAAGAAATTGGAAGAAAGCAGCTGTACACAGTTGACGATAACCATAAACAGATACCAGCGCATGAACTGCACCGCAAAGTAAAAATACAGCTGGTCACCGGTACCAAACAGGGAGATGACCTGTTTGGGGAATACCTGAAAGGCCACAAAGCCCACCGCCGAAATGGCCAGACTGATGCTCACCGCCAGCTTATAGGTATTGCGCACCCGGGTATACTGGGCGGCGCCGTAGTTAAAGCTGATGATGGGCTGGGACCCCTGAGAGATACCCACGATGATACCCACCAGAATGGCATTGATCTTAATGACGATGCCGCTGGTGGCCAGAGGGATCTCGCTGCCGTACACCGACAGTGCGCCGTAATAGGTAAGGGAGTTGTTGAGAACGATCTGCACAAAGGTCATGGCCAGCTGATTCAGGCTGTTGCTCATGCCCAGAGCCGCAATCCGCCGCCACTCGGAAAAATCGGGTTTGAAATCCGCCAAAGTGAGATGGATATTGCGGAACTGCCCAATATAGGCCACCGCCATGACAAAAGACGCGGCCTGTCCGATCACTGTGGCCCAGGCGGCGCCCGCCACGCCCCAATGACAGACAAAGATGAAGATGGGGTCCAGAATGGTGTTGATCACTGCACCCAGCAGCATGCAGAGCATGGAATACTTGGGCCGTCCATCGGCCCGGGCCAGATTGCTCATGCCGTTTACCACGATCAGCAGGGGCATTCCCAGTGCCGTAACGCGGGTATAGGAAGTAGCATAGGGCATCACGTCGGCCGTTGCCCCAAACAGCCGCAGCAGCCAGGGCAAAAACAACTGAATCGCCACCATATAGATGAGGCCCAGAGTGGCCATCATGCTGATGGCCGAAGCCACCGCCTTTTTGGCCTGCTCCCGGTTGCCCGCTCCCAGATTGAGATTGAACCGGGCGGCACTGCCTACGCCGATGAGCAGAGCAATGGCCAGACAGACGGTGGTGAGCGGATAGGCCACATTGGTGGCGGCATTGCCCAGATATCCTACTCCGTTTCCGATAAAGATCTGGTCTACAATATTGTACAGCGAGCTCACCAGCATAGCCAGCACGCTGGGCACCGCAAAGGACCGCAGCAGCTCGGGAAGCGGCCGCACTCCCAGAGGATTGGGCATCGCCGCCGTTTGTTGTTTTTCCTGCATATTATTCCTCCTGTTTCGTCTTTTCCACCGCATGCAGCGCGATTTTTTCCATCGCCTGCCGCAGCGGCTCCCGCAGAGCGGGCTCCACCTGGCCCAGCAGTTCCTCCTGCCATTCCTGCCGCATCTTTACAATGTGGGGATACACCTCCAGCGCCCGGCTGGTGGGGAACAGGCAAAAGGTGCGCCTGTCCTGCCGATTGGCGCGGCGTTGGATAAAGCCCTGTTTTTCCAGGGACGCCACCGCCCTGGTCACGTTGCTGGGATGTATATAAAACATCTGCAGAAACTGATCCTGGGTGACCCCCGGGTTCTCGCACACCCGCACCACATACATATACTGGCTGTTGTTCAGCCCATAGGGGGCCAGCTTTTTGTCCAGATACATGGCTGTGTGTCGGAATCCTATGGAAAGCCATTTGATAAAATCGTCCATGCTTTTCCCTCCCGCCTTTGCAAGTATACCAGAATTTATTTGCGCGCGCAATGATTTTTCCAAAATAAGCGGGATAAATCCACCTTTACCTTAAAAAATCGCACAAAAAATCGACAGCCGCTTTGTACAAAACAGCTGTCGTTGTGATGTCTTATATTATTCTGCCGTGGGGCTGTTCACCGAAATGGTAAAGTGAGCGCCCGCCGCATTTTGCTGCCGCAGCAGACTGCAAAGCCGGTCCAGATAGCCGAACACCTGCTGCACATCTCCCTGCAGCCGCAGCGTATCCGCAGCCTGTGCCGGCTGCAGCTCGGCCTGCCGGGCCAATTCCACGGCATCGGCCATTCTCTCGACGGGATAGATGGTCACCTTGCAGAGCATGGGGAAATGGCGATCGGGATTTGCAGCCCGGTTGGGAGCCGCGCCGGTTTCTGCGCCGGGCTGGCCTTTCCAGGTAAACTGTCCCTCCAGCGCCATATGCACGCCGGGACGGAAGGCGTTGCCGAACAGCCCTTCCACCCCATCCAGCACACTGTTCTGGGGGCCGGTATAGATGGTGGACATGGCATCGGAAGCGCTGGTCACCGCGCCGGTATCGGTGGCATCCAGAGCCCCGAGAATGATGGACACAAAGTCCGAGTCCATAGGGTACAGCGAAAATCGGCAGCTGAACGAACTATTTTCCATAATAGATCCCCTTTCTGCAAGCAGCAGCCGCGACCGCGGGCAAAATCCCCCGGCAGCAAACGGCGAATAAAACAAAAATCCCGAATGCAGAAGCATTCGGGATTCTGG
>DXDW01000146.1 GCA_019115305.1 Candidatus Anaerofilum excrementigallinarum
ATTATAGCACCCTCCCCAAGCTCTCACAAGCATCCGTTTTTTCTCTTGGAAGCTTTTTCACACTCTGCATTCCTATGCGGAACTGTGATTTTGCCTTTAAATCATTTTGGTACAGGAGGAATTTACATGAGCCAAAACACCAAACTACTCACCAAAGCATCCTGGGACCCCGCGGACGTCCACGCCACCAGGCTGCCCCCGCTGTTCACCCTGCGATGGATGACCCGGAGTCTGTCCATGGCTATGGTGAACATCGTACTGATGCAGATCACCTTCTACACCACCGATACCCTGGGGCTCAACCCGGTCATCATCGGTATGCTGATGCTGGGTGCCAAGGTATTCGACGCCTTCACCGATCTCATCGCAAGCTACATCATCGACCACACCCACACCCGCTGGGGCAAGGCCCGTCCCTTTGAGCTGTGCATCGTGCCCATCTGGGTACTGGTGGTGGCCTTCTTCTCCACGCCGGATATGTCCGACACGGCAAAATATGTCTACATCTTTGTGGTCTATGTCCTGCTGTCCTGCGTATTCATGACCTTCCTGAACACCCAGGACTCCACCTACCTGCGCCGCTCGCTGCGGGGCGGCCAGCGCATCAGCAAGGTGCTCAGCCGCAAGGGCGTGCTGCAGATGCTGCTCAGCGGCCTGGGCCACGCCGCCCTGCCTCAGCTCATCGTGCTGTGGGGCGACCAGCCCGGCGGCTGGACCAAGATCACCTTGGTTTACGCCATTCCCATGATGTTTCTGGGCCTGGTGCGGATGCTCACCATCAAGGAGCTGCCCGAAGAAGTTCTCAACGGCAACAAGCCTGCGGAGAAAAAGCAGGAGGAGCCCAAGCTGGACTTCAAAACCAGCGTAAACGCCCTGTTACGCAACCGCTATATGTGGATGGTGGCCGGCATGGTGCTGGTATGCCATTTCGGCCAGAACATCGTTTCAGCCGTCAACACCCATTTCTTCAAATATGTGGTGGGTGACGTGGGCTTCATGTCCTATATTTCCCTGATTGGCGTTCTGCCCACCTTCCTGGTTCTGTTCATGCCCGCCGCCATCAAGCGCATCGGCGCCATGGGCTTTATCCGCATCGGCCTGTTCTGCTCTCTGGCCGGCTTTGCCCTGGTGGGTGTGTTCTCCCGGGTGCTGCCGGTTGTCATCGTGGGCCAGGTGCTGGGCACTGCCGGCCTGGGCCTGTTCACCACCTTCAGCAGCTTTTTCGTCATCCAGTGCATGGCCTACGGCGAATGGAAAACCGGCTATAAGCTGGAATCCATGATGGACGCCATGCCCAGCTTCGCTACCAAGATCGGCCAGGGCGTGGCCGCCAGTCTGGCCGGCTTCGGTCTGACCCTCATCGGCTTCGACTCCCAGCTGGAGACCCAGTCCGCCTTCACCCAGGGCGGCCTCACCGCCATGGTATCGGTGGTTCCTCTGGTGTTTGTGGTGCTGGCTTTGCTGCTGACCCAGATGTATCGCCGTCTGGACAAAAACATCATGAAGGTGGACGAGGATTTGGCCAACGGCATCCACGCCGACGCCTCTTCCCTGAGCCTGTAATTATTTTTGAAAAGGAAGCGAACTACCATGAGCAAAATCGTTCTTCTGGAATCCCTTAGCATCTCCGAGGCGGAGCTTGCCGCCCGCAAGGCCCCTTTCGAGGCCCAGGGACACACCTTTGTCAGCTATCCCCGCACCGGCGACATCCCCACTTTGATCGAGGAGGCCCGGGATGCCGACGCCCTGATTCTCGCCAATATGCCCCTTGCCGGCGAGGTGATTCAGGCCTGTGAAAAGCTGAAATTCATCGACGTCGCCTTTACCGGTGTGGACCACGTGGGTCTGGACGCAGCCCGCACCAAAGGGGTGACCGTGAGCAATGCTTCCGGCTATTCCAACGAGGCGGTGGCGGAACTGGTGCTGGGCATGACCCTGTCTTTGGCCCGCCGCCTGAGCACGGTGGAAGCGCGCTGCCGCCTGGGCGGCACCAAAGACGGCCTGGTGGGCTGGGAGCTCAAGGGCAAAACCGTGGGCATCATCGGCCTGGGCAATATCGGCAAGCGCACCGCTGCCCTGTTCCACGCTTTTGGCTGCGAGATTCTGGCCCAGAGCCGCACCCATCACGCCGACGCCCCCGACTATGTGCGCCAGATGAGCCAGGAGGAACTGCTGGCTCAGTCGGATATCGTGGTGCTCCATTGTCCGCTGAATGACTCCACCCGGGGCATGATCAACGCCGAAAAGCTGGCGCTGATGAAACCCTCCGCACTGCTCATCAATGTGGCCCGGGGCCCGGTGGTGGTGAGCCGCGACCTGGCCGACGCTTTGAACCGGGGCGTCATCGCCGGGGCCGGCATCGACGTATTCGACAAGGAGCCGCCCCTGGACCAGACTGAGCCCCTGCTCAGCGCCAAAAACTGCCTGGTCACCCCCCATGTGGCCTTTGCCACCCAGGAATCCATGAGCCTGCGGGCAGAGATCGTCTTCCGCAATCTGGATGCCTGGCTGCGCGGCGCCCCCGAAAACATTGTCCTCTGATCGATTTTCCCATATATTCCCGCCCGCTTTGTTCCGGGCGGGATTTTTTGTATAAAGAAAACCACGCGATAGTCGCGTGGTTCAAGAGAAGGCTTATGCCGATGATGTAGAAAGAAAAACTCCTTTTGTTGTAGAATAAACTTGCGGTCTGGC
>DXDW01000147.1 GCA_019115305.1 Candidatus Anaerofilum excrementigallinarum
CCTTCGTGCAATAAAACGACGGGCAGAATCGTTATCTGGATGCCGGCCTTTTTGTGTGGGGTTCTCCCTGCAAAAAAGACGGCTGTTTTAAAAAAGGAGAAATACTATGAATTTCCGCTTCGCACACAACAATATCAACGTATTGGACCTGGACAAGAGTCTGGCCTTTTACAAACAGGCTTTGGGTCTTGCGGAGGTCCGGCGCAAGGAGGCCGAAGACGGCAGTTTCATTCTGGTGTATCTGGGCGACGGCCAGAGCCCCCACCAGCTGGAGCTCACCTGGCTGCGGGACCGGGACCAGCCCTACAATCTGGGGGATAACGAGATCCATCTGGCCTTCACGGTGGACGATTACCAGGCCGCTCACCAGCTGCACAGCGAAATGGGCTGCATCTGCTACGAAAACCCCGCCATGGGCATCTACTTCATCGCCGATCCCGACGGCTACTGGCTGGAGATCGTGCCGGTGCGCTGAGCCGTCACAGGCCGTAGTCTTCCAGCCGCTGCTGCAGCTCGGTTTCGGAAAATATCTCCATGCCCGCCGCCAGCCGGCGCTGGTCGGTTTCAGGCAAAAGGCGGGTATAGATCTCATACACCCGGATAGGCTGGCCCGCTTCGGGGCCCTCGGGGCCATAGACGGCCAGCCTGCCTTCCTGGTCGGCCAGGATATACAGCGGCTGGCTGCTGTCATCGGACAGGGGAGCGGGACGGGTGAAGGCCCACAGGCTCAAGGCCAGCGAGACCAGACACAAGGCGGCCAGCAGGGCCACAGTTCTGCGAGAAGACATGGCAAAATCCTTCCTTCCGGCGGGGCGTCGGCCCCGTTTTGTTCCCAGTATGGGCGCTGCGCCCTGGGCGCAGACAGTCGGGCAATATTTTTTGCCACAGCAGCGAGTATTTTGCACCAGGGGTGACATTGCGCCCCGGAATGTGGTATACTGAATACACATGTGCGCCATATGCGCTGCGCGAAACCGGCCTTTAAGGCCTGTTTCGCTTTCTGCGGACCGACCTGCCCGGCAGGGGAAGGTCCGCGGCCGGATTCCGGCTTTTCGTCCTAGAGACGGACAGAACCGGCCTATTTACCAATGCAATAAAGGAGGCGGTACTTATGGCCACCAACGAAAACAAACCGGGCCCCAGCCGCGCGCCGGATCTCTCCCGCGCCCAGGGCCCCGGCCGCAAGCCGACCCAGTCTTCGGGCAAGGCTGCTCCGCGCAAAAAGCGCAGAAAGCGGCGTACCCCCTGGCAGATGCTGGGCGGCGGCCTGTTGGGTGTGCTGAAATTTTTTGTGGTCATCGGCTGTATCTGCGTGATGATCGGTTCGGTGGCGGCGGTGCTGGTGAGTCAGTACGTGGTCACGGCCACGGAAAACGACGCGGACATGCTGAATCTGGACCAGATCAAGCTCAACTACACCACCCATTTCTATGCACAGAACCCCAATACCGGTGAATGGGAGGACTATGCCAGCCTTTCCAGCGACCAGCAGCGAACCTGGGTGGACCTGACTGAAATCCCCGAAAATCTGCAAAACGCCTTTATCGCTGTGGAGGACAAGGATTTCCGCAGCCACAGCGGCGTGAACTACAAGCGAACTTTTTCGGCGGCAGTCAACCTGGTGCTCCAGAAGGTGTCCGGCGGCGCCATAGGCCTGTATGACAGCATGCAGGGCGCGTCTACCATCACCCAGCAGCTGATCAAGAACATCACCGGCGACGACGAGACCGACCCCTTGCGCAAGGTGCGAGAGGTGTTCCGGGCCATTGGTCTGGAAAACCGGTACTCCAAGGACATGATTCTGGAGGCCTATCTCAACACCATCAGCCTCACCGGCAACCTGGCCGGCGTGCAGTCGGGCGCTGAGTATTATTTCGGCAAGGATGTACGGGACCTGACTCTGGCCGAGTGCGCCAGCATCGCCTGCGTCACCAAAAGTCCCACCAGCTACAATCCCATTACCAACCCTGCCAACCATCTGCAGCGGCGCAACCATGTGCTGGGCCTGATGTATGAGCAGGGGCTGATCACCCAGGAGGAATACGAGGAAGCCAAAAACGCTCCTTTGGTGCTCACCGAGGAACAGCCGGAGGAAGTGGCTACCCACACCTCCCACAACTCCTGGTACACCGACGCCGCCCTGGACGAGATCATTCCCCTGATCCGGGAACGGGAAGGCTTTGAGACCGACGCCGAGGCCTACCGGTTCTTTACCACCGAGGGCTTCAACGTTTACCTCAACGTCAACCCCTATATGCAGGAAGAGATGGAGAAGCTGATGCTCAACACCGACGGCACCTTTGCCGATCTTCCCATCGAGGTGGAGGACGCCGACGGGGTGCTGCAGGAAGGGGAGGAATGGGCCACCGATGAAAACGGCGCCCAGAAATACGCCTCCAACGGCAATCCCATCAAGATCATCAAAACCAATGCCGCCATGGTCACCATCGACAACGACAACGGCAAGGTGCTGGCCATTGCGGGCGGCCTGCGGGAGAAAACCGCCGACCGGGTGCTCAACCGTGCCCTCACCCAGCACCAGGTAGGTTCTACCATGAAGCCCATCGGTGCCTATGCTCTGGGCATTGAATACCGTCTTACCCACTATTCCGACGCCTGGCCCGACATCCCTTATCAGCAGATCGAGGACCCCGAGCGTCCCGGTCAGATGAAGGACTGGCCCACCAACTACGGCGGCAGCTATTCCAACACCAATGTGCTGCTGTATAAGGCCCTGGCCAAGTCCCTCAACACCGTGCCGGTGCACATCATCGGCGACTATGTGGGCGTGGACAATGTGTTCAGCTTCATGCACGACACCCTCAATATGACCAATCTGGTCAGCCCCTCGGAGAACGCCCAGTTCAACGACGCGGCCCTGTCGCCCCTGGCACTGGGCGCTCTCACCGAAGGCGTAACGCCTCTGGAGATGGCCGCTGCCTACCAGATGTTCTCCAACGGCGGCGCCTATCATTCGCCCACCTTCTTCGCCTCCATCCAGTATCCCAACGGCGAAGTTTATATGGAGTCCACCCCCACCACCGTGCAGGCCCTCAGCTCGGAGGCCGCTATGGTCATGAACCGGCTGCTGCGCAACCCGGTGGCTGATCCCGAAGGTACTGCCGCCGGTATCGGCAGCCAGATCGCCGGTATGGAGGTCATCGCCAAGACCGGTACTACCCAGGACTGGAAGGACTTCACCTTTGTGGGCGGCACTCCCTATTACACCACCGCGCTGTGGTACGGCTACGACGAGCCCAACATGCTGGCTCACAACAACGCCGAAAACCGTCAGTACAGCAAGTACACCCAGAACGCCTTCAAGGCCTATATGGAGACGGTGCAGGCCAATCTGGAGCCCCGGATGTTCCCCACTTCAGAGAACGTGGTGCAGCAGAGCTTCTGCACCGTTACCGGCCTGTTGGCGGGACCGGGCTGTCCCACCGCTACCGGCTACTACACATCCGACAATGTGCCTGTGGATGTGTGTACCGGCGCTCACTGATCTTCGCACTTTTCCCCGGCTGCCGGCTGTGTCGGCGCCGGGGATTTTTGTTTTCAGCCAGGAAACTTTCCATCAAAAAGCAATGGCAGGCGGATTTTGAAGAACAAACGCAGAAGCTTTTTGGCAAAAGAGTAGATTTTTTACGTTGTTTTTTGTATAATGAATGCAACGATTCTTTGCCCAGAGCCGGGAGTGCCGGCGCCGGGCGTTTACAGCCGGTCTGTCCCGGCACCAAAGGAGGCGCTGTTGTGGAGGAAATTCGAGTAACGGCCATCGTTGTGGCGGCGGGAAGTTCCACCCGTATGGGGTTTGACAAGCTGTTTTATCCCCTGAAGGGTCTGCCGGTGCTGGAGCACAGCATCCGGGCGCTGGAAGCTCACCCCCAGATCAGCCAGATCGTGCTGGTGGCAGGGGCAAACCTGGAAAAGGTGCAGCAGCTGGCCCAAAACCGCAAAAAACCCACGGTGGTGGTGCCCGGCGGCGCCACCCGGGCGGCTTCGGTTCGCTGCGGCCTGGAAAAGGCAGAGGAAGACTATATCGCCATCCACGACGGCGCCCGGCCCTTTGTTACCGAACAGATCATCACCGACGCCATCCAGGGTGCGGTGCGCACCGGCGGCGCGGCGCCTGCGGTGCCGGTAAAGGATACGGTGAAGCAGGTCAGGGGTCATCTGGTAACCGCCACCCCCGACCGCTCCACCCTCTGGGCGGCGCAGACTCCCCAGGTATTCCGCCGGCAGCTGTATCTCCAGGCATTGCAGACAGTAAAGGACGACACCGTCACCGACGACTGCCAGCTGCTGGAGCGGGCAGACATGCCGGTGGAGCTCACCGCCGGCAGCTACGAAAACTACAAGATCACCACCCCGGACGATCTGAAGGAGGAAAAACAGATGCGAATTGGCCATGGATACGATGTGCACCGCCTGGTGGAAGGCCGGCGGCTGATTCTGGGCGGGGTGGACATCCCTTGGGAAAAGGGACTGCTGGGCCATTCCGACGCCGACGTGCTGGCCCATGCCGTGATGGATGCTCTGCTGGGGGCGGCGGCGCTGGGGGACATCGGCAAGCATTTCCCCGATACCGACCCTGCCTATAAAGGGGCCGACAGCCTGCAGCTGGCCCGCAAGGTGGCCGAATTGCTGGCGGCAGAAGGCTGGCGCATCGGCAACGTGGACGCCACCATTCTCTGCCAGGCGCCCAAGCTGGCGCCCCACATCCCCGCTATGCGCCGGAACCTGGCCGACGCGCTGGGGATTGAGCCGGACCAGATGTCGGTAAAGGCCACCACCGAAGAAAAGCTGGGCTTTACCGGTGAGGGCAAGGGCATCGCGGTGCACGCCGTGGCTTTGCTGGAAAAATAATAGCCTTCGTATGGCGAAAAATGCGAATTTTGCTTTTCATGCCATGGACATCTGTGGTATAATTTTCTAACGGATTTGTTTTGACAAGGCCCTGCGCCGGGGGACAGCCCGCCGCGGGAATAGAATTGGTACCCAAGAAACAAGGGGGCGCTGTTTTTGAACTTTTTGGATTTTTGGCAGCAGCTGGTGCGGGATCTGTTCCAGCCGAGCACCATTATCACCGATCTGCTGGATATTCTCATCGTTGCCTTTGTGGTCTACGAGGTCATCGCCCTGGTGCGGCAGACCCGTGCGGCGCAGCTGGCCAAGGGCGTTCTGCTGCTGCTGGTATCCAGCTGGCTGGCCGAACTGTGGCATCTGCGCACAGTGACCTATTTTCTGCAGAACATCATGCAGGCGGGCTTCATTCTGCTTATTGTGGTGTTCCAGCCGGAACTGCGCCGGGCGCTGGAGCAGGTGGGACGCACCAACATTTTTGCGGTTCGGATGTTCCGCTCCCAGAAAATGACCGACGATATGAAGGAAGTCTGGCGCAACGCCGTGGTGGCTGTCTGTGATACCGCCGAGCGGCTCAGCGACACCAGCACCGGCGCGCTGATCGTCATCGAGCGCCAGACCAACCTGGGCGAGATCATCAAGACCGGCACTATCCTCAACGGAGACATCAACCCCGAGGTGCTGGGCACCATCTTCTACGAAGGTACCCCGTTGCACGACGGCGCCGTAGTGGTGCGGGACGGCAAGATCAAGGCCGCCGGCTGTTTCCTGCCTCTTTCCAACAATCTGGACATTGGCAAGGATATGGGCACCCGTCACCGTGCGGCGCTGGGCATGAGTGAAAACTCCGACGCCGTGGTGGTAGTAGTCAGCGAGGAGACGGGCATCATTTCTCTGGCCAAAAACGGAGTGCTGATCCGCCGTCTGGACCGCCAGAACCTCTACCAGCTGCTGGAGGGCGAGATCGTGCCTCAGGAGCCCGCCCAGGAGAAGAAGAAACGCTTCGGGAGAAAGAAAAATGAAGATCGACCTGCAAAAACTGTTTAACAGCCGGCTGTTTACCATGGCCATTTCGCTGCTCATCGCCATTGTGGCCTGGGTGGTGGTGGTCACTACCATCAGCACCGAAGGGGAAAGCGTCATCAAAGGCGTGCCGGTAAACTTCAGCTACGATTCCGCCTCCTACACGGTCAACGGGCTGGACATCGTTTCCTCTCCCTCTGCCACGGTAGACCTGCGCATCCAGGGCCCGCGCTCCTATGTCAACAATCTGAGCCGGGACGATTTCCTGGTATACCCCAACTATTCCTCGGTGCGGGGCGCGGGAGAATACGAGCTGAGTCTGGTGGTCAAGGTCCAGGACAACAACTGGGAAAGCAACCAGGCCAGCATTCTCAACGATAAAAACCTGCCCACCGTCAGCGTGGTGTTCGACACCGTCATCACCAAGACCTTCGCCATCACCACCGATACATCCAACGTCCAGATCGCCGACGGCTATATCTTTGCCGGAGCTCAGTGCAGCCCCAGCGAGGTGACCCTGGAAGGTCCGGAAGGGGAGATCGACAAGGTGGATAAGATCGTGGCGCCGCTGTATGTGGAAGGCGCCCGCAGCGAGTCGGTGACCCAGAGCTCCACGCTGGTTGCTGTGGATTCCTCCGGCCAGAAGCTGGATCTGAAATACGTCACCTTCTCCACCGAGATCTCGGAGGTCACCCTGCAGGTGCAGCAGCGCAAGGAGCTGCCGCTGCGCATCGAGTTCACCAACGTGCCCGCCGGCTTTGATATCACCAACCTGGAAAACCGTCTTACCCTGTCGGAGGAAACTTTGGTGGTTTCCGGCGACAGCCGCCGGCTGGACGGCCTCACCGAACTTACGGTGGCCTATTTCGACCTTACCAAGTTCACCCTGGACAAGATTTATTCGGTGCCCATCACTTTGCCTGACGGCATCCGCAGCCAGGAGAACATCAGCTCCATTACCGCCACCTTCGACTACACCGGTCTGGCGCAAAAAACCATCAGCGTCACCGATATCCGCACAGCCAACATCCCCGAAAATTACACCGTCACCCCCAACAGCCGCCGGGTGAACAACGTCACCCTTATCGGCCCCGCCGAGGAGCTGGATGCCCTGGCTTCCGGCTCGGTGATCGCCCAGATCAACGGCGAGGACCTGCAGCTGAGCGCCGGCGTGATGAATGTTCCGGTTCGCATTCTGGCGCCGGGAAGCCCCAACATTTTTGCCACGGGCAGCTACACCATCGAGTGCCAGGTGTCCGCCGGAAGTGAGGAGTAAAAAAAACAGCATGCTGCTTGTACGCAATATCCGCCTTCCTCTTGCCGCCGGGCAGGAGCAGGCCATCGACCGTGCCCTCCGCCTCGCCGGGATCTCCCGGCGGGCGGTAAGGCAGGCCGAAATTTCAAAAATATCGGTGGATGCCCGCCGGGGTGCGCCCAGTCTGGTATACACCGTTGCCATCAATCTGCATGACGAGGGTGCCGAGCCTGCCTTTGCGGGCTCTGCGCCCTGCGTTGCCTTCATGCAGCCCCGCCGTCTGGAGCTTCATCCCGGCTCTCAGCCCCTGCCGGCCCGGCCGGTGGTGGTGGGTCTGGGGCCTGCCGGACTCTTCTGCGGCCTGCTGCTGGCCCGCCAGGGTTTCCGGCCGCTGATCCTGGAGCGGGGCAGCGAGCTGTCCCGCCGGGTGCAGGCGGTGGAAGGCTTTTTCGCCGGCGGTTCTCTCGATCCCAACACCAACATCCAGTTTGGCGAGGGCGGAGCCGGCACCTTTTCCGACGGCAAGCTCACCACCCGCATCGGCGACGAGCTGTGCGGCGAGGTGACCCGGCTTTTGCTGGAACACGGCGCTCCCGCCGACATCGCCTGGCGGCAGAAGCCCCATATCGGTACCGACCTGCTGCGGAACGTCATCCTGTCCCTGCGACAAGAAATTCAGCAGCTGGGGGGCGAGGTGCTGTTTGACACCCAGCTCACCGGTCTGGTGGTCCAAAACGGCCGGCTGACCGGCGTGGAAACCACCGCCGGCAGTTTTGCCGCCGGCGCAGTGGTGCTGGCAGTGGGCCATTCCGCCCGGGATACCTTTGCTATGCTGAACCGGCAGGGCCTGAAACTGGAATGCAAACCCTTTTCGGTGGGCTTCCGGGCCGAGCACCTGCAGAGCGACATCGAAAAGGGGCTGTATCACGCCGCGGCGGGGCATCCGGCCCTGCCCCGGGGAGAATACCAGCTCAGCCACCATGTGGGCAGCCGCTGTGTCTACACCTTCTGTATGTGTCCCGGCGGCCAGGTGGTGGCTGCCGCCAGCGAAGAGGGCGGGGTAGTCACCAACGGTATGAGCCTGCACGCCCGGGACGGCGCCAACGCCAACGCGGCAGTGGTGGTGAGCGTGGATGGTGCAGATTTCGGCCAGGACCCCGCCAAAGCCATTGCGTTCCAGCGGCAGCTGGAACAGGCCGCCTTTGCGGCAGGGGGACGGGACTATACCGCTCCCGCCGAGGATATGGCCAGCTTTTTGCAGGGAGAAGGCAAGTTGCGGATCGGCCGGGTAGAACCCACCTATTCCCGGGGCGTGCGCGGCGCCGACCTGGGCACACTGCTGCCAAAAGAGCTGGCCGACACCCTGCGCACCGGGCTGGGAGCCTTTGGCCGCAAACTGCCGGGCTATACGGCGCCCGACGCTATCCTCACCGGCCTGGAGACCCGCACCTCTTCGCCGGTGCGGCTGCCCCGGGGAGAGGATTTCCAGTCGGTGCAGCTGCCGGGGCTTTACCCCTGCGGGGAAGGCGCTGGCTATGCCGGGGGCATTATGTCGGCCGCCGTGGACGGCCTGCGGGTGGCCCGGGCTATTGTGGAGCGGTACGCTCCCGCAAACGAGTAAACAGATCCAAGGGAGGATGCAGGCATGATCTACCGCAGCTGGAAGGTACAGCACCCTGACGAAGGTGCCGCAAAGCAGCTTTGCGCCGAATTGGGGCTGCCGCTGCTGGTGGCACGGGTGCTGCTGGCCCGGGGGATAGATACCCCGGCCGCCGCCGCGGCGCTGCTGGAGCAGGAGGGCGAGCTGTCCGACCCGTTTTTGATGAAAGATATGGACAAGGCGGTGGAGCGTATCCACCGGGCCATTGACGAACAGGAAAAAATCGCCATTTTCGGCGACTACGACGTGGATGGCGTCACCGCCACGGCGCTGCTGTTTACCCATCTGGTCAATCTGGGGGCCAACGTCCGCTGTATGCTGCCCAGCCGGGAAGGGGACGGCTACGGCCTGTCCCGGGGGGCAGTGGAAAAGCTGGCCCGCAACGGTTATAAATTGATCATCACCGTGGACAACGGCATCTCCGCCACCGAGGAAATCGAACTGGCCGGCCAGCTGGGGATGG
>DXDW01000148.1 GCA_019115305.1 Candidatus Anaerofilum excrementigallinarum
CGCCAAGGATCTGGGCACCGGCAAGGAGCAGAGCATCACCATCACCGCTTCCACCAACATGAGCAAGGAAGACGTGGAGAAGGCTGTGCAGGACGCCGAGCGGTTTGCCGAGGAAGACAAGAAGCGCCGCGAAGAAGTGGACATCAAGAACAGCGCCGATCAGCTGGTGTTCCAGACCGAAAAGACTCTGGGCGAGCTGGGCGATAAGGTGACCGCTGACGAGAAGGCCGCCGTGGAAGGCAAGCTGAACGAGCTG
Organism: Candidatus Anaerofilum excrementigallinarum; assembly: GCA_019115305.1. GTDB lineage: Bacteria > Bacillota > Clostridia > Oscillospirales > Ruminococcaceae > Anaerofilum > Anaerofilum excrementigallinarum. The sequence goes on from DXDW01000148.1 coordinate 257, forward strand.
AAAGAGGCCATCAAGTCCGGCAACGTGGACGAGATCAAGGCCAAGCAGGACGAGGTCCAGAAGGCCTTCTATCCCATCGCCGAGAAGATGTACAAGGAAGCCGGCGCTCAGCAGGCCCAGCAGGGTCAGCAGCCCCAGCAGGACCAGTACAATGCCGGCCAGCAGTCCGCTAACGACGACGGCGTGGTAGACGCTGATTTCAAGGAAGTTTGATCCCATAACAGACCAGGGCCGCACCCCTTTCCATCGCCTTTCGAGGCGGGGAAGGGGGCGCGGCAATCTTGGATTCATCAACAAATTCGCCGCGTCCAGCGGCTCAAGGTGAGAGAGTATGGCAGAAAAACGAGATTATTACGAGGTGCTGGGCATTGCCAAGGGCGCTTCGGAGGATGAGATCAAAAGCGCCTACCGCAAAAAGGCGAAAAAATACCACCCCGACCTGAACCCCGGCGACAAGGAAGCCGAGGAGAAGTTCAAGGAGGTAAACGAGGCCTACGAGGTCCTCAGCGATAAAGAGAAGCGCGCCCGGTACGACCAGTTCGGCTTCGCCGGGGTAGACCCCAGCTATGGCGCCGGTCAGGGTGCCGGCGGCTTTGGGGGCGGCTTCGGCGGCGGTTTTGGCGGCGTGGATCTGGGCGACATCTTCGGCGATCTGTTCGGCGGCGGTTTCGGCGGCGGATTTGGCGGCAGCCGGTCCAACCCCAACGCCCCCCGCAAGGGCCGGGATGTGCGCATCAGCGTGGGCATCAGCTTTATGGAAGCGGTACATGGCTGCAAAAAGACGGTCACCGTCACCCGCCAGGACACCTGTCCCGAGTGCGGCGGCAGCGGTTCGGCCAAGGGCACCAGCCCCGAGACCTGCCCCGACTGTCACGGTACCGGCCGGGTGACCATCCAGCAGCGCACCCCCTTCGGCGTGATCCAGAGCCAGCAGCCCTGTTCCCGCTGCGGCGGCAAGGGCAAGATCGTGAAAACCCCCTGTAACCACTGTCACGGTACCGGCCGGGTGAACACCCGCAAGACTCTGGAGGTGAGCATCCCCGCCGGCATCGATGACGATCAGCAGCTGGCTCTGCGGGGCCAGGGCGACGGCGGCGTCAACGGCGGTCCCAACGGCGACCTCATCGTCATCGTCACCGTCCGGCCCGATCCCATGTTCCAGCGGCAGGGCTACGACGTATATGTCACCGTTCCCATCACATACAGCCAGGCGGTCATGGGGGCCGATGTGATCGTGCCCACCATCGACGGCAAGGTGCAGTACACGGTGCCCGAAGGCACCCAGAGCGGCACCACCTTCCGGCTGCGGGGCAAAGGCATCCCCTATGTGGGAGGCCGCGGCCGGGGCGACCAGTATGTGCAGGTGAATGTGGAGATCCCCAAAAAGCTCACCCGCGCCCAGCGGGATGCTCTGAAAGCCTTTGAGGACACCCTCAAGGAGGACAACTACGAGCAGCGCAAGGGATTTTTCAAAAAGCTGAAGGATATGTTCCAGGATAAGGATTGATCCTTTCCGGCATCTTCAGATTCCAATACAAAAGCGGCCCCTTTTCGGCGATATGCCGGGAAAGGGGCCGCTTTTTTGTGCGTTTTATCGGGTGTGAGAGCGGCAACTGCCAAAGGGCAAGGGGCCGCAGGGGAGTTCGGTAGAGGAAAAAGTAATAGGGCTGTAAAAAGGTACTGGAAGAACCGGCGGAAGCGGAAAAGAAAAAACAAAAGGCACGCTGAAAGCTGACAAGCCCAGCGCTGCATGGATTTTTGCGAGCCAAAGGCAAAGAAAAAGCCTTTGGCCTGCTGTAGGCCAAAGGCATGACCGATGAAAAAAGGCATGACCGGTGAAAAAATTTAGTAGCCCAGGCTTTCGCCCACCAGAATCACCTTGACGCGGCCGGGGATGCGCTGGTACGCCTGCACCAGAGTGGTGCAGCAGATGCGGGCGGGGCTTTTGCAGTTTTCGCACTGTCCGGTGACGGCACAGGGGGTCTTGCAGTGGAGCCGGGCGGCGTTGGCCGGGGCGGCAATGGCCTTCACCCGGGCCTCGGCGGCGGCCAGGTCGGGCACGATCTTGTTGTACCCCGCCACACAGATGACGCTGGCCGGCCCAAAGGCCAGGGCCGCCACCCGGTTGGCATTGCCGTCTACGTTGTACAGCTCACCCTGCTCGGTGACGGCGTTGCAGCTGGAAAAATAGCAGTCGGCGGAAAATACCTGGCGATAGAGCTTCTGCAGCTCCTCCCCCTGTAAACCGGTGCGGTCCAGAAAGGTGTATTCGCCCCCGGCCAGCAGCTCCATCACCCCGCACTGGGCCAAAGTCATGCTGCCGCCGGCTGCCACGGTGGAGCCCGCCGGGGCAAGCTGACGCACCAGGGGGGCCACCTCAGCGGCGGTCTTTACATAATAGGCCTCCATGTTGTTGGCCTGCAGGGCCTTCATGGTGCGCTGGATGCGCTTTTCCACCACAGAATACAAAGGTTCGTCCATTGTCGTTTCCTCCCTCTTTTACTGGATCTTCAGCGCCCGCTGGACGCGGTAGACGATGTACTGGAAAAGTCCCAGCACCAGCCACAGCTGGATCAGGACGTAGCAGGGCAGGTTTTTCAGCCGGAACGGGGGCTTCTGGATCTTGCCCATGGTTTTCAGCGCCTCTTTGAAGCCCTGGCCGTAGGCCGGGCCGAAGCCCCGCAGCCGGAACATGGCCGCCTTGAGCAGGTATCCGAAAACCAGGAAGGGCAGATTGAGAAGCAGCATCAGAATGGGCATGTTCTTGTAGGGCAGCAGAATGCTGTTGCGCCCGCTCTGGATGCTCTTGAAGGGGTTGTACCGCACCGCTCCGGTGGTGGCTCCGCAGATGTGGTAGCAGCGGGCGGTGGGGCAGTATACGTTTTTGTAGCCCAGGCTGTTGGCCCGCCAGCTGATGTCCACATCTTCGTAGTAGGCGAAGAAGGTCTCGTCAAACAGGCCGATCTCGTCCAGAATGGATTTGCGGTAGAGGGCCGCGCCGCCGCAGGCGGAAAATACCCGGCCGGGCTTCTGGTAGCGGCTGGCCTTCATGCCGTCTCCCCGCTTGCAGGCAAAGCCCAGCAAGGTGACATAGTCGCCGGCGTCGTCGGCCAGTTCCCGCTCGAAATGGCGGATCATCAGGCTGCTCACCGCAAAGATGCGCCCATCCTGCTCGGCGGCGGCGATGAGGTTTTCCAGCCAGTCGGGCTCGGCAAAGGCGTCGTTGTTGAACAGGGCCACATACTCGCCCTTGGCCGCCCGGATTCCCTGGTTCACCGCATGGGAAAAACCGGTGTTGGTGTCGTTTTGGATCAAAGTATAGCCGGGCCGGCCCTGATAACTTTGGGCAATGGCCAGGCTCTCGTCGGTGGAGCCGTTGTCCACCACAATGAGCTCCAGATCCTGCATGGTCTGGGCCCAGATGGACTCGATGCTGTCTTTCAGCCAGCCGGCGCCGTTGAGGTTGGGGATGACCACAGTTGCTTTCATGCAGCGTTTCTCCTTTTTGGCCGCAAAACTCAAAAGGCGGCTCGTAGATATTGTACCCCAATCCGCCCGCCGGCGCAAGCGGGGGCCACAGCGGAAAGGATAGCACAGAAAGCCCGCAGCTGCCCAAATGCGTTTAGTAATTAAAAAGGATTGACATGTGATAGAAAGGGGGGGATACTATTTATAAAGAACCGTTGCGCGGGCGATTGTATGCAAAGGAGGTGTTTGTATGAAAAAAGGATCTGGCGCTGCCCCTTCCACGGCGACTGCCCGCATCCGTGGCGTGCTGGTGTTTGCGGCGGTGTTTGCCCTTTTACATCTGGCGGCGGTCTGGCTGATGCCCAAAGACCAGCTGCTGGTGCGGTTTTGCCCCGATTTGTCGGTGAATACCGGCTACATCGACCTCCAACAGCTGGAAAAGGAGACCTGGACCAGCATGGAGTACACCGGCTGGCAGGATGGCCGGCAGACCGGCAGCGTGCGGTTCCAAAAAGCCTTTTTTAATCGCTACACGGCCTCGGGCACCGATGCCGACGGCCATCCGCTGTCGCTGGAAGGTTGGGTGAGCCGGGGGCTGCAGAGCCAGTGGCAGTACACCCGGGGCGGGGAGAGTATCACCTTGGAATCCAATTTCAGCCGCGATCTGCTGGGCCGCACCAATCAGATCCGGATGCTGGAAAGGCAGGGGGAGAGTTCCCGTTCCCTGCGCTATCTGGAGTTGGTGTATTCCGACGTGAAAGCCGACATCCTGCTGCGGCAGGTCAGCGGCGGAGCCCAGGGCCAAGAGCTGGGCTGGCGCTCCATCGACCAGGCTGATGCCGGGTACGGCATGCAGGTGACCGGCACCAGGGATTACGATGCCGACGGCCAGCTGCTGGGCTATGCGGTGTACAGCTACGACCAGGCCGTCAGGTGTACTGTGGAGGAGTTTGACGCCGCGGATACCCTGCTGGGCAGCAGCGTGACCTGGTACGACTGGTTCGGTCGCATCCAGCGCCGGGAGCACTACGACGCAGACGGCCAGCTCACCGGCCGGGAGGTATACCACTACCGGTTCTGGGAGCGGTATGCCAGCTGGCAGGGTCTGGCGGTGCTGGTTGTAAGCCTGGGGCTTTCCGCCACCTTCGGCCTGGCGGCCGGCGAGCTGCCCCGCCGCAAAGAAAACTACGCCGGCTGACCAATCAATGCAAAAACATCTTCCATTCACCTTGCCGCGCCGGCTGTGCGCCTTGACTTTTGCGGGGCGGCGTGGTATGATACCCACATATCCCAAAAGCGATGACGAAGAAAAGTACGGCGGGCCCTGGGGCCCAGCGAGCGGGGGAGGGTGCAAGCCCCGCGCCAAAGACCGCCCGAAAGAACACTTCCCAGCTGCAATCTGAACCCGGTTTTTGCCGGCAGTAGGGGCGCCGTGGGCGGCACGTTACAGCCGCGGCCCTTGTAAGAGCGGCAAAAAGCGACCGTGCAAACGGTAATTTAGGTGGCACCGCGGATCCCGACAGCGATTCGTCCTAAGTGAGGATGAATCTGGCTGTCGTTTTTTATTTTCCGGGCTTTTGCCCTGGCAACAAGAAAAGGAGAGATCTGTATGCAGCGCACCGAAATCGTTTCTCTTTACAAAGCTGCCCCTGCCGACGGCACCGTGATCACCGTCTGCGGCTGGGCCAAGACCATCCGCGATTCCAAAAACATCGGCTTCATCGAGCTCAGCGACGGCAGCTGCTTCAAGAGCCTGCAGGTTGTGTTCGAGGCCGAGAAGCTGGCCAACTACAAGGAGATCGCCAAGTGCGGCGTGGGCGCCAGCTTTGAGGTCACCGGCCGTCTGATCCTCACCCCCGGGGCCAAGCAGCCCTTTGAGGTGAACGCCGATTCCATCACTTTGCTGGGCAGCTGCCCCCCGGAATACCCCCTGCAGAAAAAGCGCCACACCATGGAGTTCCTGCGCACCATGCCCCATCTGCGCCCCCGCACCAACACCTTTGCGGCGGCCTTCCGGGTGCGCAGCGTGGCGGCTTACGCCATCCACAAGTTCTTCCAGGAGCAGGGCTTCGTCTATGCCCACACCCCCCTCATCACCGGCTCTGACTGCGAGGGCGCCGGCGAGATGTTCCGGGTGACCACTCTGGACCCCGCCGATCCTCCCCGCACCGAGGACGGCACTGTGGATTACAGCCAGGACTTCTTCGGCCGCGCCACCAACCTCACCGTGTCCGGCCAGCTGGAGGCCGAGGCCATGGCCATGGCCTTTGGTAAGGTGTATACCTTCGGACCCACCTTCCGGGCGGAAAAATCCTTCACTCCCCGCCATGCCGCCGAGTTCTGGATGATCGAGCCGGAGATGGCTTTTGCCGATCTGGCCGCCGATATGGACAACGCCGAGGCCATGATCAAATCGGTGATCGGCTATGTGCTGGAGCAGTGCCCCGCCGAGCTGGCCTTCTTCAACCAGTTCTTCGACAAGGGCCTGCTGGAGCGCCTGCAGAGCCTGGTGAACAGCGAGTTTGCCCGGGTGAGCTACACCGACGCCATCGAGCTGCTGAAAAAGAACAACGACGCCTTCCAGTACAAGGTGGAGTGGGGCGTGGACCTGCAGACCGAGCATGAGCGGTACCTCACCGAGCAGGTGTTCAAAAAGCCGGTGTTTGTCACCGACTACCCCAAGGAGATCAAGAGCTTCTATATGCGGCTCAACGACGACGGCAAGACCGTGGCCGCGGCGGATATGCTGGTGCCCGGCATCGGCGAGCTGATCGGCGGCAGCCAGCGTGAGGAGCGTCTGGACCTGCTGGAAGCCCGCATGGACGAGCTGGGTCTGGCCAAGGAGGACTACGACTGGTATCTGGATCTGCGGCGGTTCGGCAGCGTCAAGCATGCGGGCTACGGCCTGGGCTTTGAGCGGCTGGTGATGTACCTCACCGGTATCCCCAACATCCGGGACGTGCTGCCCTTCCCCCGCACCGCATACGGATTCTGATAAAAGGGCATACTGCCCATAGAAACAAAACAGGAGGTGGGGCCAGTGCCCGTCAGACAGGAGGATATCCCGGGGCGGCTGGCCCCCCTTTTGCTGCCCTGGTACAGGGCCAACGCCCGCAAGCTGCCTTTTCGGCAGAATCCCACCCCCTACGGGGTGTGGGTGAGCGAGATCATGCTGCAGCAGACCCGGGTGGCCGCCGCCCTGGACCACTACCGGCGGTTTATGGAGGCGCTGCCCACCATCCGGGATCTGGCCGACTGCCCCGAACAGCAGCTGCTCAAGCTGTGGGAGGGACTGGGCTATTACAGCCGGGCCCGGAACCTGCAAAAAGCCGCCCAGGCGGTGGTGGAGCAGTACGGCGGCCAGCTGCCCGCCGATTACGACGCTTTGCGCAAGCTGCCCGGCATCGGGGACTATACCGCCGGGGCCATCGGGTCCATCTGCTTCGGGCTGCCGGTACCGGCGGTGGACGGCAATGTGCTGCGGGTATTTGCAAGGCTCTATGACGACCACCGGGATGTGCTGCGCCCGGCAGTAAAGCGGGATTTCACCGCCCGGGTGCTGGCCTGCCAGCCGCCGGACGCCGCCGGGGACTATAACCAGGCCCTCATGGAGCTGGGCGCTTTGGTCTGCCTGCCGGGGTCGCCCCAGTGTCTGGCCTGTCCGGCCTCCTCCATCTGCCGGGGATATGCCGCAGGCACCGCTGCCGAGCTGCCGGTGAAAACGCCCCCCAAGGCCCGGCGCATCCAGCCGGTGACGGTGCTGCTGGTGCAGAATGCCAGGGGAGAGTACCTGCTGCAGCAGCGGCCCAAAAAGGGACTGCTGGCGGGGCTGTGGCAGCCCCTGCTGGCCGAAGAAGCCCTGGATGCGGACGCGGCCGCCGCTCTGCTGGAAAAACTGGGTCTGGACGGGGATTATCTGGGGCCCGGCCCCGAGGCAAAGCATGTTTTCAGCCACATCGAGTGGCGGATGACCAGCCTGCGGTTTGAAACCGGAGAGCTGCCGGCCCCCGTCGGCTGCGTCTGGGCAGGGCCGGAGCAGCTGCGGGAAACCTACCCCCTGCCGGGGGCGTTCAAGGTGTACCGGGCGCATATGCTGGAAGAGTAAACTTTTTGTGCAAATTCACACTTTGCGGTGTTGTATTTGCGGGAATTTCAGGATATAATAACAGTAATATTATATGGGGGACTTGTCCCAATTCCCCCGCAGAGAGGAGGGCCGCCATGGCTTCCATTCGCGTCTGCCGGCTTCGGAAAAAGGCGGTGGCTTTTGCAGGGGCGGTGCTCACCTGTATCAGCGCCTGGCGACAGGCCAAAAAAGAATTCTCTGCAGCAAACATGCTGCGGCCCAAAAAGGAGGATGCTATCACCATGAAGAAATCCACATTCGCTGCCATTGTAATTTTCCTGTCCGCTGCTGTGGGCGCACTGGTGGCTGCCTATCTGTACATCCAGCGCCGGGAGAAGGAGCTGGACGAGTACGAGCAGCTGCTGTTCAGCGAGGAGTTCAGCGATACCGTTCCCGCCCCCAAGGCTGAGGAAGAACCCGCCGAGGAGGAGCAGGAAGTGCCCGCTCCCCAGGCTGAGGCCACTGAAGAGCCCGACGCCGAATAAAATCCATCGGTTAGAAAAATCACGCCCGCTTTCCGCAAAAACGGAAGGCGGGCGTTTTTGTGCTGTGACCAGGATACTGGAAAGGTGCGGCTTTTCAAGGTATACAAAAGGCTGGCAAGGCCAATGCTGACGGCCTTTGCCGAGTCGAAGGGCAAGAAAAAGCCCCCGGCCCGCAGCGAGCCGAAGGCAATACCGGTAAAAAAACACGCAGACAGCCGGCAAGGCCAACGCTGACGGCCTTTGCCGAGCCAGAGGGAAAGAAAAAGCCCCCGGCTCGCAGCAAGCCGAAGGCAACACCGGTAAAAAAGGAACGAAAACAGCCGGCAAGGCCAACGCTGACGGCCTTTGCTGAGCCAGAGGGAAAGAAAAAGCCTCCAGCTCGCAGCGAGCCGGAGGCAATACCGATGAAAAAAATCAGATCTTGTCGCCGTTGTAAGCCTTGATATACAGCTCCTTGATCTCGGAGACCAGGGGGTATACAGGGTTGGCGGTGGTGCACTGGTCCTCGAAGGCCTTGTAGCTCAGGTCGTCCACCTTGCTCATGAATTCGGCCTCAGAGATGCCGCAATCCTTGATGCTCATGGGACGCTCCACAGCCTTCATCAGATCCTGGACAGCCTTGATCAGGCTGTTGATGCCTTCCTCGGTGGTGGAGGCGGGCAGGCCCAGGTAGCGGGCAATCTTGGCATAGCGCTTGTCAGCGATATACTCTTTATATTTGGGGAAAGCCGCAAACTTGGTGGGCTTGGTGGCGTTGTAGCGGATCACATAGGGCAGCAGCACAGCGTTGGCGCGGCCGTGAGGAATGTGGAACTCGCCGCCCAGCTTGTGAGCCATAGAGTGGTTCAGACCCAGGAAGGCGTTGGTGAAGGCCATACCGGCGATGCAGGAAGCGTTGTGCATCTTCTCGCGGGCCAGGCGGTCGCCGTTGTAGCTGCGCTCCAGGTACTCGAACACCAGGTAGATGGCATGCAGAGCCAGACCGTCGGTGTAGTCGTTGGCCATCACGGAGACATAAGCCTCGATGGCGTGGGTCAGCACGTCCAGACCGGTGTCGGCCACGATGCTCTTGGGCATGGACCAGGTGAACTGAGGATCGATGATGGCCACATCGGGGGTCAGGCTGTAGTCGGCCAGAGGATACTTGATGTTGCCGTTCTTCTTGTCGGTGATAACCGAGAAGCTGGTAACCTCAGAACCGGTACCGGAGGTGGTGGGGATGGCGACCATCTTGGTCTTGGTGCCCAGTTTGGGGAACTTGAAGGCGCGCTTGCGGATATCCAGGAAGCGCTGACGCAGGCCGTCGAAGCTGGTTTCGGGATGCTCGTAGAACAGCCACATACCCTTGGCAGCGTCGATGGCGCTGCCGCCGCCGATGGCGATGATCACGTCGGGCTGGAAGGCGCGCATGGCCTCCACGCCGCGCATGATGCACTCCACGGAGGGATCGCTCTCCACGTCGGAGTAGATCTCGCTGTGGCAGTACTGCTCACGCTTGCGCAGGTAGTACAGAACCTTGTCCACATTGCCCAGCTTGACCATCACGGGGTCGGTAACGATGAAGGCGCGGGAAATGTCCTCCATCTTCTCCAGGTACTGGATGGAATCTTCCTCGAAGTAGATCTTGGGGGGAACCTTAAACCACTGCATATTCACTCTCCGCTTGGCAATGCGCTTCTTGTTGATCAGGTTGACGGTCGTCACGTTCTGAGAAACAGAGTTCTTGCCGTAAGAGCCGCAGCCCAGAGTCAGAGAGGGGGTGTTGGTGTTGTAGATATCACCGATGGCGCCCTGAGAAGAGGGGCTGTTGACGATGATACGGCCCACGCGCATGGCCACGCCGTAAGCATCGGCGGTATCCATGCTGCCGGTGTGGATAACAGCGGAGTGACCCAGGCCGCCCAGCTCCAGCATCTTGTTGGCGTAGGCAAAGCCCTGCTCCTGGCTGTCGCAGGTGAAGTAGGCCAGCACGGGGCTCAGCTTCTCCTTGCTCAGGGGGTACTCGGCGCTGGGCTCAGGCAGACGGGCGATGAGGATCTTGGTCTTTTCGGGGACCTTGATGCCGGCCTGCTCGGCGATCCAGTTGGCGCTCTTACCAACCAGGGGACCATAAACGCCCTTGTTGGGATCGGGGAACATGAACTTGGTGAGGGCCTCGGTCTCGGCTTCGTTGAGGAAGTAGCAGTTGTTGGCCTTCATGTAGCGCTCGAAATCGGCGGCGATCTCCTTGTCCACGATAACGGCCTGCTCGGAAGCACAGATCATGCCGTTGTCGAAGGTCTTGGACATCATCAGGTCGGTGCAGGCGCGATGCAGATCGGCAGTCTTGTCGATGTAGCAGGGCACGTTGCCGGGACCTACGCCCAGAGCGGGCTTGCCGCAGCTGTAAGCGGATTTCACCATGCCGGGGCCGCCGGTGGCCAGGATGGTGGCGATGCCGGGATGAGCCATCAGCATCTGGGTAGCCTCGATGGAGGGATGCTCGATCCACTGGATGCAGTTTTCAGGAGCGCCGGCCTTGACAGCAGCCTCGTAGACGATGCGGGCAGCCTCGGCGGAGCACTTCTGGGCAGAGGGATGGAAGGCAAAGACGATGGGGTTGCGGGTCTTTACCGCGATCAGGCTCTTGAACAGAGTGGTGGAGGTGGGGTTGGTGGTGGGGGTCACGCCGCAGATCACGCCTACGGGCTCGGCCACTTCCACATAGCCTTCCATCTCGTTCTCGTCCAGCACGCCGACGGTCTTTTCGTTCTTGATGTCGTGCCAGATATATTCGGTGGCGAACATGTTCTTGATGACCTTGTCTTCGTAGACACCGCGGCCGGTCTCTTCAACGGCCATGCGGGCCAGCTCCTGGTGCTTGTCCAGGCCGGCCAGAGCCATCTCGTGAACGATGTGGTCGATCTGCTCCTGGTCCAGGGTGAGGAACTGCTCCAGGGCCTTCTGGGCCTTGGCTACCAGCTCGTTGATCATAGCGCCGGTCTCAGGAACAACGGTTTCAACTTTTGCTTTTTTTTCAGCCATTGTACTTCATCCTCCTGTCGATTGTTCAACAGACAAACTGCGGCAGGCTGCCGCACAGAGACGTGTGGTTGTGTGCCGGAAAGACTTTCGATTTTTCGTCCTGTGACTGTATTGTACCACATCTGTTAATCATTTAACAAGTGGCAAACCGCCGAAGGTTATACGGGAAACCATAACTTTTTGTGCAGGATTGACAATAGTTTAACAAACTTTGAACAAAGAGGAAAAACAGGGCAAAAACCGGGGATGGGGCAGGGTCGTCAGTCCTCGGAGGAAAACAGAATGTCCTCGGCCCGCAAAGCCTCGGAGATGCGCTGCAAAGCGGCGCTGTCGGCGGCCCGCACCGTGTGCAGGTGCACCCCGCCGGTGAGGTTGCAGAGCAGGCTGCGGCCCTGTTCCGCGGCGGCTCGGGCCAGAAATTGGTCGGCGTCGTAGCGGCTGGTGATGTGCAGCCGGCCGGTGATCTGGCCGTAGAGGGGATTTTCCACGATCACATCCTCCAAGACGCCCCCGTTGTCGGCCACGATGTACAGTTCCCGGCGCAGCTGGTCCAGGCCGTCGTGGCGGCAGGCCAGCAGGGCAGACACGCCCATCTCGCTGCGGGCGATGCGGTAGCCCCGGGGGGTGGCCTCGATGGCTTCGCCTCCGGCACGGAGCAAAGCCACATCCCCCACAATGATCTGCCGGCTCACCCCCAGCTTTTCGGCCAGGGCCGAGGCGCTGACGGGGGTGTCGGCATGGCGCAGCTGCTCCAGCAGAGCAGCGCGGCGCTGTTGGGTTGGGTTCATTCCAATTCTCCTTTCGGCGGACATTTCGGCTGGCAGGGGACGCCCATTTCCTCCAAAGTGCGGGCCAGCTGGTCCGCGGGCAAAGCGGCCAGCTGCCGCAGCAGCTCCCGTCGCTGCCGGGGTTCCAGCCGGGTGCGCACCCAGCGGCGGGCCGCTGCCAGCAAATTCAGCCGCCCGGCATACCGCGTCTCGGCCAGTTGGGACAGCTCGCCGGCGGCCAGAGCCGCCAGGGCCGGGGATTCGGGCATGGATACTGCCGTCACGCCCCCCTCAAAAGGCCGGGCGGCCATGGGGTGGAAAGGGGCATCGGGATCGGCGGTGCTGCTGATGCCCACCACCCCCCGCCCGGCGCAGTCGGCCAGAATCCGGCGGTTGAGGGCGGCATCGTCGGTGGCCGCCGCCGCCAGAAAGGCTCCGTCCAGCAGCTGGGGGGCATAGGCCAAAGGGAGCAGCCGGGCGGGGCAATCCTGCCAGCCCGGGCCAAAGGAGGGGGAATAGACAGTCACTTCGGCCCCTTCCGCCGTCAATTGCTTGGCCCGGCGCAGACCCTGGGTGCCTCCGCCAAAGACCACGCAGGGGCGGCCGGTCAATTCCAGGCGCAGACAGAAAGCCATGGCCTTTACCCCCGGGCGGCTTTCACCGCGGCAAAGGCCTTGTCCATGGCCGCAAAGGTGGCTTCGAGATCGGCGTCGGTGTGGGCCGCCGAGAGGAACATAGCCTCGAACTGGCTGGGGGCTACCATGATGCCGTTTTCCAGCATGGTGCGGAAATAGACGGCAAAAGCTTCGGTATCGCTGGACACCGCGTCCTCGTAGCTTTCCACCGGATGGTCGGCGAAGAACAGGGTGCAGAGGCTGCCCATCTGCTGCAGCTGGTAGGGCAGGCCGTGCTTTTGCAGCAGATCCCGCACACCGGCGGCAAATTTCTCGCCGGACTGTTCCAGCTGGGCGTACACCTCGGGGTGGGTGTTCAGATAGTCCAGCTGGCGCAGGCCGATGTACATGGCCAGAGGATTGCCCGAGAGGGTGCCCGCCTGGTAGACCGGCCCGGTGGGGGCCACGCATTCCATGATCTCCCGGCGTCCGCCGTAGGCGCCCACCGGCATGCCGCCGCCGATGATCTTGCCGAAGCAGACCATATCGGGCTGCACCCCGTAGACCTGGGCCGCGCCGCCGTAGGACAGCCGGAAACCGGTGATGACCTCGTCAAAGATCAGCACAGTGCCGGTCTCGTTGCAGAGCTGACGCAGCCCGGCGATGAATTCCGGCTTGCCGGGGATGACGCCCATGTTGGCGGCCACCGGCTCCAGAATCACCGCGGCGATCTGGCCGGGATTGGCCGCGAAAGCCTCTTTCACCGATTCCAGATCGTTGTAGCGGCAGACCACGGTGTGCTTCACCACATCCGCCGGTACCCCGGGGCTGGTGGGGACGCCGCAGGTGAGGGCGCCGCTGCCGGCCTTGACCAGCAGACAGTCGCTGTGGCCGTGGTAGCAGCCCTCGAACTTGATGATCTTGTCCCGGCCGGTGAAGCCCCGGGCCAGGCGAATGGCGCTCATGGTGGCCTCGGTGCCGGAGTTCACCATCCGCACCAGCTGGGCGGCGGGATAGGCGGTGGAAATGCGCCGGGCCATCTCCACCTCCAGATCGGTGGGCAGGCCGAAGCTCAGGCCCCGGCCCATGGCCTCGGCGGCCCCTTCCAGCAGAGCCGGATGAGCGTGGCCCAGAATCATGGGGCCCCAGCTGCAGATGTAGTCGATATATTCGTTGCCGTCCAGGTCAAACAGACGGGTGCCCTGGGCTTTGCGGATGAATACCGGGTCGGTGCCCACAGCGCGGAAGGCCCGCACCGGGCTGTTGACACCGCCGGGGATATACTGCCGGGCCTGGTCGAAGGCGGCCCGGGAAGCTGCGTGTTCCATTGCCATTACCATTCTCCTTTTTTCAGCTTTTCAGCGGCTTCCAGCGCGAAATAGGTGATGATGAGTTTGGCCCCCGCCCGCTTGATGGCCGTGAGGGTCTCGGGGATGACGCTTTCGTTCATCAGTCCCTTTTCCACCGCCAGCTTCAGCATGGCGTACTCTCCGCTGACATTGTAGGCAGCAAAGGGCAGGTTGAACTGGGTGCTGCCCTCTTTGAGCACGTCCAGATAGGCCAGGGCCGGCTTGACCATGAGGATGTCGGCTCCCTCGTCCAGGTCGGCCTGCATCTCCCGCAAAGCCTCCCGGCCGTTGGCGGGGTCCATCTGGTAGCTCTTGCGGTCGCCAAAGGCCGGGGCGCTGTGGGCGGCCTCCCGGAAGGGGCCGTAGTAGGCGGAGGCGTATTTGGCCGAATAGCCCATGATGGCCACATTTTCAAAACCGGCATCGTCCAAAGTCCGGCGCAGGGCCGCGATGTGGCCGTCCATCATGTCGCTGGGGGCCACCATGTCGGCTCCGGCTTCGGCATAGCTCAAAGCGATGGCCGCCAGATGGGGCAGAGTGGCGTCGTTGAGCACCTCCCCCCGGGCGTTGAGGATGCCGCAGTGGCCGTGGTCGGTGTATTCACACATGCAGACGTCCCCGATGATGTAGAGGTCGGGGCTGAGCTGCCGCAGCCGGCGCATGGCCTGCTGCACCACCCCTTCGGGGTCGCTGGCGGCAGTGCCGCAGGAATCCTTGTGGTCGGGGATGCCGAAGAGGATGCAGGCGGGCACCCCGGTCTGCTCCATCTGGCTGGCGATCTCATCCAGCCGGTCCACCGAGTAGTGGTAGATGCCGGGCAGAGAGGGGATCTCCTCTTTGATGTTCTCCCCCTCCACCACAAAGATGGGCAGTACAAAATCCTCCGAAGAAAGACGGGTCTCCCGGATCATGGAGCGGATGGCGGCATTTTTGCGCAGCCGCCGGCCACGGTAAAATGGTTCCATAGGTTTCGGTCCTTTCATATTTGTATATATTTGCACGTTTATAACGATTTGTATAAAATTGGAAGAGCAATACGATCAGTTTTCCGCCGCCAGCCGGCAGAGCAGCCGGACCAGAGGGGGATAGCCGGGGCTGTCGGCCTGGATGGGGGCAAGGCCCGCCTGCTCCATGGCCCGGGCGGTGACCGGCCCCATGGCGGCCGCGGCGGCGCCGGATAGGCGGGCGGCCAGAGTGGTTCCCTCGGCGGCGGCCAGAGCCTGGCAGCGTTCCACCGCCGAAGCGCAGGTGAACACCGCAAAATCAAAGGGACCGGCGGGCAGGGCGGTTTGCTCGGCTGTGTTGCGGTAGACCGGGGCGTAGATCACCGGCACCCCCAGGCTTTGCCAGCAGGGGGCGGGGTCACCCTCGGGGCCTACCAGCAGCAGCCGGTCGTCCTCCATCATCTCGTCGGCCAAAGCGGCGGCCAGACCCTCGCCGGTGGCGGCGGGAGAGATGAAGTCCGCCCGCAGGCCGTACTGTTCCAGGGCTTTGGCGGTGGCGGGGCCCAGAGCGGCGATCTGCACCCCGGCCAGACACCGGGCGTCGGCGCCGGCGGCCCGGGCGGCCTCAAAGAAGAATTTTACCCCGTTGCGGCTGGTGAAGGCCGCCCAGCTGGCTCCGGCCCCTTTGCAGAGACTGGCCCAGGCCTCGGGATGGGGTTCCAGCCGGGACACCTGCACCGCTTGGACAGCGGCTCCCTGTTCTTCCAGCAGCCGGGCCAGACGGCGGTCGGGACCGGTGCAGGGCAGCAGCACCCGGCGGCCAAAGAGGGGCCGGTTTTCAAACCAGTTGAGCTGCTGGCCCAGAGCCACCGCCGGGCCGATGGCGATGAGGGCGGGGCTTTCCAGCCCCAGCCGGTCTGCCTCGGCGGCGATGGTGTCCAAAGTGCTCCGGGCGGTGCGCTGGGTGGGCAAAGTGGCCCGGGAGATGATGGCGGCGGGGGTGTGGCCGGGCTTGCCGGCTTGCAGCAGCCGCCGGGATATCTCCTCCAGCCGGGACAGGCCCATGAGCAGCACCAAAGTGTCGTCGGTGCGGGCCAGCTGGGCAAAATCCAGCCCGCCGAAGCCGTCGGCCAGGTCGTGGGCGGTGTAGACCCGAAATCCCCGGGCGATGCCCCGGTGGGTGATGGGGATACCCGCGGCGGCCAGCCCGGCCACCGCGCTGGTGATGCCCGGCACCACCTCAAAGGGCACCCCCTGTTCTTTTAAATATAAACATTCTTCGCCCCCGCGGCCAAAGACGAAGGGGTCGCCCCCTTTGAGCCGCACCACCGTCTGGTGCTGGCCCGCCTTCTGTGCCAGCAGCCGGCAGATTTCTGCCTGGGGCATGGTGTGGTGACCGGCGGTCTTACCCACGTCGATCCTTTCACAGCCTGCCGGGGCCAGTTCCAGCAGCCGGGGGCCGATGAGCCGGTCGTAGACCAGGCAGTCGGCCTTTTCCAGCAGTTCCTTGCCCCGTACCGTGAGCAGGCCGGGATCTCCGGGGCCTGCGCCCACCAGATAGACAGTTCCCATCATTGGCCGCAGGCCTCCTTTCGCCGGGCCAGCAGCCGGTCGGCCAGTTCCAGGGCCAGCTGCTCCGCCTGGGCGGCGGGGGCTTGGCCCCGCTGCCAGCCCACAAACCCGCCGTCGGCGCTGCCCAGCAGGCCGGTCATCACCGCGCGGTCCCCTTCCAGCCGGCAGTAGGCCCCCACCGGCAGATGGCAGCCGCCGTCCACCCGGGCGAGGAAAGCCCGCTCGGCTGCGGCGCAGAGGTGGGTCTCGGGGTCGGACAGGCTGTCCAGCATGGCTCGCAGTTCGGTATTTTCAGCGGCCACCTCCAATGCCAGGGTTCCCTGGCCGGGGGCCGGTACGAATTGGTCGGGGTCCAGCAGAAAGGCGATCTGGTTTTCCATCTCCAGACGCCGCAGTCCCGCTGCCGCCAGCACCAGGCCGTCCATGCCCTGGGCGTGCATCTTTTCGATGCGGGTGCCCACGTTGCCCCGGATGGGGGCAGGGCGCAGGTCGGGCCGGAGGGCCAGCAGCTGGGCGATGCGCCGCTTGCTGCCGGTGCCCACGCTGGCCCCCTGGGGCAGGGCCGCCAGGGGGGACGCCGCCGGGAAAGCCGCGGGCTTTGCCAGCACCAGGGCTTCCCGGGGGTCCTGCCGGCGCCAGAAACGGGTGTAGCAGAGCCCTTCCGGGGGCGCGGCGGGCATATCCTTCAGGCTGTGCACCGCCATCTGGATGGCGCCGTCCAGCAGCTGCTGCTCGATCTCCCGCACAAAAATGCCCTTTCCTCCCACCTGGTCCAGGGGGCGGTCCAGAATCCGGTCTCCCCGGGTGGTGATGACGGCGACGGAAAAGCGGTGCTGGGGATAGGCGGCCTGCAGCCGGTCGATCACCCATTGGGTCTGGGCCAGAGCCAGGGCGCTGCCCCGGCTGCCTACAATGTATTCCATGGAAATTATTCCTCCGCGGTGTTGAAAAGATAGTCGATGGCCTGGGCCAGCCGGGCCTGATCCTGCTCGTTTTCCAGCTCCTTGAGCTGGCGGATGGGCTGGCGCAGCAGCCGATTCATACCGGCGTGGAGCAGCTTGCGCAGCAGCTTCTGCTGCCGGTCGCTGAGTTCCAGCCGGGCGCAGAGCAGGTCGGCGGTGTCGCTCTCCACCTGCTGCACCTGCTGGCGCAAAGTCTGGATAGGACGGTCCACGGCGCAGGCGGCCAGCCAGTGCCAGCTTTCTTCCACCGCCTCGTCCAGCATCTGCCGGGACTGGGCCGCCAGCTGCCGGCGGCGGGCCAGGTTTTCGGCGCTGGTCTGCTTGAGGCTGTCCACATCCAGAAATACCGTGTCGGGGCGGTCAGCCAGGGCCGGGTCGATGTCCCGGGGCACCGCCAGATCCAGCAGGGCCAGGGGGCCGCTGTTTTGGGCCAGGTGCTCCGGCTGCAGCACCAGATGGGGGGCGCTGGTGGCGCTGACCACCACCTGGCAGCGGGGCAAAATCTGGCTGCGGCGGGCAAATTCCTGCCACTGCACAAGGCCGGGATATTCCTTTTCCAGGGCGGCGCCGGCTTCGGGGCTGCGGCAGCAGACATAAATTTTTTCCAGCCCGGCGGCGGCCAGATGCCGCAGGGCCAGCCGGGCCATCTGGCCGCTGCCCAGCACCGCCCCGGTGCGCCCGGCCAGACCGAACCGGCTTTCCAGCTGGCGGATGCCTATGTAACAGACCGAAAGGGGCTGCTGGCTGGCGGGGTAGGCGGTTTTCACCGCCTTGGCGCAGGCGGCGGCGTTCTGCAGCATGCGGTTCAGCTCCTTGCCCCCGGACCCGGTGGCCCGGGCAAAGGCCGCGGCCTGCTGCAGCTGGCCCAGGATCTGGTCCTCCCCCAGTATCTGGGAATCCAGCCCCGCCGCCACCAGAAACAGCTGCTCCAAAGCGGGCTTGCCTTCCAGGGCGTAGAGGTGGGGTTCCAGCTCCTGACCGCAGGCGGAAAGAAAGGCCCGGCGGACGGCGGCGGGCTGGTGGGGCTGGGTATACATATAATAAATTTCGGTGCGGTTGCAGGTGGCCAGAATGGCGCACTGGTCCATCCCTTCCCGGGCCAGGGCGGCGGCCAGGTCCAGCTTTTTCCGGTCGGAAAAAGCGGCCTGGGCCCGCAGGTCCAGGGGGGCGGTGCGATAACTGAGGCCCAACAGGCCGGGTGTGATCAAAATGGCTGCATCTCCTTTGCCGGGCCGGTGCCCCGGCCGATTGCTTTTATTATACAGCCGCGGGCAAAAAAAGTACACCATTCCGGCCAAAACCCGCCGCCGCGGCCGGTTCCTTTTTCGCCTTTCTGCCGGTTGCCGCCGGCGGCCAAATGGGGTACAATAGGGACAGATTCTGGAGAATATGGGGGATTTTGTATGGTACAAGGGGTCATTTTTGATATGGACGGCTTGATGTTCGACACCGAGCGGCTATGGGATACCCTGTGGGAGCCCACCTGCCGGGAGATGGGGGTGGAGATGCCCGCCGACGTGGACGCCTTTCTGGCTTCGGGCCGGGGACTGGCCGGCCAGGCTCTGGCGGATCATATCCGGGAATATTTCCCCACGGTCGATCCCCAGAAAATGCTGCAGACTGCCTGGCGGCTGGCGGACGAACTGTTTGCCAAAGGGGTGCCCTGCAAGCCGGGGCTGTTTGAGCTGCTGGATGTGCTGGAGGAGCGGGGGATTCCCCGGATCGTGGCCAGTTCCAGCCCCCGGTCGATGATTTTGCAGAACCTTTCCACCACCGGGGCCGGCCGGTATTTTGCCCAGGTGGTATGCGGGGCGGATGTGGAGCACAGCAAGCCTGCGCCGGACATCTTTTTGCTGGCGGCCAGCCGGCTGGGGGCCGACATCCGCCGCTGCCTGGTGCTGGAGGACAGTCTCAACGGTCTGCGGGCGGCCCGGGCATCGGGGGCGGTTTCGGTGATGGTGCCGGATCTGCGGCCCTACGGCCCCGAAGTGGCCCCCTATGTGGATTATCTGAAGCAGGATCTGTCCCAGGTGATCGATCTGCTGGACAGGGTGGAATAAGCGCAAAAAATCCCCGGTTTTGCACAGGGCAGAACCGGGAATTTTTCTGTATATCTGTGTTTTGCAAGCTGCAAACCATCAGCCGTAGGCCAGCAGCCGGGCGACCTTCTCGGGGTCCATCTGATAAAAAGGCACCACCGGGGCGGGCTCGCCGTCGGCGGGGCGCAAAGCGTAGCCCCAGGTGCTCACCCCGTACCAGGCGCCCAGCTTCCAGCCGCAGTCGGGCTGCAGTCCCACCCGGACAAACCCCAGCCGGGCATGGAGCGCCTCGCTGGCGGGATTGGGGCTGGCGAGAACGCCGTAGGCGTTGTGGACCCCCTGCATTTCCAGCAAAGTCAGCAGCGCACCGTAGAGCCGCAGACCGCCCCCCTGGCCGCCCAGACCGGGGGCCATGTAGACGGTGGTCTCCACGTCCCAGCCGAAGGCTTCCCGGACGTGCCAGGGATGGGCGCAGGCAAAGCCCACGGGACCTTCGGGGCCTTCCAGCACCAGAAAGGGGTAATTCCGGCCGCTGTCCATCACCCACCGGGTATATTCCTCGGGGGAAGGGGTCTCATAGGCGAAGGTGACGGCGGTGTTCTTTACATAGTAGTCGTAAATTTTTTGCAGGGCGGGGCCGTCCTGGGGGCGGGCTAGACGAAGCCGGTGGGTCTGCCAGTTCTGGGCAAGGGCCTGCTTTTTCTTGTGGTCCAGCTGCTTGAGCCGGGCCTCCTGGCGGCGGGCGCAGCGGGCGTCGGGCAAGAGCAGGCAGAAGGCCAGTTCCAGCGGCCCCCGGCCCCGGGTATATTTGGCCCCTTTTCCGGCCCGGTGGGCCGCCAGCCGGGCGGGCATATCGGGGGTGTAGCCGGCGTAAAAGCTGTCATCCCCGCAGTGCAGCAGATAGGCGTGGGCGCTCATTTGACTTCCGCTCCCGCCTGTTTGCTCTCCTGTGCCAGCCGGATGGCCTCCCGGCAGGCCTTAAGGGCGCCGGACTTGGAATCGGCGGTGATGAGGAAGGCGCTGGAATGGCAGAACCGCAGATCCTCGATGCCGCTGAGGGAAGGCAGCTCCTCGGCGGGCTGGCCGGCCCAGGCGGCGGGGAAGGGGACCTTGAGCTTTTTGGTGGCCCGGTCGTTTACGCCCTGGGCCGCAAAGCCGCCCCGCTGGCTGGGATAGACCACAAAAAGGATGTTGCTGTCGGCGGGGAGAAGGGTTTTCCAGGGCAGGTATTTGGGCAGCACCAGAATACCCTGCTGGGCTTTGGGCAGGGCCTGCTGTACCAGCTCCCGGGCCCGCTGTACCGCCCGCACCTCCTCCAGCCGGTTGGTCAGAATCTGCTGGGCGAAATCCACCGCCCGGAAAAAGCACTCGTCGGCACTTTCGGTGGAATCCCACACCGGGTTGAAGCTGCCGATGGCGTCGGCCAGGGCGTTGTCGGAACCGGTGCAGTCGTTGAGGTCCAGATTCTGGACAAACCGCTCGTCCAGCCAGTCGGCTCCGGACTTGCCCACCAGATCCGGCCCCAGCACCTGCCAGAGCAGGCCGAAGGCGGCGTAGGGGTGTCCGTTGGGGCGCACAGGGCTGCCGGCGGCGTGGTGGTCGAACATGCCGTCGCCGATATCAAACACCAGACCGTCGAAATCGTCCGGTACCGCAAACCCCCGCTGGATCTGGATGTCGGGGCGGATGGTCCGCAGCAGGGCGGCGGAAAATACATCGTCGGCGTGGAATTTGCCGGCGTGGGTAAAAGCACGGGCAGGAAGTTTCATAGGGCTACCTTCTTTCATAACAGGCCAGAGAAAAATTTTCGCCCGCCTTTTTTAAAAGGCGGCAGGGATTCCAAAGGGGCGGCGCCCCTTGGCCCCTCGCCGCAGCGAGGGGAAACTCTTGTCATTATACCACATCCCGTTCTTAAGCGGAATAGACCCCGCGTCTCGCCGCATAGCCTGAAAAACAAAGGCCGCCGGCAGACGGCTGTCTTTTTTGTCGAAATATGCTACAATCAAAGCAAATATCCCGGCCAAGGGAGGGGAACGCCATGAAAAAAATCCGTATGCTGCCGCTGGCCTTGCTGCTGGCTCTGGTGCTGGCGGCGGTGGCAGCCGCTATCGCCCTGTGGCCCACGCACCCGGGCCGGCAGCCCGATGAGGTGCAGCGGGTCTATCTGCTGGAGGATGCTTTCTCCTCCCAGCTGGCCGCCGCCCTGGAAAGCGATTCCTGGAAATCGCTGCTGGACGCCCAGCTGGATGCCGCCGCCGCATCCGGGGCTGACACTTTGCTGTGGAGCGGCCGGGCAGCGGGACAGCCCCTCTGGCCCGAAACCGCCTGGCCCTGGCAGACCGACCCGGTGGCCTATCTGTCCCGGCAGGCCAAAAAAGCCGGGCTGGGCCTGGTGCTGGTCTGGCCCGAGGCCGCCGACAGCGGGCTGGAAAAGCTGCTGAGCCGCTGGAACCTCACCGGGGCCTGCGCTCC
Source organism: Candidatus Anaerofilum excrementigallinarum (assembly GCA_019115305.1). GTDB lineage: Bacteria > Bacillota > Clostridia > Oscillospirales > Ruminococcaceae > Anaerofilum > Anaerofilum excrementigallinarum. Next base: position 22,079 of record DXDW01000148.1, read on the forward strand.
CGCAGAGGGAGGCATCTTCCAGCCCCTCACCGAGGGTCTGCCCGCCATCGCTCTGCCCCAAGGGGAAGGCGCCGCCTTTTACGCCGCCTGGGCTACCGGGAAGGCATCGGCGGCGGTGGCTGTGACCAGCGGCGGGGCCGACTATACTTTGCTTTGCAGCCAGCTGCTGGGCCAGACGCCCCCGGCCGTCACCCAGCTGGCCATCTCCCAGACCCTTTCGGTGGGCTTGCCCCAGCCGGGACAGACCACCTACGGAGAAATTTATTTTGCCGCCGGCACCGCCGACCCCGCTTTGCCCCTGACCGTGAACGGCCAGGAGGTGCAGGTGCTGGAAGGGGGCTGCTGGGGCATTCCGGTGGCGCTGGAAGTGGGAGAAAACCTCATCGAAGCCCGGCAAGGTGAGAATACCGCCCAGGTGACCATCACCCGGCTGGCGGTAACCGAAGGCAGCTGGCAGCCCAGCAAGCCCCAGCCCGACGATTCCCCCGAACTGGAGCCGGGGCAGCTGGTGCAGGTGACCAGCGTATTGGCAAGTCTGCTGGAGGACCCCGCCGATTCCAGCTCCATTCTGCAAACGGTGTATGCGGGCATGGTGGGCCAGGTGACCGAATGCGTCCAGTTGCAGAAGGGCAGCGCCCTCACCCACGCCTACAAGGTGGCGGGGGGCTGGCTGCTGGCCCAGGACTGCCAGACGGTGGAGGGCACGGCCCCGGCCATCACCGCCATCTCCTTTGCCCAGCAGGGACGAAACAGCATCTTCCGGCTGGAAGGGGCCAGCCCCCTGGCAGCGGCCGAGCGCACCGACACCAGCCTGAAGGTGTTCTTCAGCGGCGCGTCTTTGGCGGCTGACCTGCCCGCCGAGACCGGCCTGGCCGACGGGATAGAAGCGCAACCCGAGCCCGACGGCTTTTCCCTTACCTTCACCTTCCCGGCGGGTGGCCTGTGGGGCTGGAGCGTGGACGCCGAAGAGGGGGCGGCTACCCTCACCCTCAAAGCGCCCCCGGCTCTCTCGGCCGATCCCCTGCGGCCGCTGGAAGGGGTGGAGATTCTGCTGGACCCCGGCCACGGCGGAGATGACCTGGGAGCCCTGGGACCCGGCGGCGCCGCCGGCCCTGCCGAAAAGGACCTGAATCTGGCGGCGGCTTTGGCCGCCCGGGACCGTCTGACCGCCCTGGGAGCCCAGGTGACGCTGACCCGTCAGGACGACAGTTTTCCCACGCTGGCCCAGCGCAACCAGGCCCTGCGGCAGCAAAAGCCCGATCTGTTTTTGTCCATCCACCACAACAGCATTGTGCTGGAGCGGGATGTGAACCAGGTGGCGGGGGTGGAGTGCTACTATTTCTACCCCTCGGGGCAGCTGCTGGCCCAGAATCTGGCCGCCCGGGTCAGCGCCGCCGCCGGGCGGCAGAACCGGGGGGACAAATGGAACTACTTCTACGTCACCCGGTCGGATATTTGCCCGGCCATTCTGCTGGAGACCGGCTTTGTGCCCAACCCCGCGGAATACGAAAACTGCGCCGATGCCTCCGGCCTGGCCGCCACCGGTTTTGCCATCGCCCAGGCGGTGGAAGATACCCTGGCCGGACGCGGGCCTCAGGCGGGGGCCGAATAAGGCGGTTTTGTGCAATTTTGCCCATTGTCAAACCCGCTTTGCGGGGGTACAATAGGAAAAACGGCCCGCAGGGCGCTGCGCCTTTGGGCGGGCTATAAGAGGGAAGTGTGAGGAAAAATGTTGGATATCAAAATCGAAAAGGTGGCTGCTCCCAAGCAGCACCCCACCGACGAAAGCAAGCTGGGCTTTGGCAAGATCTTCACCGATCACATGTTCGTGATGGACTACACCGAAGGCCAGGGCTGGCACGACGCCCGCATCGTGCCCTATGCTCCCCTGGTGCTGGACCCCGCGGCGCTGGTGTTCCACTACGCCCAGGAATGCTTTGAGGGCATGAAGGCCTACCGCCGGGCCGACGGCGGCGTGCAGCTGTTCCGCCCCGAGAAAAACGCCCAGCGGATGCAGAGCACCCACCAGCGTCTGTGCATCCCCGAGATCCCTGTGGAGGATTTTGTCCAGGCCGTCAAGGCGCTGGTCAAGGTGGATGAGGCCTGGGTGCCCCACGCCGACGGCACCAGCCTGTACATCCGCCCCTTTACCATCGCCACCGAGGCGGTGCTGGGGGTGAAGGCCTCCGCCGAGTATAAATTCATCATCATCGCTTCTCCTTCCGGCGCCTACTACGCCGAGGGCATCAACCCCGTGCGCATCTATGTGGAGGACCAGTATGTCCGCGCCACTCCCGGCGGCACCGGCTACATCAAGTGCGGCGGCAACTACGCCGCCTCCATCATCGCCAGCGAAAAGGCCCATCAGCTGGGCTTCAGCCAGGTGCTGTGGCTGGACGGCGTGGAGCGCAAGTATGTGGAAGAAGTGGGCAGCATGAACATCTTCTTCAAGATCGACGGCCAGATCTACACCGCCCCCACCGTGGGCACCGTTCTGCCCGGCATCACCCGCATGAGCTGCATCGAGCTGCTGAAGAGCTGGGGCTACCAGGTCAACGAGACCCGGCTGGCCATCACCGACATCATGGACGCTGCCGAGGCCGGCAAGCTGGAGGAAGTATTCGGCACCGGCACCGCCGCTGTCATCAGCCCGGTGGGCGAGCTGGTCTACGAGGACCGCAAGGCCGAGATCAACGGCGGCGTCATCGGCCCCGTCACCCAGAAGCTGTACGACACCCTCACCGGCATCCAGTGGGGCAAGTTGCCCGACGAACACGGCTGGATCCAGACCGTCTGATCCATTCCCTATACGCCAAAAAAGTGCGAAGCTGCGAAAAACAGCTTCGCGCTTTTTCTTTTGCTGCCAAACCGGTTGACAGTTGAGATGATTACTGATAATATCAGTATAAAGGGCGCCGCCGGCAAAGCGGCGCGGGCATGGCGCAAAGCAAGAAGGAGCGGAAAATATGGACCAGTTCGTTTATAACACCTATGTACAGATCCTGAAGGATGAGCTGCTGCCGGCCATGGGCTGCACCGAGCCCATCGCCGTGGCCTATGCCGGAGCGGTGGCACGCCAGGCTCTGGGCAAACTGCCCGACCGGGTGGTCATCGAGGTGAGCCGCAACATCATCAAAAATGTAAAAAGCGTCATCGTGCCCCACACCGGCGGCATGCGGGGACTGGAGGCCGCCTGCGCCGCGGGCATCGTGGCCGGCCGGGCCGACCGGGAGCTGGAGGTGATTGCGGAGGTATCCCAGGAGCAGATCGAAAAAATCCAGCGATATATCGAAGATACTTCCATGACGGTGGACTTTGCCAAATCCGATCTGATCTTCGATATCTGCATCACCGTCTACGCCGGGGAGGAATCGGCCTTTGTGCGGATTGTGGACTACCACACCAATGTGGTCACCGTGCGCCGGGGCAGCCAGGTGCTGGTGGAGCGGCAGATCACCGGCAAAACCGAGAGCGCCATGGCGGACAAATCTCTGCTCACCATTCAGAACATCTTCGATTTTGCCAACGAGGTGAAGATCGAGGACGTGAAGGAGGTGCTGGACCGGCAGATCGTCTACAATATGGCCATTGCCGAGGAGGGCCTGCGCCGCAGCTACGGGGCCAACATCGGCCGGGTGATCCTGAATACCTACGGGGAGAAGGACGTGAAGGTGCGGGCCCGGGCCATGGCCGCCGCCGGTTCCGACGCCCGGATGAACGGCTGCGAGCTGCCGGTGGTGATCAATTCCGGCAGCGGCAATCAGGGCATCACCGCCTCGGTGCCGGTGATCGTCTACGCCCAGCATCTGGGCTCCAGCCCCGACCAGCTCTACCGGGCGCTGGTGGTGTCCAACCTGTCCACCCTCCACATCAAGGAGGGCATCGGCCGTCTTTCAGCCTACTGCGGCGCGGTGGGCGCCGGCTGCGGCGCCGGGGCGGGCATCGCCTATCTCCAGGGGGGCGACTACGACACGCTGGCCCATACTCTTGTCAACAGCCTGGCCATTTTGTCGGGCACCATCTGCGACGGGGCCAAGGCTTCCTGTGCCGCCAAGATCGCCGCCGCCGTGGACGCCGGTATTCTGGGCTATTCCATGTACAAAAACGGCCAGGAATTTCTGGGCGGCGACGGCATCGTCAAGCGGGGGGTAGAAAACACCATCCGCTGCGTGGGGCTTCTGGCCTCCGAGGGCATGCAGGAGACCGACAAGGAGATCGTCAAGCTGATGATCCAGAACAATCTGGCCTGACCGGACGGGAGCGGAGCGCGGTATGAAACAGACCCAGACCCTGAAACAAAGGGTGTATAACGAGGTGATCGACAGCATCGTCCGGGGCCAGTTCAAGGCGGGCCAGATCCTCACCGAGCAGGAGCTGGTGGCGCGGTACGGCGTGAGCAAGTCCCCGGTGCGGGAGGCGCTGACGGTGCTGTCCAGCGAGGGCATTTTGTCCAACATCCCCCGGTACGGTTACCAGGTGTTCAGCTTCACGCTGGAAAAGGTGGCCGACATCATGGAGTTCCGGGCGGTGCTGGAGGACTATCTGCTCTGCCGGGCCGCGGAGAACATCCGCCCCGGGGACCTTGACCGGCTGCGGCAGTTGCTGGAATGCCAGCAGACCGAGGGCAGCGTCTGGGAGCACTGGCAGAGCAACGAGGATTTCCATTTGCAGCTGGCGAGCCTTGCCAGAAACGAATACTGCTGCCAGCAGCTGGAGCGGTCCATGCGGCTGCTCAAGCTGGCCTATGCCCAGTTCTACTGGTCCCAGTGGAACAGCGCCGATATCCCCAACGACCTGAAAAATCACCGCTCCATCCTGGACGGACTGGAGCGGGGGGACCTGGAATTTGCCCGGGACTGCCTCAAGCGGGATCTGGCGGATTTCTGCATTGGGTGACCGGCAAACAAGACAAAAAAACAACCCGGTTTTGTGCTTTGTACACAAAACCGGGCTTTTCTTTTCTCCGGGGGAGTTATTCAAACTGGGAGGCATACAGCCGGTAGTAGACGCCCTTTTTGGCCATGAGCTCCTGGTGGGTGCCCTGCTCCATCACGTCCCCGTGCTCCATCACCAGAATCTTGTCGGCGTTCTGGATGGTGGACAGCCGGTGGGCGATGACAAAGCTGGTGCGGCCCTGCATCAGTTGCTGCATGGCCTTCTGCACCTTCTGCTCGGTGTTGGTGTCCACGTTGCTGGTGGCCTCGTCCAGAATCAGCATCTGGGTGTCATAGAGCATGGCCCGGGCGATGGTCAGCAGCTGTTTCTGGCCCTTGCTGATGTTGCCGCCGTCCTCGCTGATCACCGTGTCGTAGCCCGCGGGCAGCTGCATGATGTAGTTGTGGATGCGGGCGGCCTTGGCGGCCTGGATCACCTCGTCCAGGGTGGCGCCCTCCTTGCCGTAGGCGATGTTCTCGAAGATGGTGCCCTCAAACACCCAGGTGTCCTGCAGCACCATGGCGTAGGCCCGGCGCAGGGAATCCCGGGTGATGTCCAGCAGGCCCTTGCCGTCCACCCGGATCTCGCCGGAATCCACATCGTAGAACCGCATGAGCAGGTTGATGATGGTGGTTTTGCCGGCGCCGGTGTGGCCCACAATGGCGATGGTCTGTCCCGGCTCGGCCTTGAAGCTGAGGTCGTGGAGGATGGTTTTGCCCGGCAGATAGCCAAAGCTCACATGGCGGGCCTCCACATCCCCCTGCACCTCGGAAAGGGGCAGGGCCTGGGGCAGATCGGCCACCTCTTCGGGCTGGTCCAGCAGGGCAAACACCCGTTCGGCGGCGGCCAGGGCCGAGTAGATCTCGTTGATGATATTGGCGATCTCGTTCACCGGGCCGCAGAATTTGCGGGAGTAGAGCACAAAGGAGGAAATCTGCTCCATCCCCGCCAGACCCAGCATATACAGGGCCGCTCCGGCCATGCCCACAATGGACAGGCCCAGGTTGTTGATCATGTTGATGGTGGGGCCGGTGGTCATGCCCAAGGTATCGGCGGCGCAGTAGGCGTCGGCGGCCTTCTGGTTGATGGCGCTGAAATCCCGGCAGACGTCGTCCTCATAGGCGTAGGCCAGAATGGTTTTCTGCCCCGAGAACATCTCCTCCACATAGCCGTTCATCTCGCCGTAGGCGGCGCTGCGCTTGGAGTAGAGGGGCCGGGTGCGCTTGGACATATACCGGGTGAAAAAGATGGACAGGGGCAGTGTGACGCAGAGGCAGGCCACCAGGGGCGGGGAGATGATGCACATCATCACAAAGGAGCCCACCACCGTGACGATGCCGGTGAGAATCTGGATCAGGTCGGCGGACAGACAGGTGGTGACCACGTCGATGTCGTAGGACACCCGGCTGATGATGTCGCCGGCCTGGTTGCGGTCGAAATACTTCACCGGCAAGGTCATGAGCTTGTCGAATACGTCCTTGCGCATCTTGTAGGCCACCCGGCGGCCCATGCGCATCATCACCTGGTTGACCAGAAAGGAGAGGATATTGCTGAACAGATAGGCGGCCAGCATGCACTTGGCATAGTAGGCCACGGTGTCGAAATCCACCTGGCCCTGGCCCACGGCGGCGCCGATGGCTTTGCCGGCAAAGGAGGGGCCCAGCAGGTTGCCGATGTTGCTGGCAAAGGTGCAGAGCAGCAAAGCCAGCACCACATAGCGGTAGACGGTCATATATTGCAGAATCCGCCGCAAGGTGCCTTTGGCGTCCTTGGGCTTTTCGATTTTTCCGCGGGAACCGACGGGAGGCATGGCAACATCTCTCCTTTCTCAGCCCAGCTCGCCCATCTGGGCCCGGTAGATCTCCAGATAGGCGGGGCAGGTCTCCAGCAGCTGCTGGTGGGTGCCGTAGCCGATGCAGCGGCCCTCCTCCATCACCAGAATGCGGGTCATGTTCTGGATGGAACTTACCCGCTGGGCGATCATGATGGTGGTAGAGTTCTTGTGATGTTCAAAGATGGCCCGGCGCAAAGCGGCGTCGGTCTTGTAGTCCAGGGCCGAGGAGGAGTCGTCCAGCACCAGAATTTCGGGGTCGGCGGCCAGGGCCCGGGAGATCAGCAGCCGCTGCTTCTGGCCGCCCGACAGGTTGGCCCCCTTGATGTCGGCCTGGTAGTCCAGCCCTTCCTCCAGAGAGTCGATGTATTCCCGGGCCACCGCGTCCTCCACCGCCCGCAGCAAAGCGGCGTCGTCCAGGTCCCGGCCAAAGCGGATGTTTTCCCGCAGGGTGTTGTAGAACACCATGTCGTTCTGGAATACCACCCCGAACTTGCGCCGCAGCTGGTCTTTCTGGTAGCTGCGCACGTCCCGGCCGTCCACGAATACCCCGCCGCCGGTGGCGTCGTAAAAGCGCATGAGCAGGTTGATGATGGTGGTTTTGCCGCAGCCGGTGGGGCCGATGATGCCCAGGCTCTCCCCCCGGTTGAGGGAAAAGCTGATGTCGTAAAGGCACTGCTCCCGCTGGCCCCCGGCGGCTGTCTGGCCGGCGTCGGCGTGGTAGCTGAAATCCACATGCTCAAACCGGATGAACCCTTCCCCGGAAGGCTGCAGGGCTTCGGCGGCCGGCAGCACCCGCTGGCTGCTCTGGGAGTCCAGCACCTGGGCGATGCGGTTGGCCGAGGCCGAGGCTTTGCTCAGCAGCATGAAGATGCGGTTGATGCCCATGACTCCCTGCATCACCATATTGAAGTAGGTGAGAAAAGCCAGGATAACACCGGGCTTTACCAGCCCCTCGTTCACCCGGATGGCCCCCACCCATACCACCAGCGTCAGGCCGATGTTCAGGCACATCTGCATAAAGGGTCCCGGCACCGCCATGATGCTGCTGGCCAGGATATCGGAGCGGGTCATGGCCCGGTTGGCGCCGGCAAAGCGGTTTTTCTCGTATTCGGTCTTGGACAGGGCCTTCACCACCCGGATGCCGGTGATGTCCTCCCGCATGATCCGCACCACGTCGTCCAGCCGCTCCTGTACCTTGCGGTAGAGGGGGATGCCGTAGCGGGAAACGCTGAGTACCACCAAAATCAGCACCGGCACGATGATGCACAAAATCCCCGACAGCACCGGGTCCATGGCCATGGTGACGGCGATGCCGCCCACCATGAGGATGGGCACCCGGATGCACATGGTCTGCAGCGACTGCACACAGGTCTGCACGTTGTAGCTGTCGCTGGTCATGCGGCTGATGAGACTGGGCAGGCCGAATTTGTCAAACTCGGCCCCCGACAGGTTGGCCGTTTTGGCAAACAGGGCCTGGCGCACATCGTAGGACACGTTGTGGGCGTTGTCGATGGCGATGCGGTTGGCCCAGACGTTGAGCTGCCGGGTGATGAGGGCGGTGAACACCATCAGCATACCCCACAGCAGCACCTTGTCCATCCGGCCCAGGGGCACCACCTCGTCGATGAGGTGCTCCAGAATGAACGGGATCAGCAGCTCGGTCACGGCGCCCAGCAGCTTGATGAACATGGACTGGGCGATGCGCGCCGCGTAGACGCGCATGGAGTGAAAAATCAGTTTCACGGCGGGTCTCCTCCGGGGCCGCCTGCCCGGCCGCCCCCTGTGCATAAAAATGACGCATCGATAAAAAAAGGATACTATGCACTGTTGCATCTGTCAAGAGATGTTAAGCACAACAAAACCGGTTTTGCCGGGTCCGGAACAGGGGCTGCAAGGGGGCCGGATTTGACAATCCGCCGGGGTGTGGGTATCATGAAAACAGAGAAGATCCAGCGGTTTTGGCACAGCAGAAAGCCTTCCCCAAAGGAGAGTTGAAGGATGAAGATCGCGATCGTAGAGGACAATCCCGCCTCGGCGGAAAAGCTGCGGGGATATCTGCGGCAGTATGGCGAGGAAAACCAGAAGGAGTTCGATATCACCCTGTTTGGGGATGCCGTCTCCTTTCTGGACCGGTATTCCCCCTTTGATATGGTGTTTATGGACATCGAACTGCCCGGCATGGACGGCATGGAGGCCGCCCGGCGGCTGCGGGAAGTGGATCGGCAGGCCATTCTGCTGTTTGTCACCAATATGGCCCGGTTCGCGGTGAAGGGCTACGAGGTGGACGCCATGGACTACCTGGTCAAGCCGGTGCAGTACGGCAGCTTTTCTCTCAAGCTGCGCCGGGCCCTGGCCCGGTGGGAGCAGACCAGCGAGACCATTCTGGTGTCCCAGCCCAACGGATTCCAGCGGCTGCTGCTGCGGGAGATCCGGTACTTGGAGGTCAGCAGCCACAAGCTGATCTACCACACCACCGCCGGCCCGGTGAGCGGGGCGGGGACTCTGGTGGAGGCCGAGGAAAAGCTGCACAGCAAGGGATTTCTGCGCTGCAACAAGTGCTATCTGGTCAACTACAAGCATGTGGTGTCGGTGCAGGGCAGCGATCTGGTGCTCACCGGCGGGGAGCGGCTGCTCATCAGCCGGCCCCGGAAAAAGAGCTTTATGGCCGAGCTGGCCGCCGCCATGGGGTGTGAAAACGTGTTATGAGAGAGCTGGTCTACGATTTTTTCAAACAGAACGGATATGTCTTCGAGCTGGTGCTGTCCGTCCATCTGTTCACCTACTGGATGCACCGCCGGCGGTATTTCTGGCTCCGGCTGGCGGGCTGCGCCGCGGCGCTGCTGGCGGTGTCCATGCTGTGGCAGCTGCTGCCGGTGGACAATGTGGTGGTGCGCAGCCTGCGCACGGTGCTGTTTTTTGCTTTGGTCATCCCCTGCGTCCAGCTGTGTTATCGGGTGCGCACCAACACTGCCATTTTCTACATCACCGCGGCCTGCGCCTCCCAGCATGTGGCCTACAAGGCTGCCCGCAGCACCGTGTCTTTGGTGTGGATGAGCCATCCCGGCCTGCTGCAGATGCCGGGGGTGGACCTGCTGTATGCCGTGCTCTTTGTGGTCTATCTGGTGCTGTGCGCGGCGGTATTCGGCCGGGCGCTGCGCAGCCACCGCAGCCAGGCGGCTCTGGCCGGGGCGGCGGTGCTGCCTTTGCTGGTGGGCATGCAGCTCACCACCAACCTGTTCCAGAACATTCTGGATGTTTACAGCCTCGCCATGGGACCCGGGGGTTATACGGCCCTGAATCTCTTTGCCATCGTCAGCTGTCTGTTTTTGCTCTGTCTGCAATATGAGATCACCAAGACCAGCAGCAGCCAGCAGGACAACGCCATTCTGAAACAGCTGCTCTACCAGCAAAAGCAGCAGATGGAGATGTCCCGGGAGACCGTGGAGCTCATCAACATCAAATGCCACGACATCAAAAACCAGATCGCCACTTTGGGCAGCCGCATCCCCGCCGAGGAGATCGCCGAGCTGAACCGGGCCATCACCATCTACGACACCACCTTGCGCACCGGCTGCGAGCCGCTGGATCTGCTGCTGGGCCAGAAAGCGCTGCTGTGCGAGAAAAAGGGCATCCGCTTCGACTGCGCCGCCGACGGCAAGGCCCTGGACTTCCTCAAGCCCGCCGACATCTACTCTTTGCTGGGCAACGCCCTGGACAACGCCATCGAGGCCGCCGGCCAGGTGGCCGACCCCGAGCGCCGCTGCATCCATCTGCGGGCGGCGCGGCAGGGAAATATGGTGTCGGTTTGCGTGGAAAACCTCTACGACGGGTCGGTCACCTTTGAAGACGGCCTGCCCCAGACCAGCAAGGCCGACAAGCGGTATCACGGCTTCGGCATGAAAAGTATTCGTATGATCGTGGAAAAATACCAGGGAGCCCTGGATGTGCAGGCCAGGGACGGCGCCTTTGTTTTGTCTATTCTGCTGCCTGTACCCGGCTGAAATTTTACCTTTTGCACAAAAAATA
>DXDW01000149.1 GCA_019115305.1 Candidatus Anaerofilum excrementigallinarum
TGTTGGGCGGCACCGAGCTCATCCGCCGCAAGCTGGGCAAGGACGCTTTCGCCATGACCATCACTCTGCTCACCGACTCCCAGGGCAACAAGATGGGCAAGACCGCCGGCAACGCCGTCTGGCTGGACCCCAACAAGACCAGCCCCTTCGAGTTCTACCAGTACTGGCGCAATGTGGGTGACGCCGATGTGCTCAAGTGCATCCGCATGCTCACCTTCCTGCCCTTGGAGCAGATCAACGAGATGGATTCCTGGGAGGGCGCCCAGCTGAACACCGCCAAGGAGATCCTGGCCTACGAACTCACCAAGATGGTTCACGGCGAGGAAGAGGCCGAAAAGGCCCAGCAGACCGCCCGCAGCCTGTTCAGCGGCGCTGCCGACAGCGAGAATATGCCCTCCACCACTCTGTCCGAGGACCAGCTGAAGGACGGCAAGATCGGCCTGCTCAGCCTGCTGGTTGCCACCGGTCTGGCTGCCAGCAACGGCGAAGCCCGCCGCCTGGTGCTGCCCGGCAGCGTGCTGGTGAACGGCGAGAAGATCACCGATCCCACCTACGCCGTCACCGCCGAGATGCTGCGGAAAGGCGTTGTCATCAAGAAGGGCAAAAAGGTCTACCACAAGGCCCTGCTGTAAAAATAGTCCTATACAATTTTTCGCCCCCGCCGGCAAACACTGGCGGGGGCGATTTTTGTCTTTGGCGCAAATCTGGTGGGGCTTGCCGCCCTGTGCTATAATTATGTATAAACGATATCCAGACAAAACCGGCGGCGGGCCTGCTTGGCAGCCGCTGCCTGTGCTGAAACTGTCCCACAGGGAGGAACCATATATGCCCGGCGATCTTCACACCCACACCACCTTTTCCGACGGCGCTCTGCGCGCCGATGTCCTTGTCCGGCTGGCCCAGAGGGCCGGGCTGAGTTATCTGGCCATCTCGGACCACGATTCCTGCCTTTCGGTGCGCTATGCCATGGAGCAGCCCCAGCGGGAGAATCTCCAGCTGCTGCCCGCCACCGAGCTCACCGCCTTCGATACCCAGCGGGGACGCCGGGTGCACATTCTCTGCTATTTCCCCGATGATTGCCAGGCTCTGCGGCAGTTCTGCGACACCATGGCCGCCCGGCGCAACGCCGTCTGCCGCCGGAGCATGGAGGAGCTGGAGCAGCTCTATCCCCAGTTTGACCGGGAAACCGCCCTCTCCTTTGCCGCCGACAGCGGGGTGCTCTACAAGACCCACCTGATCCGGGTGCTCTACGAATACGGCTACACCGACGGCATCTACAAGGACCTCTACCAGCAGCTGTTTGGCTCCAAAGGGGGCAAGGTGCTCCACGATCCGGCCTACGAGTCGGTGGACATGGTGCTGGATGTCATTCACCAGAGCCGTGGCGTGGCGGTGCTGGCTCATCCCAGCGTCTACCGTACCATGGAGCTGGCCGGGGAGCTGGCCGCCGCCGGCCGCATCGACGGGGTGGAGATTTTCCATCCCCGCAACACCCCCGAGGACCAGCAGACACTGGCCGCCATGGCGGAACAATACGGCTTGCTGGTCACCGGCGGCACCGATTTCCACGGTATGCACAGTTCCCGGCCGGTGCCTTTGGGTTCGGTGACGGCCGACGATGAGAATATCGGCCGTCTGCTGCAGCTGGCGCAAAAGCGCAAAGGATAACAGTTAGAAAACAGAGACCCGGTTTTGTTGAATTTCGACAAATAGTATGCTATAATGCATCCTGTTGATAAAGGGCAGGGCGGCAAAAGACTATCTGGTCCGCTCTGCACTTGTGTGGAACAGCAAGGAAAGGAAGCGCACTATGACTTACGAATATAAGAACCGGGGCGTCTGCTCCAGCTCCACCACCGTTACCCTCAGCGACGACGGTGTCATCGAGGAAGTAAAGGTGCAGGGCGGCTGCAACGGCAACCTCAAGGGTATCATGAGCCTGCTCAAGGGTATGAAGGCGGAAGAAGCCATCCAGAAGCTGGAAGGCATCACCTGCGGCCGTCGGCCCACTTCCTGCCCCGACCAGATCGCCCACGCCCTGCGCGAGGCCCTGGCTCAGTAAGCGGACAAGCCCCCCCGTTGCCCACACGGTGTTTGTGCGGCAGACAGGGGGACTATTTGTTTTCCGGCTGTCCGCCGTCGGAAAAATGCCGGCCCGACAGCTGCAGCAGAATGGTCACCAGCAGCGGCCCGGCAAACAGTCCCCAGAATCCCAGCACCTTGCCGCCGATGAACATGCTGGCCAGAGCCGCCAGGGGATGCAGTCCCAGCTGGCCGCCCACCAGCTTGGGCTCGATGATTTCCCGCAGCACGGTGATGGCCCCGTACAGCGCCAAAATGCCAAAGCCCAGGGGATAGTGCCCCAGCAGCAGCTGGCCGATGCCCCAGGGCACCAGCACCGCGCCGCTGCCCAGCACAGGAAGAAGGTCCACCACCGCTGTAATCACCGCCATGCCGAAAGGGTGGGGAGCCCGCAGCAAAGCCAGACCCAGCCACACCTCTCCCCAGGTGATGAACAGCAGCAGCAGATAGGCCCGGCCCATCCGCAGCAAGGTGGACATGCTTTTTTTCTTGGCCTCCAAAGCGGTCTGGCGCCAGTGGGGCGGCATCCGACCCAGTAAAAAGCGGGTGACGGCGGGGTAATCCGCCGCGAAGAAAAAGGAAGACAGTATGCACAGACCGCTCTCCAGAAGAAAGCCCGGAACCCCGCCCGCCATGCCGGCCAGGCTGTCCATGGCCCGGTCGGACAAAGAGGATACCACCCGCTGCAGGCTGTCGGAAAGCTGTCTGCCGGCGTCGGACACAAAGGGGGCCAGCATGGGGGTAAGCCGGTCGGCCAGCCGCTGTACCGCCTGGCGCAGCTGTTCCAGGCCGGGACGCAGCGCCTGGTCGTAAAAATCCGGCAGATAAACCAGCGCCTGCTGTACCCACAAGGCGCAGCGCAGGGTCAGCAGCACGGCGGCCAGCCCGATGGTGAGATAAAACAGGACCATCACAAACACCGCCAGGGCCTTTTCGTTGGCGGCGCAGTAGCGGCCGAACAGCCGCACCACCGGCCGCAGCAGGGCCGCCAGGCCAAAGCCGATGACAAAGGGAGCTGCCGCCGGCAGCACCCATTTCAGCAGGGCCAGCAGGATGGCGGCCCACAGCAGGTAATAGACGGTGCGGATGATGAAGGCCCGCATTTGCTGGATCTGCATACAACTACTTCCTTTCCGGCCTGTCCCGCTGCCGGGAAAACCAGGCCATATTGTAGCATACCGCCAAACGGGCCGGATTATCACAGCGGGTCAAATTTTTCTTGGCCGGGCCGGCAAAGAGGAAAAAATCCCGTGGAAGTTTTGTGAAAACGAATCCCTTTTTCGACCAATTTCGTTATTATAGATAACGAAATATTTCAGCAACAGAACATGGTGGATAAAGAGAAGGCTGCGAAGATGAAAAAAAGTGATATCAAAGAAGATCTCAAGCAATATATGCCGGCCCCGGCTGCCGATGCCGGCCAGCGCCGCCGCCGATGGATCAGCCTGGCGGCGGTGGGGGCGTTTTTGGCTTTTTCGGTGATTTGCATGGCGCTCATCGGGCCGCCTATGCTGCGCTTTTTCAACGATCCCCAGGCTTTCCGGGCCTGGGTGGACAGCCACGGCATCTGGGGTCGGGTCGCCTTTGTGGGGATGATGGCCCTGCAGGTGGTGATCGCCCTGATTCCCGGCGAACCCTTGGAGATCGGCGCGGGCTATGCCTTTGGCGCAGTGGAGGGCACGCTGCTCTGCCTGGCCGGCACCACTTTGGGCAGCCTGCTGGTGTTCGGTTTTGTCCGCAAGCTGGGCATGAAAGCGGTGGAACCCTTTTTCTCCCGGGAGGAGATTGAAAAAATGCCCTTTTTCCAGAATCCCAAGCGGCTGGAACTGCTGGCATTCATCCTCTTTTTTATTCCCGGCACCCCCAAGGATGTGATGACCTGGGCCATCGGCCTCACCCCCATCCGGCTGTCCCACTGGCTGCTTATCACCACGTTGGCCCGGCTTCCCTCCATCGTCAGCAGCGCTGCCGGCGGGGATGCCCTGGGCAGCCGGCAGTATATCTTTGCGGTGGTGGTGTTTGCCGTCACCGCCCTGGTCAGCGGCGCGGGTATTCTGGTATACCGCCGCATCAGCGAAAAGCACCAAAAGCAAGAAGAATAAAGTTTTACCATAAAAAACAGCCGGCCGCGTGCTCCCGAAGGAGACGCGGCCGGCTGTTTTGTGTCGGTGTGGGTCAACTGGCGATGGAGAGCATCAGGCTCATGGCCAGAATGGACAGAGGAATGCTCAGGGAGTTGGCCACCGCAGCCAGCTTGCCGTCGGCGCCGGCGTTTTCGGTGAGCAGCGGAGCCGAGCTGGCGATGGGCGCCACCAGCACCACAGCCAGTCCCTGGCGGATGGCGGCGGGGAAGGGGAGCAGCAGCATGCCGAAGGCCATGGCGAATTTCAGACCATACCGGGTGACCAGCAGCAGTACCAGATCCTTGAGGCCGGTTTTGGGCAGCTTGATGTCAAACAGGATGCCGATGCTCAGCATGGCCAAAAAGGCGTTGGCGCCGCCGGCCAGACCGGTGACTTCCCGCACCAGGCCGGGCAGTTCCAGATGCAGCAGCGACAGGGCAATGAGCAGCAGATAGACCAGGAAGGTGGGGGTGGTGAAGATCTTTTTCAGCATGGGCTTGAGGGAGAACGGTTTGCCGCTGCCCATGAGGCCGTCGGCCACCGCCACGTTGACGCCGTAGGTCATCATGGCCACCGCGATATCAAACATACACATGGCTGCAAAGCCGTCGGCGGCCAGCAGCCCGGTGAGAAAGGGCATGGCGAAGTTGCCGATGTTGTAGGAGGAGGTGTTCAGGGCGAAAAAAGCCCGCTGGGAAGGCTGTTTGCGGGCGGAAACCACCAGACCGGCCACCAGAAGCAGCAGGTTGGCTGCCAGACCCACTCCAAAGCTGGCCGCCAGGGCCGGGGAGAGAGTGACCCCCTGAAAGCCTTCCACAATGGCGCAGGGCAAAGTGATGTACAGGATCAGGGAAGACAGGAATCGGCTATCCGAAGTGCGGAACAGACCGGCCCGCTTGCCGGTATATCCCATAGCCAGAACGATGGTGTACAAAATGGTACGAGTA
>DXDW01000150.1 GCA_019115305.1 Candidatus Anaerofilum excrementigallinarum
GGGACCGCTGCCGTCAATAGTGGTGAGGATCACCGCTTTGCCCTTTTCCACCTGCTGTTTGTTGGCCACCGGCATCTCCATTCCCTGGGGAAAGCTACGGATATGGCCATACACCCCGGTGGCGCCGTTGAGGAGGATATCTCCCATGGTATTCCCGGCAAACATGCCCCGCAGCTCACCGGGCTGGCCGGGCTGGCCCACCTTATACCCGGTGATCTCCACCGGCACCACCTCGCCGGAAAGCAGGGAGATGCTTTCGCCGGTGTCGGCGTCGCTGATGGAATGCCCCAGACCGCCGTAGACGCCGGTGTTTTTTTCCACAAAGGTAAGGGTGCCGATCCCCGCCGAGGAATCCCGCACCCAGACCCCGATACGCCAATCTCCCGAACCCGCGTCCCGCACCGGGGTGATGGTAGTGGTCTGCTGCTGGCCGTCCCGGGAGTAGGTAATGGTGATACCCTCGCCCTGTGCCTGCTCCACCGCCTGCTGCACCTGGCTGTTGCCGGTGGTGTGGATATTGCCCATGGATACCAGAATATCTCCCATCCGCAGACCGGCCTCCTTGCCGGGATTGCGCCAGCCCTGGTCGGTGTAGATATCGGTAAAGCCCACCACCATGGCGCCGTCGGCAAACATTTTGATGCCGAAGGGGGTACCGCAGACGGTAACGGTGGTAGTTTCTGCAAAGGTCGTGTGGACGGTTTTAATGGGGATAAGCCCGAAAAGAGCCAAGGTCTCGCTCTCGGCGCCGCTCTGCTGCACCGTATGGGCCCCGAAATCAGCCATAGGGGCCAGATAGGGCATATTGGCCAGTTCCAGGTCTTCGCCGGGAGCCAGTGTAAAACTGTCGGGCAGCTGACTGCGCAGCAGCAGCCAGCCGGCCGCCAGGGTCACCGCTGCCGAAAGCACCCGGCGGCCGACGCGGACAATGTGTTGGATTTTCAACCTTGCTTCCCTCCTGCAGCGGCGTGGCATACGCCGTTTTGCAGGTTAGTATGTCCCGCCGGCAGCGGAGTTATCCCTGGACAGACTGCCAGTTTTTTTCCTTTCGGCGGCCCAGACGGAAGATACACCGCGCCAGCGCTGCCAGCAGCGGTCCCCCCACTACCCCTGCCGCCGTGAGCAGCAGGGGCTGCCCGGTGACGCTGGCGGTGCCGCAGACCGTTTGCAATGCCGGCAGATAGACGCTGGCCGCCGCGGCCGCCAGACTGCATCCCGCCGCCCCCAGCAAAAGAGGATTGGCCAGCAGGCCGGAATCCCGGCATTCAAACAGATGGACCATCTGGCTGAACACGATGGTGAGGAAACAGGCGCTGCGGGCCACTGCCAGATCACATCCCAGCCAGAGCGCGCCGCCATACACCAGGCTGGAGGCCAGCCCCAGCAAAGTGCCCCGAAGCAGAATAGTACGGGTGAGGCCGTGGGCAAACAGACCTTCCTCCCGGGGACGAGGCGGGTTGCTCATCAAATCCCGTCCGGCGGGTTCCATACCCAGGGCGATGGCCGGCAGGCCGTCGGTGAAAAGATTCACCAATAGAATCTGGATGGGCAGCAGACTCACCGGCAACCCGGCCAGCAGCACAAACAGCATTCCCAACACCTCCCCCAGATTGCTGGTGAGAAGGTAGCGGATAAAGCGGCGGATGTTCTGGTAAATCACCCGGCCTTCCTCCACCGCCGCCACAATGGTGGCGAAATTGTCGTCCAGAATCACCACCCCCGCCGCCTGGCGGGTGACATCGGTGCCGGATTTTCCCATGGCCACCCCGATATCGGCCTGGCGCAGCGCCGGGGCATCGTTGACGCCGTCGCCGGTCATGGCGGTGATACGCCCCGCCGCCTGGTACGCCTTGACGATCCGCAGCTTGTGGGCGGGAGTGACCCGGGCGTATACGCTGGTCTGCATACAGCAGGCGGTGAGCTGCTGCTGGGACATATGGTCCAGCTCGGCGCCGGTGAGCACCTTATCCCCCGGCCGCCAGATCCCCACCTGTACAGCCACCGCCACCGCTGTATCACGGTGATCGCCGGTGATCATCACCGGGCGTATGCCCGCCCGGCGGCAGGTCTGCACCGCCGGGGCCACCTGGGGCCGGGGCGGGTCCATGAGCCCTGCAAAGCCCAGCAGACAGAGCTGCTGTTCCCCGGTTTCGGGGCGACCCTCGGCCATGGCAATCACCCGCAGTCCCTGGCCGGCCATCTGCTCCAAAGCAGCCCTGGCCCGGCCTTTGGCTGTGGTATCCAGGGGCGCGGGGCCTTTTTCGGTCATCCAGCTGGTGCAGCGCTCCAGCAGCAGGTCGGGGGCGCCCTTGCAATAGAGGATCTTTTTCCCCTCCTGCTGTACCACAACGCTCATCCGCTTGCGCACCGAGTCAAACGGGGTTTCATCCAGCCGCCGCACCTCTTTGCCGGGCATCCGTGTACCCAGCCGGGTGCGGGCTGCCTGCAGCAGTGCCGCTTCGGTGGGGCTGCAGGCGCCCTCCTCCCCTTCGCTGCAAAGAGCAGCGGCCTGCCACAGCCGGCATTCCGCCCCGGAAGGCTTTTTGTCCAAAGGAAGCTGTCCGCCCTGGGCCCACACTGCGGTGACGATCATGCGGTTTTCGGTGATGGTGCCGGTCTTGTCGCTGCAGATCACCGCGGCGCAGCCCAAAGTCTCCACCGCGTGAAGGCGGCGGATCACCGCACCCCGCCGCAGGATACGGCCCATGCTCAAGGCCAGCACGATGGTGACAATGGCGGGCAGGCCCTCGGGAATGGCGGCCACTGCCAAAGATACGCCGGTGAGCAGCATTTCCAGCAGATCGCCCCCCTGCAGCCAGCCCAGAAAGCCCACCGCCAGACAGATAATCACACAGCCCCAGGCCACCACTTTGCCCAGCTGCTTGAGCCGCTGCTGCAGCGGAGTGGGAGGTTCCTCGGCCTCCTCCACCAGCCCGGCAATGCGGCCCATTTCGGTGTCCATACCGGTGGCGGTGACCCGGGCGTGTCCATGTCCCTGGGAGACGGTACAGCCCATATACAGCGACTGGCCGGGCTGTTTGTGTACCGGCAGGCTTTCTCCCGTGAGCATGGACTCATCGCTGCTCAGCCCCACTGCCTGTTCCAGCCGGCAGTCGGCGGGAATGCGGTCGCCGGCCGACAGCCGTATCCAATCCCCTTCCACCAGTTCCCGGGCCGGCAGTTGGAGCCACTGGCCGTCCCGCATGGCCCAGGCCGTGGGAGCCCCCAGCTGCTCCAGAGCCTGGAGAGTTTTCTCGGTGCGCATCTCCTGCAAAAAGCCCAGCAGGGCGTTGAGCAGCACGATCAGCAAAATGGCCGCCGCCTCCGCTGTCTGGCCCATAAACAGCGAGATGAGGGTGGCGGCTGCCAGAATCAGGATCATCACATCCTTGAATTGAGAGAAAAACAGTGCAGCCAGATTTTCACC
>DXDW01000151.1 GCA_019115305.1 Candidatus Anaerofilum excrementigallinarum
CGGCGACGGCAACGGCTTCACCTTCGACCGCTACGACGCCGGTCTGCTGCTGGACGCCATCAACCGCGCCAAGACCGAGTATTTCCTCAACCGCTACCACTGGGACGAGGTGGTGCAGCGGGATATGGCTAAGGATGTTTCCTGGGAGAACTCGGCCAAGCAGTACAAAGACCTGTATCTGGAGCTCACTCCGTGGTGATCTGATCTCCGCTATCCCCAGCCCGGCCCCCAAGGCCGGGCTTTTTTGTGCCCTGTGCGCCGGACCGGTTGCATTCCGGGCCCAAATGGGATATACTGGCAGTAATATCCCCCAAAGCAAAAGGAAGTGAAAGCGATGCACAGCGGCATCCGCGGCCAGAAGATTGCATAACCCCATGTAAATACCTGTCTTTTCAATTTTCTGTATTTACATGGGAGGAACCAACGATGAAAGAAAACAAATACGACGATCCCCGCTTTTTTGAACAGTACAGCCAGATGACCCGCTCCCGCCAGGGCCTGCAGGGGGCCGGGGAATGGCGGGAGCTGCAAAAGCTGCTGCCCGACTTTTCCGGCAAACGGGTGCTGGACCTGGGCTGCGGTTACGGCTGGCACTGCAAATACGCCGCCGACCAGGGCGCCTCGGCGGTGCTGGGCACCGACATCTCCCACCGGATGCTGGAAAAGGCACGGCAGATCAACGCCGCGCCCCAAATCGAGTACCGCTGCGCCGCCATGGAGGACCTGGACTTCCCCCCGGCCTCCTTCGATGCGGTGATCAGCTCTCTGGCGTTCCACTATGTGCGGGATTTTCCGCCCCTGGTGGAAAAAATCGCCGGGTGGCTGCGTCCCGGCGGGGATTTTGTCTTTTCGGTGGAGCACCCGGTGTTCACCGCCGCCGGTTCCCAGGACTGGCAGTACGACGACCAGGGCAATATCCTCCACTTCCCGGTGGACAACTACTACTACGAAGGCCGGCGCACCGCCATTTTTCTCGGCGAGCCGGTGACCAAATACCACCGCACCCTCACCACCTATCTGGACACTTTGCTCCAAAGCGGCTTTTCCATCCGCCGTGTGGTGGAACCCCAGCCCCCGGCCGACATGATGGATCTGCCGGGCATGAAGGACGAAATGCGCCGTCCCATGATGCTGCTGGTGGCCGCCCAGCGCCTGTAACGAAAAAAACAGAGCCCCGAGGCTTCGGGACTCTGTTTTTGTTTTATTTCAGGGGTGCATACTGGCTGTCGTCCACCGGCTCCAGCCACTGGTTGGAGGTGTTTTCTCCCGGCACCTCCACCGCCAGGTGGCTGAACCAGCTGTCGGGGGCGGCGCCGTGCCAATGCTTGACCCCGGCGGGGATGTTGATGCAGTCGCCGGGGTACATCTCCACCGGCTCCTTGCCCCACTCCTGGTAATAGCCCCGGCCGGCCACGCAGATCAGGATCTGGCCGCCGCCCTTTTCGGCCTGGTGGATATGCCAGTTGTTGCGGCAGCCCGGCTCAAAGGTGACATTGAATACGCCCACCTGGCTGGCCGACACCGGCGCCAGATAACTCTGGCCTATGAAATACTGGGCGTAGCCGTCGTTGGGCTGGCCGATGGGGAACACCATGCTGGCGGCGTGGCGAGCTTTGGCGTCCTCGGCCCGGGTCTCCTCGGTCCACACCTCTTTGGCCATGTTGAACACCGCCCAGCCCTTGGGCCAGCCCACATAAAAGGCCGCGTGGGTGAGGATGCCGGCGATCTCCTCCCGGGTCACCCCCGCCTTGCGGGCGTTTTCCAGATGATACCGCAAAGAGGAATCGGTGATTCCCGAGGCCATCAGGGCCACCACCGTGACGATGCAGCGGGTCTTGTGATCGATGGCGGGGTCGTTCCAGTTCTCCCCGAACAGCACGTCGTCGTTGTAATGGGCAAAGGCGGGGGCAAACTCGCCCAGGCCGTCCCGGCCCGCCGTCTGTACGATCTTTTCCATAGTCAAACGCTCCTTTCCGGCTTCTGCCCCAGCAAAAGCCGCCAGAATTTTCCCTATGGTTTTATTCTACAACTTAGGGGCCGGGTATGTCGAATACCTTCGCCGCATGACCAGCCATACCCAAAAGGCATATCTAGTCCCACAAAAAAGCCCTGTCTTTTCCCCCTTGTCCGGCGAGAAAAAACAGGGCGCAGTCCCGCCATCAGGCGGAACGGTTATTTCTGTCTGTCCGGCTTTTCTTCCAGCAGCCGGTTCACCTTTTCCAGCAGCAGTTCGGCCAGACCCCGGCGGCCGGCAGCTGCGGCGGCGCGGACATGGCCCGCGGCGGCGGTTCTGGCGTCATGTACCGGCGGACGGGGCCGCCCCTGGGAGGAAGGCGCAGCCGGTTCCGGTTGGGGCTGGCGCTGGGGGAATTTTTCCACCTGCACCCCCAGCCGCTGCAACTCTCCCTCGGCTCCTTCCAGGGCCTGGGAAATGGCGGCGGTGGCCTTTTGGATATCGGCTGTGGCGGCGGCGATCTTGGCGTCCACTGCGGCCAGCTGGGACCGAAGCAGCGCCACCCCGGCGGCGATGTCCTCCGCCGAGCGGGTCATCTCCTGGCGGGCCTGCTCCTGTTCCCGGCGAGTCTTTTCGGTCAGGAAACCTGCCTCCGCCTGGGCTTTTGCCAGCACCGCGGCCTTCTGGGCCTCGGCCTCGCTTTGCAGCCGGGCGGCCTGACGCTGGGCGTCCTGGCGCAGCAGTTCGCTTTCGGTTTCGGCCTGGGTGCGCAGGGCCTGTCCCTCGGCTCTCGCCTTGGCCAGCACCCCTTCCGCCTGCACCCGGTTGGATTCCCCGATGGCCTGAGCCCGGGCTGCGGCGGCGTTGACGATCTCCTCGGCCTGCTTCCGGGCGTCGGCCAGGGCCTGGTCGATCTCGGCACGGCGGGCGTTGAGCTGGTCCAGTTCCGCCTGCTTCTGGGCCAGGGCCTGGGTCAGCCGGGTGTTGTCGCCCCGGAGCACAGCGGTCTCCTGCTCCCGGTCAAACAGGCGGGTCTTGAAATGCCGGGCGCTTTTTTCGGCGTCCTGCAGCTGTTTGGAAAGATCGGCAATTTGCTGGCTTGCCTGCTGGGAATGCTCCTTTTCGGCCTGCAGTTCCTGACACACCTGCTGGGTGCGGGAGAGGATCTCGTCGTTTTCCCGGCGCAGCTGGTCGATGGTCTGCTGCAGCTGGTCGGCCTGCTGGGAATGCTCCTGGGCGCGGCGCTGGTTTTCCGCGCTGAGCCAGTCGATATAGGTCAGCACCTCGTCCTTTTTAAAGCCCAGCAGCGAGGTGGAAAAGTTGCCGTTTTTGCCCTGGGGCTGTTCCATACCCTTTCACCTTTTCCTTCTCTTGGCCTGTGTGAAAAAACACAAACAGGCGAACCCCACAAAAAGGGTCCGCCTGCCGCCCTTATTTGCGGCGGTTGTTCAGCAGATTGATGATGTCGTCCAGGCTTCCGTCGCCAAAGGCTTCGTCGCCGGTGCGAGTGGTCTCCTGCCGGCCGGTCTCGGAGACCCGGTCCTCGTTGAATACAGGCCGGGGATTGGCACCGCCCAGAGGAGTGGTGCCGCCGCCCAGGCCGGCAGTGCTGCCGGAGGCAGGCGCGGCGGGATGCTCGAAGCCGGTGGCCACCACGGTGATGCGCATTTCGTCGCTGAGGCTCTCGTCAAAGGCGGTACCCCAGATGATGTTGGCATCGGGATGAGCAGCCGAGGTGATCTGACCGGCGGCCTGCTCCACTTCCTCCAGACCGATGTCCGGAGAGGAGGTGATGTTGATGATAACGCCCCGGGCCCCGGAGATGCTGGTCTCCAGCAGGGGGCTGGATACGGCGGCCTTGGCGGCATTTTCGGCCTTGCCGGCGCCCTTGGCAGAGCCGACGCCCATGTGGGCGTAGCCCATGTCCTTCATGATGCTGCGCACGTCGGCGAAGTCCAGGTTGATGAAGGCGGGCACATTGATGAGCTCGGAGATGCTCTCCACGCCCTGACGCAGCACGTTGTCGGCGGCCTCGAAGGCGTTGGCCAAGGTGATCTTCTCCTGGCTGATGAGCTTCAGACGCTCGTTGGGAATGACGATCAGGCTGTCCACCCGCTCCAGCAGGCCGTTGATGCCCTGCTCGGCCAGCTTCATCTTGCGGCGGCCCTCAAAGGCAAAAGGCTTGGTGACGATGCCCACGGTGAGGATACCCATATCCTTGGCCACCTCGGCCACCACAGGGGCAGCGCCGGTACCGGTGCCGCCGCCCATGCCGGCGGTGATGAACACCATCTGCGCCCCCCGCAGAGCATTGGCGATCTCGTCCTTGCTCTCCTCGGCACTGCGCTGGCCGATCTCGGGATCGGCGCCGGCGCCCCGGCCCTTGGTGAGCTTGGCGCCCAGCTGCACCTTCATGGTGGCCTTGGACTTGAACAGCACCTGCTGGTCGGTGTTCATGGCGATGAACTCCACGCCCCGCAGGCCGCTTTCCACCATGCGGTTGACGGCGTTGCCGCCGCCTCCGCCCACGCCGATAACTTTGATGTTAGTTATATTAGTCATCTCTTCATCCAGAGTCAGAGCCATTTCAATTTCCCCCTAAACTTCCTGTTTTTTTATTGCTGTAAACGGCCTCTGTCCGGGCCTCTTTCTTCTCCAACAGACAGAACCTCATTGTTATTCTTATTGTATAAGTATTAGATTAGCAGATTTACCTCTCAAATGCAAGGGGCAGACGGCTTTCATGCCAATAACTTTTCATCTTCGGGCCGCAGTGCGGCTTTTCGCGCCGGGACAAGGCATCTTCCCGGCGCGTCAGCGTGGTTTTTATGGATTTTTCACCCTTTTTCTGCCGGTTCTCAATCCCTGCACAGCCGGATGTCCGCCCCCAGGCCTCCCAGCAGTCCGGCCAGATCCTGGTAGCCCCGGCGGATATGCTCCAGACCCCCGATGCGGCTTTCCCCCTGGGCGGCCACGGCGGCGCAGACCAAAGCCGCTCCGCCCCGCAGATCGCCCCCTTCGGCCTCGCCGCCCCGGTACTGCTCCACCCCCCAGATATGGACGCTTCGTCCCTGGCGGCAGGCCCGGGCTCCCAGCCGGGCAAAGCCGGCGGCGCAGTCGAACCGGTTTTCAAACACCCGGTCCTCAATGACGCTCTCCCCCTCAGCCCGCAGCAGAGCCGCCGCCGCCAGGGGGGCGGCATCGGTGCAGAAGGCGGGATAGGGCCCGGTGGCCGCTTTGCCCAGAGCCGAGGGGCGGCGGTCCATCACCGCCCGCAGCTGCCCCGGGGCGGGCTGGCTGGTGCGCAGCCCCATGCGGCGGTAGATGTCCAGCACCCCCGCCAGATGGGACGGCTGCACCCCTTCCATCACGATATCGCCCTCTGCCCCGGTCACCGCCGCCAGCAAGGTGGCGGCCACAATGCGGTCGGGGATGATGGTGTGGCGGGTGCCGTGGAGACGGCGCACCCCCACCACATGGATGGTGGAGCCTCCCGCCCCGGTGATGCGGGCGCCGCAGCGGTTGAGGAACCGGGCCAGGTCCTGGATCTCGGGTTCCCGGGCCACCCCGGTGAGGCAGGTAGCCCCCCGGGCCAGCACCGCTGCCATGAGCAAACTTTCGGTGGCCCCTACGCTGGGATACCGCAGCTCAAAGCAGGTGCCCTGCAGCCCATTGGGGGCCTGGAGCACCAGGCGGTTGTTCTCCACCGAGGCGGCGGCCCCCATTTTCACCAGCCCTTCCAGGTGGATGTCGATGGGACGCTCTCCCAGCCGGCAGCCGCCGGGGGTGGGCAGCTCCACCCGACCGGTGCGGTGGAGCAGCGGCGCCAGATAAAACACCGAGCTGCGCATGGCCCCTGCCGCCCGGGAGGGAATGCGGCTGCGTACCTGCCGGGCGGGACAGAGGTCCACCCGGCCGTCCAGGTATTCGGCCTCCCAGCCGATGCGCCGCAGGATCTCCAGCGAGGCGTGAAGGTCGGCCAGATCCGGCACATTGTCCAGGGTCACCGGTCCGTCGCAGAGCACCGATGCCGCCAGGATGGGCAAAAGGCTGTTTTTGGCTCCGGGCAGAGCCGCCCGGCCCTCCAGCGGACGCCCGCCCGCAATACGCAGATATTCCATCTCTCTCCCCCGTTTCCCCCCGGGGCGCTGGGCGCCCGTCTGGGTGTTTTGATGTCCCAGACTATGCAAAAGGGGCAAAAAGGGTGTCTTTTGGGGCCAAAAACAGAAATTTCTAATACCGCTCCTGTCCCGCCTGCCGGGAAACCGACAGCAATATCCCCATCTCTCCCAACAGCATCATCAGGCTGGTGCCGCCCGAGGAGAAAAAGGGCAGGCTGATGCCGGTGTTGGGGATGGTGTTGGTCACCACCGCCATATTCAGCGCCGCCTGCATCACCACCTGCACCACAAAGCCCACCGCCAGCAGACTGCCGAACTTGTCGGGGGCCTTCACCGCAATGACCATGCCCCGGAGCAGCAGGGCCACAAACAGCAGAATCAAAATGGCCGCCCCGATGAACCCCAGCTCCTCGCAGATGATGGAGAAGATAAAGTCGTTCTGGGGTTCGGGGACATAGAGGTGCTTCTGCCGGGAATTGCCCAGTCCCAGGCCGGTGGCCCCTCCCGAGCCGATGGCATACAGGCTCTGGATGGTCTGGTGTCCCGCCCCCAGGGGGTCGGCGAAGGGGTCCAGCCAGCTTTCCAGACGGCTGGCGGCATAGGGCACCAGATCGGGCAGCAGCACCACCGCCGCCGCCACTGCCGCCACCACCCCGCCGATGGCGATGCCGAACCACCGCAGCCCGGTGCCGCCCACAAACATCAGCACCCCGCCGATGCCCAGAATCAGCAGCGTGCCCGACAGATGGGGTTCCAGCAGCATCAGCCCCACAATGGGGGCCAGAACGATCACAAAGGGCAGCACCCCGCAGACAAATCCCTGCATCCGGGCATGGTTGAGGGAGATGATGTGGCTGAACACCAGAATCACCGAGAATTTGGCGATCTCGCTGGGCTGCAAGGTGCCGAAGGGGGTCACGATCCACCGCCGGCAGCCGTTGTATTCGGGCATGAACAGCACCACCACCAGCAGCACCGCCGACAGCCCCAGCAGCGGCCAGGCCAGCTTGTGGAAGATGTGATAATCCACCCGGCTGGCCGCCCACATGGCCGCCAGCCCCACCACGGCAAACAGGGCCTGGGGGCGGATGTAGGTGTAGGGGTCGCCGAAGCGGTAGCTGCCCACCGCATAGCTGGCGCTGAACAGCATCACCAGCCCGAAGGCCACCAGCGTGACCACCAGAATGGCAAAGGGCCGGTCGGCCGGGGGTTGTTTTTTCAGCAGCGTTCGCCGCAAAAGGTTTTGTTTTTCCACAGCTTCTCCCCTCCTGTGGTACATTGTAGGGGAAAGAAGGGCGGCTTATTCGTGTTTTTTGACAAAACAAACGGGCGGCTCCCGAAAGAGCCGCCCGCTGTGGGATACGATTTGGATTTTTTACATCCCCGCCGGACGGCTGGGAATGATGAGGGCTGCAATGATATACACCAGCAGACCGGTTCCGCTGAGGCCCAGCAGCACCGCCACCAGCCGCACAATGGTGGGATCGATGCCCAGGTATTCCCCGATGCCGCCGCAGACACCGCACAAAACCCGGTTGGCGTCGGATTTAAAAAGCTGTTTTCCGTTCATAGTTTTCTCCTCACTTTTCTTCAAAAATTTAGAATTTCAGTTCCACCGAGCCCATACTGCACTCGATCCGGTACACCACATCGGCACTCTGCGGCCCGTAGGATTGTTTGCCCTCGGCCGTGAATTCATCGCTGCCGATTTTTACCGAGCCCATGGAATTTTCCACCACGGCCCGGTACTCCACCGGCGCAGGCACCGACAGCTCCACCGAGCCCATATCACAGCTGATTTCGTTTTTTCCACCGAGATCCGCCGTGCCGGTGATAGAACCCATCTCGGCCGACAGGTCGCTGGATGCACTGACAACATTTTCCAGCTTGATACTGCCCATGCCGCTTTCCAGTTCCAGGATTTCCAGTTCCAGATCGGCGATCCGAGCGCTGCCCATGCCGGCGTCCAGTTCCAGCTTTTTCAGCTTCTGAGGCACATACAGCACCGCCTCATATTCCCGGGACCCCACATTGACCTCCGGCGGTTGGAATTTCAACTCCCACCTGCCGGTCTCGGGATCGTATTCCTGCCGGATATGCTCTGCTTTCAGGTCGCCGTACAAAAACAGCTGGGCGCCTGTCTGGCCCTCGTTTCCGGGGCGGATCTCCAACTGGCAGAGGGAGAGGTCCACCTCCAGTTTCCGCACATCCTCCGCCTCCAGCTTCTGCGAATCCGATGCAACCGGAGCATCGGAGGAGGTCAGGTCCATCTCCGGCACCTGCACTGCATCCTGGTTCCCACTCCCCCAGCTTTCCAGATGGAAGTGTCCGTTGCGCAGCTGCACGCTGCCGGGCCGGCCGCCCAGCGCCAGTCCTACCACCAGCACCACGACTCCCAGCAAAGACACCCCCAGGCCCAGGGCCATCATCATACCGAATCCCTTTTTCATTGGGCAGCGCCTCCTTTCGCACTGGTAATGCCGAACAGCCGCTGCAGGCTGTTGATCACAAAGGGCAGCGCCGTGCTCAGCAGCCAGACCAGCACCCAGCAGCCGGCACCCAGCACCAGAAGGCCCAGGCCCGCCACGATAAAGGCCACGCCGCTGGTGGCCACGGCACTGAAGCCCGCGGTTCCCACCGCGAACAGGCAGATTACGCCCACCACCAGGCCCACCACAGCCATGACGAAACCGGCCAGCAGGCCCCCGAACAGGATTCCGGCCACGCTGCATACCGCCCCCAGCCACAAGGGACTGGTGAACACCAGCAGAAGCACCAGCAGAATCACCCGGCCTGCGTTGCCGCCCTGACGGCTGCTGCTCCTAGGCGGCTGGCTGTAATCGTAGGCCTGGCGGGTATACTGGGGCGGAGCCGGCCACCGGGGCGGCTGGCTGCGCTGGTAGGCGGGCCGGGGCTGGTCATCCGCCGGCGCGGGTTCGGGCTGGACCGGGCAGGCCGCCCGGATCTGGGCCGCCAGCTGCTCCACATCCCCCAGTTCCTCCAGAGCCGCGGCTTCGTTCTCCGGCCCTGCGTCCTCCAGATATTCCCGGTAAAACTGCAGCGCGTCCTCCCTGTCCTCCCGGGACAGATCGGCCAGCAGCTGCTCCAGCCGGGCAAGAAATTGTTCCTTTGTCATGATTCCACCCCTTTAAACAACACACTGTGTATTCTTGCTTCGTATTCCCGCCATTCCTGGCGGTACTGCTCCAGAGTCTGCCTGCCCTGGGCCGTGATGCGGTAATACCGCCGGTTGCGCCCTGCGTAGGCCTGGTCGTAGGCTTCCAGGCACCCGTCCTTCTGCAGCCGCCGCAGCACCGGATACAAGGTGCTCTCGCTGATACTCATCACGCCCCGCACCTCCTGGGTGATCTTGTACCCGTAGGTGTCCTCCTGGCTTGTGACGCTGAGCACCAGCGCGTCCAGCAGCGCCGCTCCTGTGTTGAAGGCCACGCCCATCGCTCCTTTCCCTGTCGGCCTGCCGGCCTGTATGTTTCTTGCAGCTATATTATACGAGATATAATATGGAATGTCAATATAGTATTGCTGATTTTATAATACTATTTCAAGGCACAAAAAAAATCCCGCCGCGCAGAGCGGCGGGAAGGGGCGGCCGATCACAGCACATACACCAGCACAGCCAGAATATGGCAGGCCGACCCGGCCAGAATAAACAGGTGGAACAGCTCGTGGAAGCCGAAGGTGGGGGAAAGGTTGGGCTTTTTGATGATATACAGCACCGCGCCGATGCTGTACAGCAGCCCGCCCGCCAAAATCATCCAAAAGCAGCCCGCGGGCATGGCGGCCAGAGCGGGGATATCCAGCACAATGGCCCAGCCCATGGCCAGGTACAGGCCGGTATACAGCGCCCGGGGGGCGTCCAGCCAGAGCAGCTTGATGAGAATGCCCGCCAGGGCCATTCCCCACATCCCCGCCACAAAGGCCAGGCCGTGGCCCTGGGGCATATAGGCCAGACAGATGGGGGTATAGCTGCCGGCGATGAGGACATAGATCATGGAGTGGTCCAGCTTGCGCAGCCGCAAAAGCCGCCTGGGCCCCGCCACCACAAAATGATAGACACTGGAGGCGGTATACAGGGCGATGAGGGACAGACCGAACAGTCCCGCCCCCAGCACCAGCAGCCAGGAGGCTCCTGAAAAGATCCCCCGCAGCACCATCAGCACCGTGGCCGCCACACTGGCCACCGCGCCCCAGAAATGGGTGTAGCTCGACATGGGCTCCCGCGCCCGTTGTGCAAAATACCTGCTCATATCCATCCTCCCTTTTTGTGATAGTCTTGTGATGATTTCATCTAGTTTTTAAAACTATGTTGTATAATCATTATAGGCTTATTATGGCGGAAAGTCAATGCAGCAATTCGCTTTTCACAAATTTGTCAGGAGTTTTCACAGCATTTTGCTAAAAGAAGGCGGGGATATTT